>NZ_JBIVLH010000020.1:0-176446 GCF_044751185.1 Streptomyces sp. NPDC088733
CGCCGCCAACACCGGGGAATGACCAACATCAACCGAAGCAACGGGGGTCACCTTTCACCCGTCGGAAGCGGCTCAGAATTCAGGCGTCGCCGACACAGACCGACAACCCTTCGTAGCGAAGTCCTTCACCCAACACCGCCGCCACCACAGACCAACTGCGGACATCACGCCTGGGCGGCGGAGCGAAGTCGTGACCAGCGCAAATGAGGGGCTGAGAACAGTTCGGGCACAGGTGCTTCCGCTGCGGACAGGCATGCTGCTTGAAGCTGACACGGCACGAGACACACGCGTAGTGCAGCTTGTAGTAGGTCATGGCGTAGAAGCACACCGCGTCACCGTACCGAGCAGTCCTTCAAGCAGGCCACCCGTTTCAAGCGGCCAGCGGTCCGCCATCAGAAACGACGTTTTGATCGCGGTCCGACTGCATGACGCCAGCAAGGCCGTGACTGCCGATCGCGTCCGGCCCATGGTGGCTCTGACCGCCTTGCGTGAGCGTGCTTGCGGTCCGTCTACTGCACCGGTTGGCGGGTTCCAGGGGCCCGTTCCGATGGGAGCGATGTCTCGCCGGGCCCGAGGGCCGGCCGTTCCGGCGGTGCGATGTGGGTTCGGGGCAGCCCACGAGCGTTCTCCCGCCCGGCGTTGGCCACGACGACCTCGATGTAGGGCAGTACCAGCCCCAGGACCAGCGTGATCCAGGCCAGGGGAGTGGAGACCTGCCAGAGCACGACGGCGAGGACGAACGACACCGTCCGGATCGACATCGAGATGATGTATCGGCGCTGCCTGGCGCGTACGTCGTCCGAAAGCCCGGCTGCGGCCCCGGTGATCCGGAAGACCTGGTCGTCGCTGTGCTTCCGTGTCACGTTCCACCACTCGCTCGATACGTCGGAACCACCCGGTTCCGGCACCGTCCACGGCACGCCGTGGTTCTTCCACCAATGAGACAGACGAGGCGCCCGCGATGTGACATCGCCCGCCGAACCTGCCCCTTCGTTGGGGCACCAAGCCATGGACTGCGCGGCGGGTGATCGGCGATGCTGCCCACATGCTGCTTCCCGCCGTCAGCGCGCAGACGGAAATGATCGAGGTCGTGCGCATCACCGAGGCAATGCACAGCCCCCTCTCCGACGACCTGACCGGTGAGGACACCGCGCTGTGGGAAGCGGACCAGGTTCGGGAGGCTCTGGCGCTGATCGCTGAGCTGCCCCCGGGGGAACGGTACCGCTGCTTTGTCCCTGGCTGGGGCATCCGGGCCCACAGCGACAAGGAGCTCCTCTTCGAGATCGCCTTCTGCTTCCACTGCCAAGGTGCACGTCTGCGGGGGCCAGGCGTGCCACCCGAGGAGCAGGGCATCCAGAGTTTCGACCCTGAAAGCATCCCGGGTCGCGCGCTTCTCGCTCTCTTTCGAACCACTGTGCCGAGCTGATAGCTCGGTCGGACTCAGCTTGGCCAGGACGTGTTGAGAGGGGCCCGTGGAGGGGGATATGGAGGAGCAGGACGGTCCGGGGCGAGAGCTGAACGCGTACGAGCGGGTTCTCGCAGAGGGCCGTCGCGTCGTGCGCGAGATGTTCCGCGTGAGCATCGGCGGTGCCCATGCCGGGCTCGTCATAGCGGTCTTCATCGTGGCCTTCTCCGCAGCCGTCGGCGGCGCCGCTTGGGCTCTGGGCATCGGCGGAGCGGTCGCGTGCTGGTTCACCGTGGCCCTTGTGGCGGTTGCCGGTGGCGGGCGCCGCGGCCGGGCCGCAGTCACGCGCGCCTACCTCCTGACGTTCGGCTGGGCCGGTTGGCTGTGACCGGACGTGGACGCCGGACTCGACCGCCGTCCGACCTGGGCCTCGGCCGTGGCGTGACTGTTGGCACCCTCGACCTGTCGCACCCGGTGGGGTTCTGCCTCGCCACTGTCGTCCCGCGGTCATAATGGGGGTATGGCAGCCAGCTCGCAGCCCTCGGTCCCGGGGACCGCAGACCAGTCAGGCTTGTACGCCGAGGACCTGGCACTGTACCGGGAGAAGTTTCGGCGGCGCCTTCCGGCCTCGCTGGACGAGCTGCGCGGGCCTGCCCACGGGATCGTGGATCTGCCGCTGCACGTCGCCTGGTCGGGGATGACCTCTTACGATTTGGAAAAGCCCCGCCAGCGCATGGGCCTCTACCGCACTGTCCTGCACGAAGGACTGCACGACGACCTGCCCCAGTACCTCAACAGGGACCTGCTCCTCCAGATGTGGCCTGTTTTGCGCGGCCTGGTCGGACGCACAGTGCGCGCCGTGTGGGAGGAGGCGTTCCCTCAGCTCGCCGCCCGTGCCCGGGCCGCAGCGTGACGGACATGCCGGAGCTGCACGCGCGGCTCCTGGCCGATGTCATCGCTCTTGGTTCCCCCTACCCGCTGGTGCTCACCGGTGGCTATGCCGTGCGCGCCCACCGTTTGGTCGACCGCCCCAGCCAAGACCTCGATGTCGCCACGCAGAACCCGGCTCCCATGGCTGACATCGCCACCACACTCCGCGCCGGCCTGGAAGAACAGGGCTGGCACGTGCAGTCGCTGGAGATCGCTCCGCTCTCTGCACGCTTCACCGTGTCCGACCCCGCAACGGGGCAGGAGTGCGAGGTCGACATCCTGAAGGAAAACTTCTGGCGACCCATCACCCACAGCCCCTACGGGCCCGTCCTCGCCGAGGAAGACGTGATCGGCACCAAGGTCCGCGCCCTCGGCGACCGAGGTGCCCCCCGGGACCTGATCGACGTCTTCGCCGCCTCCCGACGCTGGTCCACCACCGACTTGGAGGAGTTCGGCCGCCGACACGCCCGGGGCCGCTTCGAACGAGAAGATCTCCAGGCCAACCTCGCCGGCGCCGAGTGGACCGACGACGAAGCGTTCGCCGCCTACGGCCTCGACGACTCCACGATTACCGCGCTGCGCTCCTGGGCCGTGCAGTGGGCCGACGAGCTGGCGGCCCGGCTTCTCGCGGAGTCCGACAACCCCGACGCCGACTGAAGGCCGCGAAAGGCCTGGCCGCAGACACGCTGGCGGCGCCCCGAGACCGACCCGGTCGGTCAGTGCTGCCGTGACCTGCGAGGATCAGGTCCTCGGCGGTCGGGATGCCGGGCGGCATCCGAGGTTTCCGCGCCGGCGGGAGTTTGTCCGGCCGAGGGTGAAAGGGAGCGGGCGGTGCCGGACAGGTGAAGGTGTGGAATTGAGGCTGGTGCAGGAGCCGTCCCGGGTGCGGGAGGCTCGATTCGAGGCGTTGTTGGGTGTGGTGGCGGAGCCGCTGCACCGGTACTTGCGGCGGCGGGCGGACGCCGCCGTGGTCGATGACGTGCTCGCGGAGACGATGCTCGTCCTGTGGCGCCGGCTGGAGGATGTGCCGGGGCTCGGCGGGGACGGTCCCGTCGATCCCGACGAGGTGCTGCCCTGGTGCTACGGCGTCGCGCGGGGCTGTCTGGCCAACGCGCGCCGGGCCGAGGGGCGCCGGCTGCGGCTGGTGGAGCGGCTGACGCAGGCGGAGGAGCCACCGCGCGAGGTGGAGGCGGAGCACCTGGAACTGCATCACGCACTGGGCACGCTGGGGGCGCTCGACCGCGAGGTCGTCCGGCTCTGGGCCTGGGAGGGACTGGCGCCGAGCGCGATCGCGCAGGTCACCGGGTTGACCGCCAACGCCGCGAGTATCCGGCTGCACCGGGCGAAGAAGAAGCTCGCCGCTCGCCTCGAGCGAAAGAATCCCGCTCGGGCCGGACACAGGACGGATGAAGAAGGGAGCCGTCGGTGAACGACGAGGAACTGCTGGCCCGGATGCGGGCCATCGACCCGGCACGGACATCCGCGGCGCCTTCCCCCGATCCCAAGCGTCTCCTGGAGGCCACTGTGACCGCCGACACCCGTGTTTCCCCGACCACGCCCCCTGCTGTGGGCACGTCCCGCCGACGTTTCCTGCCCGTCGCGGTGGGCGCCGCCCTGCTTGTGGTGGTCGGAGGACTCGCCTGGGGTGTGACCTCCCAGGAGACCGAGCCGTCGGCCGCGGCGACCCCGTCGGCCCCCGCTCTGACCCTGGCCGTCCCGGACGCGCCTGCCGGGAAGTGCGCCCCGGTGAGCGCCGACCTCCTGCGCGGTTTCAAGACCGCGTTCGAAGGCACGGCGACCTCGGTCAAGGGCGACCGCGTCGAACTCCGGGTGGACCACTGGTACCGGGGCACCGGCCCCACCACCGTCGGGCTCACCAGCGACGCGAACCTGGCCCAGCTCCTCAACGGAGCGGAGTTCGCCGTCGGCCACCACTACCTGGTCACCGCGGACGACGGCCGCGTCAGCCTGTGCGGCGCGACGGCGGAGGCCACCCCTGAGTTGCGCAGCCTGTACGAGCAGGCGTACGCCGGCTGACGAGCGCCGGTTGCCGTGCGCGTGCCGTCGCACCCCCATGAACCGGGGTGCGACGGCACGCGGCGGAGCGGAGGACTGTCAGAAGTCCAGGCTCCAGTCGTCCAGGTAGCCCGGCACCGCGGCGTTGCCCGGGAAGGACGGGGTGTTGTCCTGGATCCGCAGCTTCCAGGTGCCGTTGGCCGCCACGGTCGAGGCGTCGACGGTGTACGTGGCGTGCAGCTCGTTGCCGGTGTCCCAGACGAAGTCCTTCACCAGGAACGCGGTGCCGTCCGGCGCCACCAGCCAGATGATCTGCCCGCCGATCCACCCCTTGTACACGTCGACACCGACCTTGACCGAGGCGGAGGCGTTGCCCTGCCGGCCCGTGACGGTGATCGGTGACTCCGTGGTCGCCCACGGCCCGATGTCGTACCGGTCGGGGTTGACGAAGTGGCTGCCGCCCGAGGCCAGGACGGTCCACGTCCACGGCACCGGCAGGGTCTCCGCCGCCGAGGTGCGAATCGTGACGACCGCCGCGAAGGTGCCCGCGGCCGTCGGCGTGCCCGTGATCAGGCCCGTCGTACGGTTGATGGACAGGCCGGTGGGCAGGTTGGCCGCCGAGTACGTCAGGGCGCCCGGACGGCTGGTGGCCGCCACGATCTGCCGGCTGACCGGGACGCCCACCGCCGAGTTCCGGGTGGACGGCGGCACCACGGCGATGTGGTTGACGAAGCGCGGACCGACGTTCACGGCGGCCCAGGCGTTGCCCACCGCCTCGTACGCGTCGCTGGACTTGCCGAAGAGGTCCGCGGCGGCCTGGAGGGTGGCCACCCGGGCGGCGGCGTAGTCCGTGGTGCTGGTCATGTAGCGGGTCAGCGCCCGGTACCAGACGTTGGTGGCGTTGTGCAGCCCGAGGCCCGCGACGGGCTTGCCGTCGTAGGTGGGGCTGTCGTAGGCGACGCCGTTGATCGTCTTCTTGCCGCTGCCCTCGGAGAGCAGGTAGAAGAAGTGGTTCGCGACGCCCGAACTGTTGTGGACGTTCAGGCCCTTGGTCTGCGGCGTCCAGTAGTCCTGGGACGTGCCCTTGACCGGGTCGGCGTCCTTGGAGGGCTGGTCCATGTAGCGCAGCGGCTTGCCGGTGCCGCGGACGTCGGCGAGCTCGCCCAGGGTGTAGTCCGGGGTGTCCGACGGGTTGTTGGCGTAGAACTCCACGGCCGTGGCCATGATGTCGCTGGTGGCCTCGTTGAGACCGCCGGACTCGCCCTCGTAGATCAGTCCGGCCGTCGCGGCGGTCACGCCGTGCGTCATCTCGTGTGCGGCGATGTCGAGTTCGGTCAGCGGGTGGGCGTTGTCCAGGCCGTCGCCGTACGTCATGCAGAAGCAGCCGTCGTCCCAGAAGGCGTTGGCGTAGTTGGTGCCGTAGTGGAC
This sequence comes from Streptomyces sp. NPDC088733, assembly GCF_044751185.1. NCBI lineage: Bacteria > Bacillati > Actinomycetota > Actinomycetes > Kitasatosporales > Streptomycetaceae > Streptomyces > Streptomyces sp. NPDC088733. The sequence continues at coordinate 5,780 of NZ_JBIVLH010000020.1, forward strand.
GCGGGAGTACGAGCCGGCACCGTTGTCGGCGATGCCGTTGCGGCCGTACATGTCGTGGTAGAAGTCCCAGGTCTTGCGCTGGCCGTAGGCGGCGTCGACGGCGGCCGTCTGGCGGTCGGCCGTCGTGCCGTCGCCCCACTGGTCGTCGGTGTCCGTGACGAGGGTGCCGTTGCCGCCGACGCCCGTCAGGTCGTAGGTGCTGTGGCCGCCGCGCTGCGGGTCGGTCAGCTCGTAGTGGTCGCCGTTGCGTACGGTGCCGATCTGCACCCGGCCGCTGTACTGGCTCTGCCCGTTACCCGCGTTGATCTGCTCCGCGTGCTGCAGTTCCTCGCCGGTCGCGGCGTCGGTGAGCACCTGGACGCTGCTCGGGGTGCCGTCGTCCTGGACGCCGGTGACGACCGACTGCCAGGCGAGCCGGGGCTTGCCCTTGCCGCCGGCCCAGACCACAAGGCGGGGTGCGGCGGTGGCCTTCGCCTTGTCGTTCCCCTCCTCCTTGACCGAGGCCAGCGCGGACTTCCTCGCCGTGGCGGCCGGCACGGAGGCGACCGTCGTGGGGAGGGATATGCGGCCGGTGGGTTCGGTGGCGGTGCGGGTGGCGCCCTGCTGGTGCACGACCAAGTCGCCGCCGACGACGGGGAGTCCGCGGTACGTGCGCTCGTAGCGGGTGTGCACGGTGCCGTCGGCGTCCTTGACGACGTCCTTCGGCACCAGCTTCTCGCCGCTGCCGAGCCGCAGCGCGCGTGCGGTGCCGGCGCTCGCGCCGGCGGCATCGTCCAGGAGTGCGGCGTGCTGCGCGGTGGAGAGCCGCAGCGGCGCGGCGCCGGCCCGGGCGGTCGCGGATATCCGGGGCGGTGCGGGCCGGTGCGCGGCGTCGTCCGCGGCCCGGGGGGCGGCGACGGCGCCGGCCGCCGGGAGGGCGGTGGCGAGGGCGGCGGCCAGGGCGAGCGCCGCGAGGACGGCGGTCGTGCGGCGCGGAGGGGGCGAGGTCCGTGGCGAAGTGGCGCCCGTGACAGGGGGGTTGTGCGTCACTGGTGCAGCTCCTTGCGCCCGGCCGGAGGGGGCCGGGGGAGGGGGTGGCCGGAGGCGACGGTGCCTCCGCGGCGACGTCGCACGATGCGCAGGTGTGTACGACCCGGGGATCGTTTCAGCCACCCCAACCACCGTCCACAGTTCGGAGATCATTGTCCGAAAAGCGGTGAGCGGTTCATAGCGGGGCCATCACTGCGAGGTGGAGTCACTTGCGGCTTCATGTCGGTGTAACAGTCGGCGGTGCGGCCGTGGTGACAGGTTTCGGCCAACCGTGAACGTGTTGGCGGTGTCGGCATTCCGACAGCTGTCGTCAAAACGACAGCAGTTGGGGGCGGGCCTCACCGGCGGCGTCGGCGACATGCCGCCGTCCGGGATCCTGGTGGCCGTCCAGGCATCGAGTGCCCGCGTCCGTGGCGGAGTTCGTGCAGCTCAGGCTCCCGGCAGACTCCGGATCGCGACGGCCCGGAAGCCGGCCTGCCATTCGCTCCCGCGTCCGGCGGCCCGCTCCGCCACCAGGACAAAACCCCCACGTCAGAGGCCTGTTGCGACGTCGGGCGCGACGATTCGTCACGCGAACGTAACCCTGCCGTGATCGGGTGAAGATTGGGTGTGACGGACATGCACACCGTTCACCTCATGGGAGGAGACTCGTGGTCACAAGCCCGAGCCTTCGACGACGACGCCGACTTGTCGTGGCGTCGGCCATCACTGTTTTCGCCACCATATTCAGCGGCTTGGGGATTGCCGGACCGGCCATGGCGCAGTCCGGCAATCCCCTGCCGGACCTGAAGCTGGGTCAGTACGACGGACCCCGCCCCTCCCTGACCGGCGGGGGTGCCCTGCACTCCGCCGCGCAGCCCGGAACCATCAAGGGGCAGTACGTCGTGCGGCTGCGGGAGGCGCCGGTCACCTCGTACGCGGGTGGCGTCAAGGGGCTCGTGGCGACCAGGCCGGCGGCCGGTCAGGAACTCCAGCCGCACTCGGCCGCGGCCGAGAAGTACCGTCAGCACCTCGGCGACGCGCAGCGTGACGTGCTCGGCGACTTCGGTGTGCGGGCGCAGCGCACCTACACGACCGCCTTCAACGGCTTCTCCGCCAAGCTGACCGGTGATCAGGCCGGCCGGCTCGCCAAGGACCCGCGCGTCGCGGCGGTCACCGCGGCCCGTCTCGTGAAGGCCGACGCCGCGACGACCACGACCCCGCAAACGGCACAGGACACCGCACAGGCGTCGACGCGCACACCGGCGCAACCGGCCGCGCAGACCAAACCGGGCCATGGCTCCGATGTGGTCATCGGTGTGATCGACACCGGAATCTGGCCGGAGAGCGCGTCCTTCGCCGCCACCATGCCGCGACCCCCGGGCTGGCACGGCACCTGCCAGAGGGGTCAGGACTTCCCCGCCTCCGCCTGCAACGGCAAGATCGTCGGGGCGCGGTACTTCGCCGACGGGTGGCTCAGCGCCTACGGCTCGCTCCCCGACGGGGAGAGCCTCTCGCCCCGCGACATGGAAGGGCACGGCACCCACACCGCCTCGACCGCGGCGGGTCTCCCGGTCAAGCACGCGATGATCCTCGGGCACGACTACGGCGCGATCTCCGGGGTGGCCCCCGATGCGCGTATCGCCGTGTACAAGGCCCTCTGGGGCGGCTCGGGCACGGACGCCGACATCATCGCGGCGATCGACGCGGCGGTGGCCGACGGTGTCCAGGTGATCAACTACTCGGCCGGCGTGTCGATGGGCGACTACGAGCCCAACAGCCCGATCGGGGACGCCTTCCTCAATGCCTACCTCGCCGGGGTCTTCGTCGCGGCCTCGGCCGGCAACGACGGCATGTCCGGGATGATCAGCAACGCCGAACCGTGGGTGACCACGGTGGGCGCGACCGTCGAGCGTTCCCACGAGGCGACCGTCCGGCTCGGCGACGGCACCCGTATCGTCGGCACGTCGATGGACCGGCTGCCGTCCCGCCGCGACACCCCCATCGTCTTCGCCGACCAGGCCGGATCGCTCGAGGACGGCGCGCAGTACTGCTGGTCCGGAAGCCTCGACCCCGCCAAGGTCAAGGGCAAGATCGTGGCCTGCGACTTCATCGACGCCGTCGACGCGGTGGCGACGGTCAAGGCCGCCGGCGGTGTCGGCGTGGTGCTGTTCCAGTCGACCGGCAACACGCGGCTGAACGTGATCTACGACTTCCCGACCGTCTACCTGTGGAGCGCCGAACAGGCGGGCAAGCTCTTCAACTACCTGTGGGCGCACCGAACTGACGGGACCGCGTCGCTGGCCGAGGGCGGGGACGGCAGCAGCCTCGTCGGGGTGCCGAGCGTGGCCGGCCTCTCGTCCTACGGTCCCGACCAGGTGCACACCGGACTGCAGAAGCCCGACCTCGTCGCGGACGGCATCGACGTGGTGGCGGCGGTGTCGCCGATGGCCGGAGGACGGCTCTTCGACGCGTATTCGGGCACCTCGATGGCCGCACCGCACGTGGCCGGCATGGCCGCACTGCTGCGTGCCCGGCACCCCAAGTGGTCGCCCGGCGCGACCGCTTCGGCACTGCGGACCACCGCCACCGACACCAAGGGCACGGCCAGCCCGCTGCGCCAGGGCTCCGGGCTGCCCCGCACCTCGTCCGCCGACGACCCGGGCCTGGTGATCGAGCCCTCGCCGGCCGAGCTGACCGCCTTCGCGTCCGCGGCGACCCCGGACGGCAAGGAGATCAACCTGCCGTCGATCGCGCTGCGCGAGTACGACGGAACGAAGCCGGTCCGTGTCACACGGCGGCTGACCAACGTCGGCACGCGAACCGAGGCGTACACGGCGCACGTCGACGGACTCGCCGGGATGAAGGTGACCGTCAGCCCCAAGACGATCTCGGTGAAGCCCGGTGCCACCGCCACGGTGACCATCACGCTGGAGCGCGGCACCGCGACCTGGGACCGCTACGCCACCGGGTCACTGACCTTCACCAGCGCCCGGCACCAGGTGCGGCTGACGGTCGCCGCCCGACCGTGGGGCTTCACCCCGCGTCCGTACGACGACACGGGCATCGAGTTCGGCCGTGTCGGCGGGCAAGGCCAGGGATACCTGGAACCCGGCTTCACCGGACCGCTGGCCGGCCGCACCACCGGGTACACCCCCGTGACCTGGACGGACAAGAAGCTCACGACCTCCGTCAGCGGCGGCGTGTTCTCCCCCGGCGGAGTGGGCACCCAGGGCACGAAGATCGTCGTACCGCCAGGTTCGGCCGGACTCATCGTGCAGACGGCCTCCGACGACCCGAACACGAACCTCGACCTCTACCTCTACAAGGACGGCAAACTGGTCGACCGGAGCTGGGCCTCCTGGCACAGCAACGAGCGCAGCGCCCGGTTCTTCCCCGAACCCGGCGTCTACACCGCCTACGTGCACGCCCAGACGGCGACCTCCCCCGAGGTTCCCTACCGGCTCGGGGTGACCGTCGTCCCTGAGAACGCCGAGCGGCACAACGCCACCTTGACCACACCGACCGAGGTGCAGCGGGGTGGGTACTCCCAGGTGACGCTGAACCCCGTGGGCCCGCAGCCCGACGTCGAGCAGTGGGCGTACACCGAGTTCCGCACCGGCCGGACCGTCGTCCCCGGCCTGCTGATCAGCTCCCGCTGACCGGCGCACACCCAGCCGGGGCCGGCCTTCCGCAAGGGAGGCCGGCCCCGCGGCATTTGCGGCCGGTGCCCAGCGCCGGCACACCTGCGGGTGCTACGGCGTGAGCACGATCCTGCCGAAGACCTCACCGGCGTCCATCTTCCGGTGCGCGAGCTCGGCTTTGTCGAGCGGCAGCAGCTCGTGCACCACCGCTTCGACCTCGCCGCGGCCGGCCGCGGCGAACAGCTCTCCGCGCCGGGCACGCAGGTCGGCCTCCGGGACGGTGGCCGCGCTGAAGGCGGCGAACGACATCGACTTCTGGAACGCCGCCATGATTCTGGTGCCGAAGTCCGCGGGCGGCCGGCCCGCGACCGCGCCGACGGCCACCATGCGGCCGTTCGGATTGAGCCTGTCGAAGAACGACGCCATGTCCTTTCCGGCCGCCACATCGAGAATGACGTCGTAGCCGCCGGGAGCATCTGTTCCTCCGTCGCCGGAGCGGTCCAGCACGTGGGTCGCGCCGAGGCGGCGCAGCCGCTCACCGCGCTCGGCCGACGACGTCGTGACCGCCACTGCCGCGGCTCCACCGACTGCCGCGAGCTGCACTGCCATGATCCCGATACTGCCGGCCGCACCCCGCACCAGGACGGCCTCCCCGGGGGCGAAGTGAGCGTGCCGCAGACCGAAGTGGGCGACCGCACCTGCACTGCCGAGCGTCACCGCCGCCGCGGCGGACAGACCGGCGGGCAGGGGAACGAGCTGCCCGACCGGCGCGAGCACCTGCTCGGCGTAGCCCCCGCCGGTGCCGGGCGAGCCCCACACCCGCCGGCCGGCCCACGACGGGTCGACGCCGTCACCGACCGCGGTCACGGTGCCCGCCACTTCGCCACCCGGCACGTGGCCCTCCTTGAAGCCGTACGAGGCCAGCGCCCCGCTCCGGATCAAGGTGTCGACACCGCCCACCCCCACGGCCTCGGTGGCGATCAGCACCTCCCCGGCGCCGGGTACGGGCTCCGGCAGGTCGACGACAGCCAGGCCCTCAGGACCTCCGAACCTCTGGATCACCACTGCCTTCAAGGTCATCTCCGAATCTCCGAACCGCCTGTGGACGGTGGCGGCCCTCACATCCCGGGACCGTAACGGACGCCCCCGTCCGTTTGGGTAAAGTGAGAGCGGTGACCGACGACGTGCCTCATTCGCTGCGCTCCGACGCGCTGGACAATCGCGAGCGCATCCTCGATGCCGCCCGGGCGCTGTTCTCCACCGACGGCCTGGACGTGCCGATGCGAGAGATCGCGCGGCACGCCGGTGTGGGGCCCGCCACCTTGTACCGCCGCTTCCCGACCAAGCAGGCGCTCGTCGCCGAAGCCTTCGCCGACCAGCTGACCGCCTGTCGCGCCATCGTCGACGAGGGCAGCGCGGATCCTGACCCCTGGCGCGGCCTGTGCCTGGTGATCGAGAGGACCTGCGAGCTGCACGCACGCGATCGCGGCTTCACGCAGGCGTTCCTGTCCAGTTTTCCGGGAGCGGTGGATGCCGCCGCGAGCCGCGAGTACACGGTGACCGCAGTCGCCTCCTTGGCTCAACGGGCCCAAGCAGCGGGACGCCTTCGGCCCGACTTCGTCCTGGACGACCTGATCGTCATCCTGATGGCGAACCAAGGGATCCACGCCGCGTCGGCCACCACCCAGGTGGCGGCCTCCCGGCGCTTCGCGGCATTGGCGATCCAGGCGCTCGAGGCGCGCCCCGGCCAAGCGCCACTGCCGCCGGCGGTACGACTGGCCTCCGCGGTGCATGCGTCACCGCGTTGACCGGCGTTGCCCGCCGCCGGTTCCCAGGTGCGGGCGAGCGGTCATCGGCAACGGCAACCGCTAGGAGCCCGCGGTCGGGTCGGTCGTGGCAAGGCCCAGCGCCGCGCGGGCCTTGACGGCTTCGTCGTGGCCCGACAGCCGTTCCCCCGCTTTGTAGTGGTCGTAGTACGCATGCGCGTTCTTGGCGCCGGCGGCCTTCGCCCAGTGCGCGCGGGCCGCGTCCAACTCCTTCGCGAGCGCCGCGACGTGCGGCCGCGCGGCGGCCGGCCAGTCGTGGTGGCGCAGGAGACGCGACTCTTGGCCGAGGGCGATGGTGACGTCGTGCGCCCACTGCTTGTAACCCTTGAGGTCGTCCTCGATGTACTCCGCCTCCGGGGCGTCGTCCTTCGCGTCGTCGAGCGTGTTGGCGGCCTTCAGATAGACGAGTTGATGCGCGTCGAGCGTGGTCTCGTCGCGCCGCAGCGACCCCGTGAGGGGGCCGCTGTGCTTGCGGTAGAAGCAGATCACCTGGCGCTCGTGGATGTTCCACGACCTGCTGGTGGGGACGAAGTAGGAGACGCCGGCGTCCTTCGGGAACGCCCAGGTGTCCAGGGTGTAGGCGTGTCGCAGCTGCCCGCACCGCTTCCCGGCCACGGTGGCGACCGAGTCGTCCCCCGGGAAGCCGCTGTTCTCCCCGGACATCTGGAAGACCCCGAAGACCTCGCCGGTGTGCACGCGCGCGCACGGCACGGTGGCCGCGTTCCTGACCGCGCCCTTCACCTCGTCCTTCGGGGTGTTGAAGCAGTCGCCCCTGCGCAGGGAGGAGAGCGTGTCGCCGCCCCGGGCGCCATGCGCGAGGCCGTCGCTGAAGCCCTTGGTGAACGCGGCGAGGCCGCCGAGCGCGAGGAGCGCGGCCACCAGCGTGCTGAGCGCCGACAGCACCAGACCGGTGACGGCCAGGCCCTTGCCGCGCTCGCCCCGCCTGTCGATCTGTGTCAGCGCCACGGCCCCCAGCACGACGCCGATCACCGGCACGACGCACACCAGCCCCAACACCAGCGCCATGACCGCGAGTTTGTTCAGTGGCCGCCGCGTCGGCGGTTCGAGGGCCGACGGCTGGGGCGAGTACGGCGAGTCCACGGAACAGCGCTCCTCGTGCACGATCGAACGAACGTGCGCGAATATATCCGGTGCCGGCAGACGGCCGGGGCGCGGCCCGGAGTGGGCCGCGCCCCGGCCTGGATCAGGTGCCGGCGGCTGCTACGCGCGCTCCAGCGTCACGTTGTGGACGACGGTTGCTCCCTTCTGGAGCCGCACGGTGGCTACGGTCGGCCGGTAGCCGTCCTTGGCGACGATGACGGTCAACGGGTTGTTGCGGGTGTCGAGCCACAGTCCGAAGGTGCCGTCCGGGCGCGTTGTGAGCGTCCAGGAGCCGGCCCAGCTGTCGATCTGCACGGTCGCGCCGGCCAGCGGGGCGGTTCCTCCTGCCGTGGTCGCCCCGAGAACGGTCCCGCTGATGTTGCCCCATCGTCGCGGTGGGTCGACGTGCAGCGTGACGGGGATGTCGGGCAGTGCGTAGGGGGTGTCGGTGAACAGTGCGAGCCTGGCGCCGAGGTCGCCGGGTTGGGCGACCTCCAGGTTCGCGGTGTCGAAGGTGAGGGTGAGCACCGTCTTCTGACCGGGGGCGAGGGTGATGGTCCTGGCGGACTCGCCGAGCCAGGTGACCTCCGACAGCCCCGCCTGGTCGTAGCCGGGCAGCACCTCGACGGCGGTGGTGGGCGCGAGTTCGTAGGCGTCGACGGTGCCGCCGACCTTGTAGAAGCCCGGCGCGCCGCCGCTTCTGAACGTGCTGGTGTTGGCGTTGGGCAGGGCGGTCCAGGTCGCCGTCGCGGGGTCGAGGGCGAAGCCCTGGTTCGTCAGCAGGCTGTCGTCGGTCACACCGCTGGAGATCAGCAGCAGTCCGTTGGCAGCGGTGTACGCCGCGCCCCACAGCGGGATCGGCATGTCGGGCAGGGCCGACCACTTGTCGGTGGCGGGGTTGTAGACATACGAGGAGGCCACGGCGACGGCGCCGCCGCTCTCCCCGCCGGCGCAGTAGATCTTGGTGCCGATGGCGGCGCAGGACTGCCAGGCGATGGGCTCCGGATAGGGGGCGATCTCCGACCAGCGGTCGGCCTGGGGATCGTAGACGAAGGCGTCGGTCGTGCCGCAGCTCGTCGCGGCGCAACCGCCCACCATGTACAGCTTTCCGTCCAGGACGGTGCTTCCCGATCCGGCGTAGGCCTTGGGCGCCTTGGCACCGCTGGTCCAGCGGTTGCTGACGGGGTCGTAGATGTCCAGGGCCGGGTCGATGCCGCCGGTGCTGCTGCCCCAGCCGCCGGCGGCGTAGAACAAGCCGTCGATGAAGCCGTGCGCGGGCGCGCGGCGCGGGTGCGGGGAGGAGGTGAGCCGGCTCCAGGCGCCGGTGTCGGGGGAGAGGCGGTACAGGTCGCCGGTGTCGTCCTCCCCGTCGTACCCGTAGGCCGAGTAGATCTTGCCGTCGAAGCTGTCGACGGCGTTGTCCATGATGGCCGCGGGCAGGTCGGCGACGGGCTTCCAGGCGTCACCCGAGGGCCCGGTCTCGCGGGAGGGAACGGCGTGCCCGGGCGGAAGCGTGGTGCGGCCGTCGATCGGTGCGGTGCGCCCGTCGGCGCCCGATGACGGGAGCGGTCGCCGGGCGGCGCGGTGGAGGGGTGCGCCGGCGCCGGTGCTGCCGGAGCCGACCCGCTCCGCGAGGGTCAAGGTGGCCTGGGCGCCTCCGGTGTTGGTGATGGTCAGCTTGTGCGTCGCGGTCTTTCCCAGGACCGCCGTCGCCTCGATCGGTTCCGTCGTCAAGGACAGCTGACCCGCCGTGAGCTTCCACGCCGAGGCCACGACGGTGTCGGCGCGCGCCGCCACCGTCTTGGACCGCTCCGTGTAGCGCGGCGCCGCTGCCGTGAGGGTGTGCTTGCCCACGGGCGCGGTCAGGGTGAAGAAGCCGTCGCCGAGGTTCGGGTCCTCGGGTGTGGCCGCCGTGATCGCGCTCAGCGAGGGCTGGTCCCGGTCGATGACGGTGGCCGGTGCCAGCCCCGCGCCGGTGTTGGCGTCGGTGACGGTTCCGGTGATGAGACCGGCAGGGGTGGGGGTGAGCCCCCTGCCTCCGACGAAGACGTTGTCGACGGCCCACCACAGCGCGAAGGAGGCGGTGTAGTGGAACCGCACCCGGACCGAGGGTTCGCCCGCGTACCCGGCCAGGGGTACGTCGAGATGGGTCGGGCCGGCCGCGTCGGTGGTCAGGGACCGGACGTTCTTCCAGGTCACGCCGTCGTCGGTGCTGACGTCGAGGTCGGCGGTCTGCCCGAAGAAGGGCTTGAGGTCGGTGTCGAAGGCCAGCTCGGGGACCGTGACGCCGGTGAAGTCGAAGCGCGGGCTGACCAGGCTGGAGTCCTGCGCGGCCGGGTAGCCGTAGTGGTCGCTGTCGACCACCGCGAAACCGCCGTTGCCGCCAGTGGTGTTGGACCGCGCTCCGGGGTCGTCGAACGCCCAGCCGCCCTGAGTCCCCTCGGCGTCGACCACCGACCAGCCCTCGGGCGCGGAGTCCGTCGAGGTGAACTCCTGTGTCGGGCCGGTCAGCTCCGGCGCGTAGGCAGGGGCGCCGGCCGACCAGACGTCGGCGGGCACCGGAATGTCGAGCTGCTGCGCCGCCGTGCCCGCCGCCAGGTGCCGGGTGACTTCCTCGTAGCCGGGAAGGGACGCCGTGACCCGCAGGGTGTGCGCACGGTTCTGCGGCAGCTCGAGGCTGTACACGCCGGTCGCGGGGTCGCTCCACACCGGGCCGGCGGGCGAGCCGTCCACGACGATCCTGGCGTAGAGCGGCCAGCCGTGCCCGGAACCGTCGGTGATCCTCCCCGTGACCGTACGGCTGGGCACCGCGGTCAGCGCGTAGTTCCTCGTCAGCGTGGCCCCGTCGGCGATCGTGACGTCCGGCGTGGACGCCGTCGCGTAGCCGAAGGCCTCGACGCCGATGTCGTAGGTTCCGGCCGGCAGGGACAGCGTGTAGGCCCCCGAGGCGTCGGAGTGCACGGTGACGTCGCCGCCCGAGACCGCGGCCCCCGCCAGTGCCTTGCCGGTACCGGCGTCCGTGACCGTCCCGGAGATCTCCCCGCGCGGCCCACCGCGGAACGCGCCCAGGCCCCGGGGCGTGCCCAGTCCGGTCGGCCCGTCGAATCCGGGCCCTGCGGTGCACAGATAGGCGGGGTCGCACGTGCCGTTGGACCCGCTGGTCACATCGTTGAGGCCACTGGCCGCGGCGTAGGGGTAGGAGTTGGGGTAGCTGTCGGCCGCCGGCGCTCCGGCCGCCGCGTAGACCCCGGCGATGATCGGCGTGGCAGCACTCGTCCCGCCGTACACCTGCCAGCCGCTCTGTCCGTAGCTCTGGTAGACCGCCACACCGGTGGCCGGGTCCGCGACGGCCGAGACGTCCGCGACGGTGCGGCGGGGGCAGCCGGTGTCCTTCTGGAAGGCCGGTTTCGCCTGGTAGGCGGAGCAGCCCGAGCCGGTGCCCCGGTCGCCGTTGCTCCAGACCGATTCCGACCACCCGCGGGGACTGCTCGGGTCGCGGGCGAGCGAGGTCCCGCCGACCGAGGTGACGTAGGGCGAGGCGGCGGGATACGGGACTCCGTAGTTCAGGTCGCCGGCGGCGACGACCATGGCCACACCCGGGTGGTTGTAGTGCGTGTCGGTGGTCTCGGCGGGGTCCTCACCGCCCCCGGGGAGGCTGTCGTAGTAGGAGCCGTACGAGTTGGACACGACCTTGGCGCCGAGCGCGACGGCCAGGTCGACGGCCGCCCCGAGGTTGTCCCGGTCGGCGCTGTCGGCCTCCACGAGCAGGATGTGCGCGTTCGGCGCCACGGCGGAGACCATGTCCAGATCCAGCGAGATCTCCCCGGCCCACTCGGGATCGGGCTGCGGGGACTCGGTGCCGCCGCGCTGGTCGACCTTGCGGAAGCAGCCGTTGCCGGTCGTGCAGTCAGGCAGCCCGTACTGCTGCCGGTACACGGCCAAGTCCTGCTCGGCGGTGGGGTCGTCGTACGCGGCGACCACGGCGACCGTCTGCCCGGCGCCGCCGGCTGCCGGGAGGTCGTAGGCGCCGCGCAGGTCGCCGGCGCCGTATCCGGCGGGCGCCTCAGACCGGCGGGCGGTCGGGAGGTCCGTGCGGCGCAGTGCGAAGCACGCGAATTCGTTCTTCTTCGGCGTCGAGCAGGAGGGCTCCGTCGACAGTCCGTTGTCCCGGGCGGTGTCCGCGACCGTGCGCGCCACGCCGGCAGGCGCCTGCGCGACGGCCGATGTCTGCGCCCCGAGCAGGGTGAGCGCCGCGAGGCCCAACACCGCGAGTAACGCGGTGAGTCTGAGCCGCCCGGAGCGCGTGGGCTTTCTCGATATGTGCAAGTGACCGTTCCCATCTGACCGGTGACACTCGATCAACTCTGAAGGCGGTGAGCGAATGAATCCATTCACTGCCGCGTCCATTAGTGATCCACTGCAGATGGCTGTCAATATGGCGCGTGGGCCTGATCGCGCCGGATGCGGCGTGCAGCGCCGAGGGGCGGGGCTGTCCGATGGCCGGGCCCACGGACCTCTGGTCCGTCGAGGAACCGTTGGACAGCCGGACGGGATCCCGGCGCCTTCCCAGCCCATGAACGGTCCCGCGGACGGACCGACTGCATCCGCGCTCAAAGGAAGAGTGGCCGGAGGCTCCCGGACGTCGGCACGCAACCCGCCGCCGTACGCACGACCAGGCGGCGCGTCTCACGGCCGGGAGCGGACCGCGCGTTTCAGGCGACGTGACGCGCAGGAATCCCCTGGAGGCCGGGGAGTTCAGGGTACGGAACGCCGGCGCACGATTCCGCGGCGCGGGGCTCCAGATGGGCCGCTTGATCAGGTGGATGCGCCGACGGGGTGCATGCGGCACCCGTCAGTAGTCGTCGAGGGGCTCGCAGCGGTCGTAGTGCCATGCGCCGTCCTCGCGGACCCACTGCTCCGTCAGGTCGAACCTCGGATCGCCTCCCACCCCGTACGTCACGACCGCGTGGGCACCGAACACCTGGTTATTCATGGACTTCGCTCGCTCCATGAGCCCGGCGAGCCGGTCCTTGCCGCCGGCGACCCGGCACCGACCGGTTGGACCACATCGCGTACCCGGTGTCGACGTCGGGCTCGAAGTACGCGGTGGTGCAGGCCCGTACGGCCTGCTCCAGATGTGTGCGTACGCGATCTTGAGCGGTCCGTGACCCGTTCGTCGCCAGGAACGTCTGCGGAAGCGTTCGGTGACGAGCATGGCCGCGCGCGCCGAGTGCGGCCCAAGGTAAACCCGGACCACGCTCATCACCTAAGGTCTCCCGACGAAACCCCAGAGCGCCCGATCGGAAGAGGTGGACGGCCTGGGCGCGGTCGGAAGCCGAGCGCGCACCGGCCCGTCGCCCTCAGACCTGGTTCACCAGGACCGGCACTGGTCCCGAGGGCCGGTCAGCTGATTGATCACCGGAGGTGAGGGACGGGGCGGGCAGTACGGGAAGCCGTGGTCGTCCCGGCACGGGCCGATTCCCCAGGGGCAGTACGGGGCCTCGGTGACCGTGACCGTTTTCTCGTCGTGGGAGGCGAAGCAGTTGTCGTTCCCGTTGTACGCGGCCGTGATCTTGTGCAGGCCGGTGGTGTTGAAGATCGCCACGTAGAGGGCCCGGCGGTCGGCCGCGACCGGCACCGTCGCCATGATGTCCCCGCCGTCGAAGAACGTCACGCCGAGGCCGTTGCCGCCGCTGGGGGTGCCGGTGCAGGTCACCGTGGCGGTCAGCCGTACGTACGCCCTGGCGGCGGCGGTCGTGGACGGCACCTGGAGTGTCGTCGTCGACTGGTCGGCCGCGGCCGACGGAGACGCGGTCCCCACGACGGCGGCTATCGCCGCGAAAGCCCCGGCACTCCACGTCCTTCGTTTGCACCAGCTCTTCACGAAATAGGCTCCTTGTTCGACTGCAGGCGTGAATCCTGCAGTTGGTCATGGAGCGTCACGTTACGTGGGTCATACAGCTCCCGCACGTGGAGCGAGCGGGGCTCCGCCCCGGGATTTTCGGTCGCCGCCTAGATGACGGGAGGTGCGACACGTGTGTACGTCAGCGAGTTGCTCGTGCCGCCCGGAGTGGTGACGTTGACGGAGACGGCGCCCGGGGGACCGGCCGGGGCGACCGCCGCGACCGCGGTGTCGGACAGCACGGTGAACGCCGCTGACGCCGCGCCGAAGTGGACCGCGGTCGTGGTGGTCAGCCCCGTGCCGGTGAGGGTCACGCCGGATCCCGCATCGGTCGGGCCCTGGGTGGGGGAGAGGAGGGTGAGGACCGGGGATCCCACGTAGCTGTACACGAGGGAGTTGCTCGTGCCGCCCGGTGTGGTGACGGTGACGGGGACGCTGCCGGTGCCCGCCGGGGCGACCGCGGTGATCTGTGTCGGGGAGTCGACGGTGTAGCTGGTGGCGGGAGTGCTGCCGAACCTGACCGCCGTGGCCCCGCTGAGGTCGGTGCCGGTGAGGGTGACCGCCGTGCCGCCGGCGGCCGGCCCTTGGTTCGGTGAAAGGGAGGAGAGGGCGGGCGCGCCGAGGTAGAAGAAGGAGACCGCGTTGCTGGTGCCGCCGGGTGTGGTGACGGTGACCGGGACCGCCCCCGTCCCCGCCGGGACCACCGCGGTGATCTGCGTGGCCGAGTTGACCGTGTACGACGTCGCGGCAGTGCTGCCGAACCTGACCGCCGTCGCCCCGGTGAGCCCCGATCCCGTGAGGATGACCGTCGTCCCGCCGGCGGTCGGCCCCTGGGGCGGGGAAACGGAGACGAGGGAGGGCTGCGCCGTATAGGTGTACGTCACCGAGTTGCTGGTGCCGCCCGGCGTGGAGACCGTGACCGGGACGGCACCCGTCCCCGGCGGGGCGACAGCGGTGATCTGGGTGGCCGAGTTGACCGTGTAGCCCACTGCCGCGGTGGTGCCGAACTTGACGGCGGTCGCTCCGGTGAAACCGCTGCCGGTGAGGACGACGTTGTTGTTGCCCGCGGCGGGGCCGGTGTTGGGGGATGCCGAGGTGAGGACGGGTACGGCGGCGACGGCGGTCGGCTGTGCGGCCGCCGCGGGGCTGGTCTTGTCTTTCACGGAGTCTCCGTACGGTGTCGGATCGGCCTGGAGGCCTGTCGTTGTCCTGCTCGCGCCCGCACGGGCCGGAGGTCCGGCCCGTGCGGGTCGTCCGGGCCGGGGCCCGGGAGGCACGGAGGGGGTCAGATACCGGGACTCGCGACGTAGCTGAACGCGCCCGTCGCGGTGGCGCTGCCCCCGTCGGCGGTCAGCACGACGTCGACGGCGCCGGCGGTCCCGGGCGGGGCGACCGCCGAGACCACATTGCCGTTGATCACGCTGAAGGGTGCCGGGACACCGCCGAAGGTCACCGCGGTGGTGCTGGTCAGTGCCGTGCCGACCAGGGTCACCGAGGTGCCGCCCGAGGCCGGCCCCTGCGTCGGCGTGAGGGTCGTGAGCGTGGGGGCGTCGAAGTAGGTGTACGAGAATCCGTTGTTGGTGCCGCCGACGGTGGTGACGCTGACGCTCACCGACCCGGGTGAACCGGCTGGTGCGGTGACCGTGATCTGCCCGTCCGACACCACGGTCGGCACGGCGGAGTTCGCGCCGAAGGCGACGCTGCTCGCGGTGTACAGGCCGGTGCCGTTGATGGTGACCGTCTCCCCGCCCGCCGTCGATCCGCCGGTCGGGCTGATGCTCTGCTTGAAGGGCGCCCCGATGTAGTAGAAGGGCAGCGGGTTGCTCGTTCCACCTGGAGTGGTGACGGTGACACTGACCGCCCCGCTGCCGGAAGGCGCGATGACGGTGACGCTGGTGGGCGTGACGCTGACGATCGTCGCGAGCCGCGTTCCGAAGTGCACGGACGTGGTGCCCGCGAGGTTGACGCCGGTAATGGTGACCGTTGTGCCGCCACCGCTGGACCCTTGGTTCGGACTGATGGGCATGCGTGTTCCTCCTCGCTCGGAATGCGCCGCATTGCCGAGAAGTGATGAGGGCTTTCGGTCCGCACACGTACCTGGCGGTGGAAGTCAGCTCTCGTCTCCACTGGCCAAGTGGTGAACCCGATCGGCGTCGTACGCGTCGCCCCGACCGGCAGTGCGCATCTGTCGGTCACGTTGGAGGGCCTGTCGAGGGAGAACAGCCTGTCAGGTGTGAGCTGCCGCCTGATCAGGGGATTGCCCACGTCCGCCTGCAAAGTCGAAAGCCGTTGGCACGGACATGTGTAGTAACCCATCAGAGTGATTGCGCGACAAGGCTTAAGCCGAGATGTCTCCCTTTCAGGTGAGCGCCACGGCGTGAAGAGAGGCGGTTGTCGGGCGCATTTAAGATTGCACTTTCATATGCCAATCAGTTGGACATGGCGTCGTCGGTCCTGACGGGACGCCAGTCGTGGCCGTGGGGCCGGTGGTCCGCCCCGGCGTCCGCGGTGCCCAGCGGACACCCCGCGACGGCGCACCGCGCGCTGAAGGGGCGGGCCCGCCTGGAAGGTGGCCAGTGCATCAGTTCGGTGCTTGACTGTTAAGGACTTAATGATTAGCTTCGAGGTGTGGATACAGCCGAAGACGCCGCCGGAAGCGCACGCGCCAGTCCGCTCGAACAGCTCAAGGTGATCGCTTGGGCGCAGATGCGGGCGGGGCAGGAGTGGATCCGCTCCCGCGGGCTCAGCGTGCAGCAGGCATTCGTTCTCAACCACCTCGTTGCACATCCCGGGGCGATCCAGCGCGACATCGCCCAGGCGACACGGACGACTGCCGCGAACGTCTCCGGTGTCCTGCGCGGGCTGGAGGCGCGCGGACTGGTCGAGCGGCGCTTCGAGAACGGCGACGAACGCAGCAAACGCGTCTTCGCCACCGACGCCGCGACCGAGCTCATCTCCGGACACGAGCAGGCGATGATCGCCGCGGACGAGTCGATCCTCGCGTCCCTCACCCCGGCCGAGCGTGCCACCCTGCAGGCTCTCCTCGACAAGATCACCGCTGACCTGCCGCACGTCGACATGCCCTGACCGACGCGCCGAAACCGCCAGGTCCTCTGATCAAGCCACACGCCAACGGTGCGCCGCCGTCCGCCCGGGCGGGGCGCGCACCCACGCGAACGGAGCATCCCCGTGACCACGCAAGCAGACAAGACCCTGACCATGATCCGTGAGGTGTGCGCTCTGGGACGCGTCGAGCTCGACCGCCCACACACCCCCGACGGCGACCCCGCCGCCGGTCGAGCGCTGGTCAAGGGACTGCGGGCCATCGACCAGGACGGCGAGCCCAGCGACATCTCCCTGTCCGTGGGCCTGCTGGCGCCCCGCGCCCCCTACTTCGACCGGCTCGTCCTGGACGCCCTCGCGGCCGGTACCCGCCAGATCGTCAACCTCGGGGCCGGCTACGACGATCGAGCACTGCGGTTCAGGCACTCCGGCGTCCGGTTCTTCGACCTGGACCTGCCCCACACGACCGCCGACAAAGCGCGGCGCCTCGAAGCCCTCGACACCGACTCGGCCCACGCCACCCTCGTCCCAGCGGACTTCGCGACCGACGACGTCACCGATGTTCTGGCGCGCGCCGGGCACGACGCCCACCAACCCACGCTCTTCATCGCGGAGCACCTCGCCCTGTTCCTGAAGCCCCGAGACGTGGCTCGGCTCATGACCGGCATCGCCCACCGCGCCGCCCGGGGCAGCACCCTGGCCCTCACTGCCGAGACGCACCCGGCCGGCCTCGACTCCGCGCTCGTCGTCACGACCGTGGACGAGGTGATGTTCGCCGGCGACGGCCCGTTGCACACGATCATGACCCGCGAGGCCTGGCTCACCCTGTTCGACCAGCACGGTTGGCAGGTGGAGAACGCCGACGAAGCGACAGCCGTCGACCACTTCGAGCTGCCCGTGGCCGACCGGGCGGTCCGGATCCGGACGCAGTTCCTCACCGCGACGACCGCCTGACAGGCGATGGGCACCGGGCCGTCGTCGTTGGCGTCAGCCCGTTGTTGCGTCGGCGGTGTGCTGGTGCAGTGCCGCCGCGGTGCTCCTCAGCCTGGCCAGCAGGGTGGTCAAGGCGTGGTTCCAGCGCGCGGTGCCTTGCTGCTCGGCGACGAAAGCACCAAGGGCCAGGATCTCCTCGGCGGCGAACGATTCCTGACCGGGGTTGTAGGCGAACTGCAGCAGCGGGATCTCCAGCTCGTCGTACCTGGTGGGATCCGTGGTGAACAGCCACGATCCCAGGGCCAGGGCGGCCGTTCCTTCGTCCGTGGTGCATCGCAGACTGACCGCGGGCTCCACGGCGCACTCGACGGTGGAGACACCGTGCGGCGTGAGCAGGACGATCCGTGCGTGTGCCGGAGCGGTCCGGACGGTTTCGAACGGGCCGGCCGACCGGGAGAGTTCTGCCTCGCAGATACCGCAACTGGCGGCGCAGCCAGGGCCCGAGGGGTCGGGACCGCCCTGCGCGGCACCGGCATGGGCGTGCACGGGGTGCTTGCATTCCCCGCAGACTGGCATGGCGTCTCCCGTTGCTGTGGTTCGGCCGGTGGGCGGGTTGTCCCACCGGGATGTGGTGTGAGCGTTGCGTGTACGTCAACCAACGGGGGGTGCGTTGTCATGCCCGCTGGGCATGAGGGCGTGCCGGGAATTCGTTTCGCCGCCGTTGGCGTTCTACGACGCCGGAGGTCGGACGGTCCGCGGGGCCGGGTCCGCCGGCGTCTCCTGGAGCTTGGTGAGGGTCGCCGGGTGGCCGAAGAGGCCGGCCATGCCGCCCGAGTGCAGGAAGACCGTGCGTTGTCCCGGACGTACCTCGCCTTCCTCGACCGCCGCGATGAGGCCGGCCATCGCCCGCCCGGTGTAGACCGGATCCAGCACGATGCCCTCGGTGCGCGCGGTCATGGTGAGAGCCGCCAGCGCGGCCCCGGTCAGGGCCCCGTAGCCCTCGCCGACCTGGTCGAGCCTGATCCGCAACGTCTCGGGCGGACAGTTTCCCCCGGTCAGACCGGAGGCCAGGTCGGCGACCGCCCGCCCGGGATTCGTGACGGCTCCGCAGTGGACTCCCATGACTCGTGTCGTGTCCAGCGCGGCGAGCAGGCCCGCCATCGTGCCCCCGGAGCCGACCGCGACGACGACCGTCGCCAGATCGGGTGCCTGTACGAGCAGTTCCCGCCCGCACTCCTGGTATCCGCGCGCGCCGGTGACGTTGGAGCCCCCGAAGGGGATCAGTGACGGCACAGCGCCCTGCCGTCGCAGACGCGCGACCGCGTCGTCGGCAACCGCGGCGAGTTCCCGATCGTCCACGTCACCGGCCCAGACGATCGTGGCCCCGAGCAGACCGTCGAGCGCGAGGTTGCCGGATGTAGAGGAACCGGGTGTCCCCGAAAGGACGAGGACGACATCGAGTCCCAGCCGGGCCCCGGCGGCAGCGGTCAGGCGCGCGTGGTTGCTCTGCGGCGCCCCGGTGGTAACAAGGACGTTCGCGCCTTCGGCGACGGCCTGGCCGCAGGTCCATTCGAGCTTGCGTACCTTGTTGCCACCACCGCCCAGGCCGGTGAGGTCGTCCCGTTTCACCCACAGGTCATCGGCGCCGAGGCCGAGCGCACGGGCCAGCCGCGGCATCGGCTCCAGAGGAGTGGGCCACGTCCCGAGGACGACCCGACGCGTCGGCCGGCTTTCCGAACTCATCGCAGTTCCTGTCTTCTCACGGCCGTCGCGCACGACAACCGTTGTGATCGGCTTCGCGCCATCCTGCCATCGTGCCCGCACCAGGCCGCCCGTCCGTTCGCGGAAGTTCCCCGTGACGGGTGTCAGACGGCGGGTCGCAGGCGAGGGACTTCAGCGGCCCGCCGTTCTGTGCGGGGTGCTGAACGGGTCAGTTCAGCTCGGTCAGTACTGCCGCCATGTCGTCGCAGGTGCTCCGCACGCCGCCGGTGTTCCCCAGGCGGTGGTGCTCCAGGCGTACGGCTCCCAGGTGGCGTGCCTGATAGATGAGTGAGCGCCGGACTGCCGCCGGAGATCGGTCCAGCGGGCCGTAGCCGTCGCCTTCCCAGAACGCGTCCCGTTCCGTGCCGGGCTTGGCCACGGCCATCCGGATGGTCCAGTCGGCCGCGGGGTCGCCCCACAGGGTCCGGTCCAGGTCGAGGACCCCGCTGATCGTCGGCTCAGGGGCGCCTTCGGCGACCATGACGTTCACGATCCACAGGTCGCCGGCGAGAAGGCGCGGTTCGGTGATGTCGTCCAGGGCCGGCTCTTCCCTGGCGACTGCCACCACCTGGCGCATGTCGGCCGCGTTGAGGCCCTCGGCGTCCAGGTCCGTGGCGATGTCCTCCAGGGACGCGATCACCGCCTGACGCCACGTCGCGTATCCGGGCCCGGCAACCGGCCCGAAATGCGGGCCCCGTACGCCGTGCACCCTGCCGGCGATGGCGCCCATCTGCCGGAAGAACGTCCTCCACGCCGGACGTGGGTACGCGACGAGACCCTGAGGACCGGAAGCGGGCGCTCCGTCCAGCAGGGTCTGGATCATCCAGTCACGGCCGATGACCTCGTGCGACCAGTCCGTCGCGATCACCCTGGGCATGAGGGGTGCGATCACCGAGAGCCAGGGAACGCTGGCGTACTCGTTGCGCATCAGCTGACGCTCGGACCGGAACTGAAGGCCCGGCTCGGGCGCGACACGTACAACCACCGGTCGATCCTGCCCAGTCACCACCACACGGAAGGTGTTGTTGTACATGCCGCCACCCAGTTCGACGGCGGAGACCACCCGCGCCCGGCTTCCGAAGGCTCGATGGCAGATCGCCTGAAGCTCCGCCGCGCCGACCGGCTTCTGGAAGGCCCCGGCAGAGCGCTCGATTGTTGTCAGCTCCATATATGGCTCCCGTCCCGCGTGTTCGTGCACATTCTGACGGCTCGGCTCCGGCGGAGTGGGACGTGACCCTTCCCGTCGGAAAGTTGAACGTGTTCAACTCTTCTGGCAAGGTACGTCTCCACGGCCCACATCTATCGGTTGGCCGAGACCGGCTGAGGGCGGGGAGGTCCTGGTGGGCGCTGGAAGAAGGCCGCATGCGTGGGGGGCGGCCATCGGGGGCTTGGCGGTGGTTCTGGCTGTCCTGACGGCATGCGCCGGCCCGTATCAGTACTACGGGGGAACAGGGGTCCACGACACCACGGCGGCCGAGATCGCAGGGGCCTGGGAAAACGTCGAGGGTACCCGCATGGTGCTTCGCAAAGACGGGGTGGCTCGTGTTGAGAAGCTCGACGGGCAGGACTTCGACTTCGAGGAGGGCTGGCGTCTCTCCGGTACGGGAACCTGGCAACTGAAGGACAGGGACAGTGGACAGGTCGTGCGACTCGCGCTGACAGCCCGGACCCGGGTGGACAGCCGTTCCCCCTCGACGTCCGCCGACTCCTCGGACCCCGAACCCCCGTCGACCTACACGTGGTCCTTCTTCGTGGACCGCGATCAACACGACGATGTGCAGTTGTTCTTCTTCTACGGCGATCCCGACATCGGGAACATGTACATGATGGCGCGCGATTCAGAGGCATAACCATGCGTGTGGTCAGCGGGGCCGCCGGCAACGCGCCTCAACGCGGATCACAGGAGCGCCCGCAACGGGTTGCCGCTCAGCGCACCTACGATCGGCGATCGCGCTCGCCGAGCACGAACTCCGCGGGCCAGCGGTCGTTCAGCACCTTGGCCAGCAGTGGATGGGTGGAGTCGACCACCTCGCAGCGGGAGATCCTCCCCTCCTCCTTGGCCGGCGGGCTCTCAAGGACGACCGGCGCACGCAGCACCTCCTCGCCCCACGGCCCGACCGCGTTGCACAGCAGGCCCTCGAAGCG
The DNA here is from genome assembly GCF_044751185.1 of Streptomyces sp. NPDC088733. Lineage (NCBI taxonomy): Bacteria > Bacillati > Actinomycetota > Actinomycetes > Kitasatosporales > Streptomycetaceae > Streptomyces > Streptomyces sp. NPDC088733. Next base: position 27,163 of record NZ_JBIVLH010000020.1, read on the forward strand.
GTGCCCGGGCAGGGTGCCGTCGTGGACACGGGTGACGAATTCCTCGATCACCTCGGCCTGGAGGTAGATCCAGACCAGGTAGACCACCGTGCGGCCGTCCTGGAGCGGGATCGGGAGCCGCGCTTTGAGGAAGTTGCCGACGCCGTCCACGACCATCATGGCTTTGGTGGCGACGCGTACGCTCTTCGCCCGCTCCTCCTCGGGGAGTTCGGCGACAAGGTGGGGCAGAGCCAAGTCGAAGCCCGGGCGTTCCGGATCCAGCGCCCCGCCGCAGCAGCACTGCGCACCGTGGCCGTGGTGGGGGGCGGGGCCGGTCGTGGCGCCGCTCGGCGCGGGGTCCTCGGCCGGAGTCGGGAGCAGCAGCGTGTAGTAGCGGACCGCCGTGAACGTCGTCGGCTCGGGCAGGTTCAGTGCCGCCATGGCCGCGGAGGCGGCTTGGTGGCGTGTGCCGTTGACCCGGATCTCGGCCTCCATCGCGCCGGGTCGGCCGCCGTAGAAGACTTTGACGCCGTTGAAGAACGGGGATTCCAGGTCCGCGGTGAACGTGTCCGCGACGCGGTGCAGGACGTTCGCTTCCAGCAGGGCGGCCTGCATCCGCCGGTTCTCGGTGGGGTCGAGGCCGAAGGCCACGGTGCCGGAGGTGATCGAGTGCCAGTCGGTCACACCTCGCTCGTGCTCGGGGCCCTCCTGCGCTGCGAAGCGCCCTTGCTGGTACAGGAGTTCAAGCAGGCACGCGCCGGCGGTCTGCACCCATGTGTCTGCGGCGTCACGGGCATCGGCTCCGACCGCCACGACGCAGTCCGTGAAGCAGGGCACGTCCGGCTGGAGACTCACGTCGGGCAGCGCGACCAGGTCGTAGTGACGGCCACCCCCGTGCTGGGGCGGGGTCACCGCTACCGCCCAGCCGTGCGGGCTGAGCAGCGAGTTGCCCTTGAGTTCGGCGCCCTCGGTCACGCCGGGCGCGAGGGCCTCGAGGCCCGCCTTCACCAGAGCGAGGAACTCCAGGTCGGGCAGGCGGTTGTCGGCCTGCTCGGTTTTGCGCCCACGGCGTCGTATCCAGGACATGCGCGGATCATACTGAGACGACCCTGTTGGCCTGGAGGAATTACGGTGCGCCCGGTGCCGCCCCTTCGGTCGCCTGGCATTGCGTGGCAGGCCGACGGCCTCGGCGCCAGCATCCAGGCTGTGCAGTGCTCGTCGTCGTGGGCGAGGACGGGACCGCGGGCGCTGCGGCCGATGGTGAGGCCGGCGTCGAGCCGAAAGACGGGGCGCATGTCGCGACCCGCACACGGGGATAGAGGTGGCCGGAGGTCGCCCTCGCGTCCGTCGCGGGCCGCCGGCCAGGGGCCCGGATGTCGCACGGGACCGGTTCTGAGCGACCGGATTCGCGGGTACGTCCATGCACGACTTCGCCCGTGGCGCGGCGGGGGCGGTACCTCGTCTCGATCGCCAGGTCGGGCGTCGACGCGGCGGCGCTGGAGCGGGCGGCACGTCCGCGGTGGCCCTCATTCCACGGGGTCAACCCCTCCCACGAGGCGGGCCGACCCGTCCCGGGCAGCCCTGGACGGGGCGGGGCAGGGGCGAGGGCCCCCTGCCGGCGCTGGGGACGACGCGATCTCATTGCCGCCCGTCCGCCCGTCCGCCCGTCCGCCCGGCGCCCGCCGCCCACCGTCCGCGTCGAGCGCCGAGTGGGCTGGGTCATAGTTTTTGACCGATCCGTCCAGCATCGTGTTTTTTACCGTATCGTCCATAACGTGCCCCGCCGCGTCGGCGCGGGCCGTACAGCTACAGCTGTGGAGGTCGGACCTCCACCGGACAGGAGACTTGATCATGGGACAGCTCGACGGCAGGACAGCCATCGTCACTGGGGGTAACAGCGGGATCGGGCTGGCCACCGCCAAGCGGTTCGCGGCCGAGGGCGCGTACGTGTTCATCACCGGTCGGCGCCAGGAAGCGCTCGACGCCGCGCTGGCCGAGATCGGTCCGAACGCCACCGCGGTCCGGGGCGACGTCTCCGACCTCGATGACATCGACCGCCTCTACGCCGCCGTTTCCGGGCAGGGGCGCCGCATCGACGTGCTGTTCGCCAACGCCGGCGGCGGCGAGTTCTCGACCTTGGAAGCCGTCACCGAGAAGCACTTCGACTCGACCTTCGGGATCAACGTGAGGGGGACGCTCTTCACCGTCCAAAAGGCGCTTCCCCTGCTGAACGAGGCCGCCTCGGTCATCCTCACCGGGTCCACCGCGGCGACCTCCGGCGGAGAGGCTTTCGGCGTCTACGCGGCCTCCAAGGCGGCCATCCGCTCCTTCTCCCGCACGTGGGCCAACGAACTCAAGAGCCGGAAGATCCGAGTGAACACCCTCGTTCCGGGTCCGATCCAGACCCCCGGCAACTCCGGGCTCGCTCCCAATGCGGCAGAGGCCGCAAAGCTCTGGGACTTCTTCGCCGGCCAGATACCTCTGGGGCGGATGGGCCACCCGGAGGAAGCGGCGGCGGCGGCGCTTTTCCTCGCCGGCGACCAGAGCAGCTTCATCACCGGAACCGAGCTCTTCGTCGACGGCGGTCTCAACCAGGTTTGATCGCGTCACCGCGGTGGCCGGCCAGCGTCCGCCCCACCTCGTCCGCCCGGCGTTGTGCGGACTGCTCGGAGGAGGCCCACGCGATGTAGGCATCCGGTCTGACCAGTACGGACCTGCTGGTCGGACCGGACGTCGTGACGCACTCCACCGTGCCGGCCCACGCTTCGGTCACCGAAGCGGGAAGCGGCGCGTCCGCCGGTGTGACCAGCACGAACCGGCGGCCGCGCAGTACCTCGTACAGGCGTCGGCCGTCGGTGAGCGGGACATCCGGAGCACGCCTCCCCGTGAGCGGGTCCGCGCCCGCCGGGGCGCCGTAGGCGATGTCGATGCCGGACATCGCCCGCGCCAGCCGCGAGGCCACCGGGGGGAGACGCAGGACGGTCCGGGCGGCGACGTCCCGGACGCCGCGCAGCGCGCGCGGGGTGGTCAGGACACCGCGCAGCAGCGCGCCGCTCATACGCAGCACTCTGCGCCCCACCGGGTGCCTTTCGGCCTCGTAGGTGTCGAGCAGGGCTTCGGGGGCACCGTCGCGCAGGACGGCAGCGAGTTTCCAGCCCAGATTGGCCGAGTCCTGGATGCTGGTGTTCATGCCCATGCCGCCGGCGGGGGAGTGCACGTGTGCCGCGTCGCCGACGAGGAAGACCCTCCCGGCGCGATAGTGCGGCGACTGCCGCTCGTCACTGTGGAACCGCGAGATCCAGCGCGGATCGTGCATACCGAAGTCGCGGCCGAGTGCCCGTCGGGCGATGGCCCGGATCTCCTCCAGATCGACCGGTGCGCTGTCCGGCATCTCATGGTGGCGATTCCAGGCCATGATGCGGAACCATCCGTCGCCGTACGGAACGAGGATGGCGAAGGCGTCGCCCACTGCCCCTACGGTGGGGGGCTTTGTCGGGGGGTCGGCCAGCCGGACGTCGGCCAGCATCATGGACCGCACCGCGGAGCGGCCGGGGAACGGCAGGCCGAGGGATCGGCGCACCATGCTGTTTCTCCCGTCGGCGCCCACGACATAGGTCGCGCGCAGCGTTTGGGGGGAGCCGTCCGGGGCCCGTACCTGAACGTCGACGCCGGTCGCGTCCTGCTCGAGCCCGACGGCTTCCCAGCCCTCCCGGATGTCGACACCATGGGAAACGGCCCGTTCCCGGAGTACCCGCTCGGTGTGGTACTGCGGTGTGACCAGCACATGCGGGTACCGGGTCGGCAACCGCGACAGGTCGATCCCCAAGAACTGCAGAACCGGGTTGCGGACGCCGGTCGCGAGCAACTGGTCGGCGACACCGCGGGCGTCGAGTTGCTCCATCGTCCGCGCGTGGACGGCGAACGCCCGGGTGAGCTGCGATTCCTGCACCCGCCGCTCGACGACGGTGCAGCTGACACCGGCCTCCGCCAGATCGCCCGCCAGCAACAGGCCCGAGGGGCCCGCTCCTACGATCAAAACCCGGTTGTCGGAGCTCATACGACCCCTCCAAGGCTGCCGGGGCCACCGCGACGAGCCCGAGGCGATGGGCCGGCCCTCTGGGAATTCCTTGCCCGTCCCTCCGGCGGCGATGCCGACAAGCCGGGGCCCCGGCTCCTTGACAACCCCAGGGCGGCTTTACAAACCGTACCTCCGGGTCCAGCCCTGCGCGCGGCGTGCCGGCGGCTGCGTGTCCCGTCCCGATGACAGGCACCCGAGGTGGAGGCCGTGCTCCGCGTTCGGGGTCACAGCGGGCACGGTGAGCGCTCAGTCGGCGAGCCCGATCACCAGCCACATCAGCAGAGCACCCGTCACCGTGAACAACAAGGTGGCCTTGGAGGGATGGGGGCTGTGGGCCTCCGGCAGGATGTCCGACGTTGCGAGGTACAGCAGGAAGCCGGCGAAGAAGCCGAGATACAGGCCCAGCAGCCCCGTCGGGATCGTGAAGCCCAGCGTGATCGCCGCCCCGACGACCGGAGCCAGCGCGTCGGCCAGGAGCAGCAGTTGAGCCCGGCGCCGGGCATTGCCGTAGAGCCTGGTGATCGTGTAGGTGTTGAAGCCGTCGGCGAAGTCGTGGGAGATCACCGCGATCGCGACGACGATGCCCAGCGTATTGCCGGCCTGATATGCCGCGCCGATGGCGAACCCGTCGATCACACTGTGTCCCACGAGCGCTGACGCCGCCGCCAGGCCGACTCCCTCCGCGGACTCGTGGGTGTGCCCCAACGCGTGGGTGTGGGGCGCGTACTCGCTCTCGTGGGCGCGGTGAATGGCCACCCCCCGCTCCACCACGTGCAGAGCGAGGAACCCCGCGACGAACATCAGCAATGCCGCGGGAACCCCGAACACGTGCCGTGGCTGAGCGGCCAGCGCGTCGGGAAGCAGATCGAAACCGATGACGCCGAGCATGAGACCGGCGGCAAGACCGAGAACCAGATGACGGCGGTCACCGACCCGCTGCGCGACGAATCCACCCACAAGAGTCATGGCCATGGCGCATGCGGCGATCAGAACCGGCATGAGCCAATCTTGCGTGACGCCCTGACGGGTCGCTACTCAGCCCTCCGCGCACACGGGCGCCCCCTGTCCTGGAGTGCCGTGGCACGGCGGACCGCTCTTTGCCGCCCGTACCCGACCGCCGGGGTCCTGGCGGAGCACCGGTCCGTCATCCGGGGGCGTCGGGCGCGCGCCCGGCATGCTGCTGAGGGGTGTGCGGCACTCGGTCTAGAGTGCGTGCGGTAGTAGGCCACAGATCTATGGAGGGTTCGCTCGTCATGTCCGCTGAGATCCACGAGTTCCAGGTGGAAGCGCGTCAGCTGCTGCAGTTGATGATCCATTCGATGTATTCGAACAAGGATGTCTTTCTGCGGGAGCTGGTCTCCAACGCCTCCGACGCGCTGGACAAGCTGCGCTTGGAGTCGTTGCAGAACGACGCACTCGACGCGGACGTCTCCGACCTGCACATCGCCCTGGACGCGGACGCTCAGGCGCGGACGCTGACGGTTCGCGACAACGGGGTCGGCATGTCCCGCGACGAGGTCGTGTCCCTCATCGGCACGATCGCCAGTTCCGGGACGGCGAGGCTGCTGCAGGAGCTGAAGGACACCAAGGACGCGGATGCCGCGGCCGGCCTGATCGGCCAGTTCGGAGTCGGGTTCTACTCGGCCTTCATGGTCGCCGACGAGGTCACCGTGGTGACCCGGCGGGCGGGGGAGAGCCGGGGAACCCGCTGGACCTCGCGCGGTGAGGGAACGTACACGGTCGAGGCCGCCGACGACGCGCCTCAGGGGACGGCGGTGACGCTGCACCTCAAGCCCGCCGATGCGGAGAACCAGCTGCACGACTACACCGACGGCTGGAAGCTCCGGGAGATCGTCAAGCGGTACTCGGACTTCATCACCTGGCCCATCCGCATGCCGGCACAGGCCCCAGCGGCGGCCGCCGACCCGGAGGACGACGGGGGCGAGCAGCCTGCCGCGCCGGAGACCGTGAACTCGATGAAGGCGCTGTGGGCGCGCTCGAAGGAGGAGGTGACCGACGAGGAGTACCACGAGCTGTACAAGCACCTGGCCCACGACTGGCTGGCCCCCGCCGAGACCGTCCTGCTGCGGGCCGAGGGCACCTTCGAGTACCAGGCTCTGCTGTTCATCCCCTCCCACGCCCCGCACGACCTGTTCACCGCCGATCACCGCCGCGGCCTGCAGCTGTACGTCAGGCGCGTCCACATCATGGACGACTGCGAGGAACTGCTGCCGTCCTACCTGCGCTTCGTCAAGGGCGTCGTGGACGCGCAGGACCTCTCGCTCAACGTCTCCCGCGAGATCCTTCAGCAGGACCGGCAGATCCAGATGATCCACCGGCGCCTGACCAAGAAGGTCCTGTCCACCCTCAAGGACCTGATGACGGGCGCACCCGACCGGTACGCCACCGTGTGGCGCGAGTTCGGCTCCGTGCTGAAGGAGGGCCTGCTCAGCGACTTCGACAACCGGGACACCCTGCTGTCGCTGTGCTCCTTCGCCTCCACGCACGACGCGGAAGCGCCGACCACGCTGGCGCAGTACGTGGAGCGCATGAAGGAGGGCCAGGAGGAGATCTACTACCTGACCGGCGACTCCCGGGAGGCCGTCGAGAACTCCCCGCACATGGAGGCCTTCCGCGCGAAGGGCATCGAGGTACTGCTGCTGACCGACTCCGTCGACGAGGTCTGGGTCACCGCGGTACCCGCTTTCGACGGCAAGCAGCTGCGCTCGGTGGCCAAGGGCGAGGTCGACCTCGACGCAGGTGAGCAGGACACGCAGACCGTCAGCGAGCGCGAGAACCAGCAGAAGGAGTACACCGGCCTGCTGTCCTGGATGACCGAGGTACTCACCCAGGACGTGAAGGAGGTCCGGCTGTCCACCCGCCTGACCGTCTCCCCGGCCTGTCTCGTCTCCGACACGCACGACATCACCCCGGCGCTGGAGAACATGTACCGGGCCATGGGCCAGGACGTCCCGCACACCAAGCGCATCCTCGAACTCAACCCGGGCCACCCGCTGGTCGGCAGCCTCAACAAGGCCCACGCCGAACGTGGCGGGGACCCGGCCGACGCCGGCCTCGGCGACATCGCGGAACTCCTCTACGGCATGGCCCTCATCGCCGAAGGCGGCGCACTGAAGGACCCGGCGCGCTTCGCCAAGCTCATGGCCGATCGCCTCACCGTCTGACCCGGCCCGTCCTGCGTGGGCCTTTCGGACCGGTGGGGTCGCTGCCCACCGGGCCGAAAGGCCGAGCGCATTCACGTCTCCCCAACGGTGCCGCCTGTTGCCGTCTCCGGCGCGGGCGGCGCCGTTCAGGCCGACCGGGCCCAGGGGGAGCAGTGGCACTGTTCCGCCGCCGTCATCGGGCTTGCCACTCCCGGGCGCTGGCCGAGTAGACGGTGCGGCGGGCGCGGTTGAGGTTGCCGAGCGGGCGGAACTCCGGCGGGGCGTGCCAGGGGTTGAAGGCAAGGCTGTCCACGCGGTCGCAGTTGGCCAGGCCTCTTTCGCCAAGGATGTCCTGGACGGGAATCGTCAGGGTGGCCACGCCGAGCCAGGGCGAATCGTCCTCCATCCATTCGACCGACCCGTCCTCGATCGGTGTCAGTCGCTCGTTGACGTACTTCTGGATGTGGAGGGCGAATCGCACGGACGAGCCGCTGAGCCGGGCGGCGAATTCGGTCCGGAGTCCGTCGTTCGAGTTCTGCGGCGGGGCGGACGTGGGTTCGGGACCGGCGAGAGGGCTGATGCGGAACCTGACGGGTCCGGCATCGCCCCACAGGATGGCCCCGCGGCTCCAGTAGGACTCCAGAGCCAGACTGGGGGACGGGCGGTTGGCCTGTCGCAGGTTGCCGACGATGCGTGCGGTCTCCGATGGGCCGAAAGCCTCCAGCATGCGTGACATGACCAGGTGTTCGGGACCGGCACCGATCCTGGCGATCTCTACGAACTGGGTGGCGTCACGGGCGTGGGAGACCGGAAAGCTCGTCATGAGGAGGTCGTGTTCGCTCCCACCGGGGTGGCTGATCTTCAGTGCCGCGCCGCGGAGGTCGGGGACGACGTCGGACCGGATGGTCCCGCTGGCGTTGGACAGCCTCACGATTACCGGCAGTTGTGTCCCGGCGACGAAGTGCCCGGCGTGCAGGTCGGCGGGCAGGTCGGTCCGGAACCGGAGCTCCGCGTTGTCCACGCCGACAACGATCTTGGCGTGGAAAGTGCGACGGGAGACCTGCGATCCGGACTTCTCCTTGTTGGCCCGCTGGACACCGACGACGATGTCCGCCAAGTCGCGGAAATGAGCCTCTTCGGCTTCGGGGGAGCCGCCGTGGTGGATCTCGCGCCAGGGGGCTGCCCCCGGAGCGTCAGGTGAGGAGGTGCGGGTGTCTGTCATCGTGCGTCTTTCTTGGTCGGCCCGGTGGTCGGTCGGATGAGCCGGGCGTTGTGCGTCGCTGTCTCGATGACGTCGTCGAGTCGGCCGGCAAGGACCTGCCGCGCCGCGCTGAGCGTGAAGCCGGCAGCGGTGCCGACGGGTACGTGGGCCGGGACGGCGAGCGCATAGGGGTCGACCAGGACGTCGACGACGACCGGGCCGCCCGTGTGGGACAGTGCGCCGGCGAGCCCCTCCTCCACGTCATCGGGGTCCTCGATGCGGATGCCCCTGGCGCCCAGGGCCTCTGCGACGGCGGCGAAGTCCGGATTGGCCAAATCAGTCCCGAAGGGAACGAAGCCCGCTTCCTGCTGTTCGATCTTGACGAAGTCGAGGCTGCTGTTGTTCAGCACGATGTGCACGACGGGAAGGCGGTGCTGTACCTCCGTGAGCAGATCGCCGAGAGCGAGCATGGTGAACCCTCCGTCGCCGCACAGCGCGATCGTCTGTCTGCCGGGGAAGGCGAGCTGTGCGCCGAACGCGCCGGGTGAGGCGGTGGCCATCGACGCCCATGAGAACGATCCGAACAACCGCCGCCGCGGGCCGTACTTGATGTGTCGAGCGGCCCAGATGACGGGAGTGCCCGTGTCCGCGAAGAACAGCGCGTCGTCGTCGGCGAGGTCGCTGAGGACGGTGGCGAGGTACTCGGGCCTGATCGGTTTGATACGAGGACCCTTGTCGGTGTAGTGCCGCATCCTGCGGTGGAAACGTTCGGTCTCCGCCACGCAGTGGGCGAGGTACGCCCCGTCGGCCTTCGGTTCGACCAGCGGCAGCAGCTCGGCCACGGTGGCCCGTACGTCGCCGGTGACGCCCAAGGCCACCGGTACGCGCCGACCGAGCCGTTCCGGGTTCCGGTCGACCTGGATGACCCTGGTCCTGCCGTGCGGCAGGAACTCGCTGAACGGGAAGTCGGTGCCGAGCATCAGGAGCAGGTCAGCGTGCTGAAGCGCGTAATGGCAGCCTCCGTAGCCGAGGAGACCGGTCATCCCCACCGCGTTCGCGTTGTCGTGCTCGAGGAACTGCTTGCCCTTGAGGGAGTAACCGACCGGTGCGCTGAGCTTCTCGGCCAGCGCTTTCACCTCGGCGTGGGCCCCGGCGCATCCCTCGCCGCCGAAGACCGCCACGGTACCGGCCGCATTGATCATCTCGGCCATGACCGAGAGATCCTCGGCCCCGGCAGGCGCACGCACCGGTCGCGGCAGCGGAATCTCGTAGCGGTCCTTCGGCGCGTCCGCCGCCGCGATGTCACCAGGCAGCGCGACGACCGCAGGACCGCCCCGGGTCACGGCGGCCATCACCGCCGAGGTCACGACAGTGCGCAGCTGAGCGGGATTGACCAGCCGGCCCACGTACACCGCCGCGGACGCGAAGAACCGGTAGGGGTTCAGTTCTTCGACGGTCGAACTGTCCGTCAGGCGTGTCTCGGTGTCGCCGGCCAGCACGATGACGGGCACCTCTTCCTTGAGGGCGTCCAGCATCCCGTTGATCAGGTGCGCCACTCCGGGGCCCGCCGTTCCGCACACGGCGACGGGGCGTCCCGTCAGTTTCGCCTCGGCGACCGCGGCGAAGACGCCGAACTCTTCGTGCCGGACGTGCACGAAGTCCACCTGGCCGTTGCGCCGCATCGCGTCGACCACGGGGTTGAGCGCGTCCCCCACGATCCCGTAGCAGCGCCGCACACCGGCGCTGACCAGCATTTCCCACAGTCCGTCGGCCACTGTCCTCGACATGGCGGGTGTCTCCCTGTCCGCTGGTGCCGTCGGTCCGGTCAGCGTTCGCCGGACGCGGCGTCGAGGACTCCGGCCCGCGGGCTCAGTGCCCAGTCGAGGGCGAAGTCGGCGACGGCTTCCCATCCGGGCGCTCCGCAGGTGAAGTGATCGCGCCCGTCGAAGACGGTGTGGGCGGTGACCGCCGTCGAGTGCTTCGCGTTCTTCTCGTAGTTCTGCCGCTGGACGACGGGGGGCAGGATGTGGTCGCTGCCGCCGGAGACGAAGAGCAGCGGCGCGCGGTCGCTGTCGGAGAAGTCGAAGGTTGTGGCGGCGTGCGGGGTGACAGCCGCGAAACCGCCCTGGAAGAGGATGCGGGCCGGAGTGGGTGCCGCGTAGCGGTCGAAGACCTGCTGGGAGGCGTTCTCGTCCAGAGTGTTGGTGAAGGCGTAGTGGAACTGAGCGGCCGTCAGGGGGACGGCCCGGCGTATGTTCGCCGGGTCCTTCAGCACCGGGAGGACCGAGCGCAGCTCCGACAGCGGCATGGCATTCACGCCCTTGACCGCGGCGCCGTCGATCGACACCCCGGCCGTTCCGAGACCGGAGCCCACCAGAAGCTGCGCGAACGTCCCGCCGAACGAGTGCCCCATGATGATCGGAGGAGCGTCGAGCTTCTCGATGACCTCAGTGAGGTGGTCCAGGACCTCGCGGACTCCGACGCCGGCGATCGCCGAGGCGTCCTCGCGGAGCGCAGCCACTCCGGCTTCCCCCGGCGCGATCCCGGGGTAGCCGGGCGTCACGACGGTGAAGCCGCGCGCTTCGTACCTGGCCACCCAGTGCTCCCAGGCCAGCGGTGTCATCCACAGCCCGTGAATCAGGACGATCGTCTTCGTTGCAGCAGTCATGCCTGCATCCCTCCATCGTTGCGGCCGCGGCCGCGGCCAGGCGCACGCGCCCGGACGGCCTTGCTCTGTCGCAGACAGCGTGCCGCCGCGCGCACTGTGCACGGCCCCAACAGTCGCCGCCGCAGTTGTGCGCGGCGACGACACCAGCTCGCTTCGCGAGGACCGGGCGCTCGGGCTCATCCGTCCGTCGCCGGCCCGTGGTCGTGCCGGGCCCGATTACCACTGCTCACCGTGTCGCTCCAGACCACGGCCAGCCTGGCCAGCTCTCGATGTGCGTGGCGGTCGAGGTCGAGGCCGGAGAGCTTCTCGATCCGGTTGATGCGGTAGAGCAAGGTGTTGCGGTGGGCCGGGAGTGCCGCGGCCGCTTCCGTCCGGTTGAAGCCGTGCGCGGCCAGGGAGCGCAGTGTCTGCGACAGAGTTCCCGAGGGGTCCTCGGCATCCAGCAGGCCCAGGACCCGTCGCACGATGCTGTCGGCCAGCCGGGGGGAATTCGCGAGCATGATCTCCGTCAGGAAGTCGTCCAGGCGGATCCGCCCCCGGCGTCCGTCCCCGATCGCCAGAGTGACGAGATCGTGCAGGTTGCCGACCGCGTCCGCGAGCCCTGTGTCGCTGGTGGCCGACTCGGTGGCGAGAATCAGCGCACTGTCGGCAAGAGGGCCGGCCCAGTCGAAGTCCGGTCCGGTCAGGCCGGCGACGCGGTGACCGTCCGCGCAGGCGAGTGCGCCCGCGGACCGCAGTCGCGCCGCCAGTCCCGAGTGCGCGGCGGCCGAGCCGCCGACGATGGCGGCGACGAACGGGCAGTGCGGCCCCGCGAGTCGGAAACCCAGTCGCTCCGCCCGGTCGAGGTCCTCGACGGTCGTCGCCGATTGCGCGCAGACGCGTGCGAACAGCGTCGCCGCCCGGGAGTTGCCGTGGGCGGACGGCAGGTCCCGCTGGTCGGCGAACGCCCGTGTGACCGTCGTGAGGGCGATGTCGAGGAACGCCCACGGCACTTCCAGGTGCGGGAGCAGCCAGGCACCGCTTTCCGGCGAGTCGGCTTCCAGCACGGTGCTCCGCACTGCCCGCGCCGCTCCCGAGCAGGCGCGGATCACGTCCTCGGCGGCCAGGCCGTGGCGTGCCGCCTCCCGCGCCGTCTCGTACAGGTCGGACAGCGCTGCCTCGTCGGGTCCCTGCCCGCTCAGCAGCCAGTTCCTGGCCAGATCCAGACTGCGTCGGACCATGTCCTCCATGACGCCCGCCTGACAGCCACGACCGGCTATCCGGCCCACCGGGGCGCCGCTCAGCTTGCAGGCCACCTGCCGTGCCAGTGACTCGCTGTCGAGGCCCCGGAGAACGCTGCGCAGCCGGCCGACCGCCGCGGGCCCGGCGGCGGTCCGGGTCATGGCGTCCATGGTTCAACCTTCCGGAGGCTTGGTGCGATGCGGCTCCCGCCCGCGCGCGGGGCAGCGGATACCGCTGCGCCGGCGGACAGGGGAGGGCGGCCGACGCGCAGGAATGCAAGGTGTCGCGGGTACTTCGTCCCGACCGGTGGCAACCGGCGCAGGGGGTGGCCCATCCCGTGGTGACCGTTGTGCCGGTGCCGAACGCGACGCGGGGGATGCGGAGTGGGCACCCCGCGTTGTCACATCACGTCCGGCGGCGGGAGCAGGAAGTTCCATGCGCTCAGCACGCCGCTCACGAACGCCACGACCGATGCGGGCAGCAGCAGGTAGAGCCCGGTGGGCAGGCCGCACGCCAGGACGGCTCCGCCGGCCACGAACAACAGCATGACGACGATGCCGGTGTCCCGACGATCGAAGAGCCCGGCCCGCCTCCTGGGAACGTTGGCCACACGTCGTTTGCGACGCTCGATGACCAGAAGGCTCACGCCCCCACCCAGCCCTGCGGTGATGAACTCCGTGCCCAGGGCCCAGTCGGGCTGGCGGGGCACCAGCAGAACCGTCGCCATGACCAGCGGCGCGAGGAACAGCACGAGCGTCTGCGCAGCGATGGCCCGCAGCACCGGGTGTCCCGCGATCCGTTCGGCGTTCAGGGACACCGCGACGAACAACAGACCGGTCAGAGCCCCACTGGCACCCCCGGTCATCACGCCGAAGCTCTCCCAGCCAACGAGACCGGCCATCTCCTCGCACACTCCCCATCGGCAGTTGGAAACACGTTCATCGGGGCAGCCACCGCAGCACTGCCGGGCGGTTGCCCGTTTGCCACCTCCCGCAGGTCCGCCCCAGGGGACTGCGGCCGGCTCCGATGCGTGCCGGCTCTCGCGCGTACGGCCTCCACGGACGTGACTTCCGCCCCCGTCATTCAATGCCCTTCCCCCTTGGGCGCGGGCACGAAGAACAGGCGGGTTTCTGGGCCCTCGCCCACCGGGGACGCCCCTAGCGTCGCGGCATGAACAAGAGCCCCGTCGCCCGCGTGGGCGGCTCCTGGACCTGGCATCTGCTCTATGGAGTGGTCTCCATCGCCACCGGCATCATCGCCGTGGCATGGCCCGGTCCGACCCTCGTTGTGCTCGCGGTGCTCCTCGGCACGCAGTTGATCGTCACCGGGGTCTTCCGGTTGGTGGGATCCGCAAGCCTCGGGGAGTCGAGTACCGCCCGCACCCTCACGGCGATCCTCGGCGTCGTGAGCCTGCTCCTCGGGCTGTACACGATCCGGCACGTCCTGATCACGCTGCTCGCGCTGGGGATTCTGCTGGCTGTCTACTGGATCGTGGACGGTTTCACGGCCGTGTTCGCGGCGATCGACCATCCCGCGCTGCCCGGGCGTGGGTGGAATGTCTTCATCGGGCTGCTCGGTGTTCTCGCGGGCCTGACACTGCTGGTCTGGCCGGGGCTGTCCCTGCTGACGCTGTCCCTCCTGGCCGGGCTGTGGCTGATCATGCTGGGTGCCATGCAGCTGGGACTCGCACGCCGGATCCGGGCCGCCGCCTGAGGAGAGGTCCACGAGCCGTGATCGGGGCCGGTGCACCGGGCGCCTTCGCCGGACGCCCTGCACCGGCGCCCGGTGCTCGCAGAGGCGGCTGTGCAAGGATTTGTGAGTGACTGTGCACGACCCCTCCGGTCCGGGCAGACCGAGTGGTGACCTGCGGCGTGTTCTGGAGCGCATGGACGCGGGCGTTCTGGTGCGCCGGATGGAGTTCGGATTCGCCCGGCTCCCCGCCTACACGAACTTTCTCTGGCCGGTGGACCGCGCGGCCGTGGTGCGCTGGAACGTCGATCTCGTCATGCGCTGGATGATCAACGGCATCCCCCCGGACGACTACCTCCGTTCCGAACTGCACGAATTCCTGCGTGCACGTGCCGCGGCCGGCCAGCCGATCGAGGACAGCATCCTGGTGTACCGCCGCGGTGCCCGGATGTTCTGGGAAGCGCTGCTGGATCTGGCGACCGACGAGGGACGGTCCTTGCTGATCGCCGAGTCGGACACGCTCTGGAGCGCTCTTGAGCAGTACCTGGACATCGTCGTGGCCGTGGTCGCGCAGGTCTACGCGGACCAGGAGGACGCACCGTCCACCGCTGGTGACCGGCGTGCTCGTGCCCTGTTCGACCGGTTGTGCGCGCAGTTGCCCGTCACCATCGAGGACCGGGACCGGGCCGCCCGGGTCGGCTTCGACCTGACAGAACCCTTCTGCCCCTTCACCGCGCGGCTGGTAGGGGTTCACGTCGGCGGGCATGCCCACTTCGCGTCGCGGCTGCGTTCCGCGGGGGTGCTCGCGTTCACCGAGGGCGTCGGCGTCACCGGCCTCGCTTCGCCGAAGTTCGACTGGTCGCCGTACCTCGATGACCCGCGACTGCTTCTGGCTCAGGACCCGCCCCTCACGGGCGGACACCGACTGGGGGCGGCAGCGGACGGGTTGCGCGCACTCATCGCGATCGCAGCCAGGTCCGGGCGCCGGGGCCTCGTGCACGCCGAGGACTTCTTGCCCGAACTGATGCTTGCCAATTCGCCGGGGATCGCCGAGCGGACGACTCTGCGGGTCTTCGGCCCTTTGAAGCAGGCGGATGCCACGGATCTGGAGATCACCCTGCGGTGCCTCGCGGACAACGGTTTCGACAGCGCGGCCGCCGCGGCCGCGCTGCCGGTGCACCGCAACACCCTGCTGTACCGGGTCACCAGGATCGAGAAGCTGACGGGGCTGTCGCTCAGGAACCAGCGGGATCGAACGCTTGTGCTTCTCGCGGTCATGTGGGACGCGATCGCCGAGGACGTGCGGCCGGATTCCGGAGGGCTGGAGGGCCCCGAAGTCTGGTGACGCCACCGTACGGCTGTGCCGGCACGAGCGGCGCACGGCACTGAAGTCCGCGCCGCGGAAGTCGGCACCGGTGCCGGGACCGCCTTGATCCGAGGGGCCCTTGAAGAGGTTGCCCGAACTCCGATGAGTTCCCGCACGGACCGAGGTCTTCAGGACGTCCCCGCGCGCACGGACCTGGAGGAACCTTGAAGCTCTTGCTCACGTCAGGCGGCGTCACGAACCCGAGCATCCGCACGGCGCTCGTGCAGCTTCTCGGCAAGCCGATCGCCGCATCCCACGCCCTCTGCGTTCCGACAGCGCAATGGGGTCACCCGATGTGCGGTCCGACGTCGGTACGGGGCCTCTTGGCCGCCGAGCCCACGTGGCAGCACCTGACCGGCCTGGGCTGGGCGTCGCTCGGCGTCCTCGAGCTCACCGCACTTCCTACGGTCGGCGCCGAGCGGTACGTCCCCTGGATCCGGGAGGCCGACGTCCTCCTGGTCGACGGCGGCGACGCGACGTACCTGTGCCACTGGATGCGCGAGTCCGGAGTGGCCGACCTGCTGCCTTCGCTGCCCGACACGGTCTGGGTGGGAGTCAGTGCCGGAAGCATGGTGATGACACCCCGGATCGGTGCGTACTTCGTCGAGTGGGCGTCCGCGCCGGACGACCGTACCCTGGGGGTCGTCGACTTCTCGATCTTCCCGCACCTGGACGCCTTCCCGGGCAACACCATGGCCGACGCGGAGCGGTGGGCCGCCGACATCGGCGCCCCGGCCTACGCCATCGACGAACAGACGGCCATCAAGGTGGTCGACGGCATCGTCGAGGTGGTCTCCGAGGGCCGATGGACGAAGTTCGGGTCGTAGCCGCCCGGCATCAAATGTGCGCCCGCAGGGCCTGTGCCAGCCAGTGGTGGTCGGGGTTCGCTGCGGGCCCGGGTTCCTCGCCCCGGATGACCGCCAGGAGGTGTCCGTACCTGTCGGCCTGCGTGTCCAGGGCGGCCTCGATCCGTTGCAGGACCTCGCTACGGCGAGGCGACCCGGGCCCCGTACCCAAGAGGTCGTCGAGTACGGCGGCGGCCTCGTCCGACGCGGGATCCGTGCCGTTCTCTCGCGCCGGGGTGACGAGCAGGGCGATCTTCTGGGCGAAGAACAGGAAGGCGCCGGGCTGCCGGCCCGGCCCGTTCCGGTCTCCTCGCCCCTGGGCGTGGTGCTCCATCATGTGCCGCATGCGGGTGCGGAAAGCGGGGTCGGCGACCAGTTCGGCCAGTTCGATCCAAGCGTCGACCTGTTGCGGGGTCGGGTCGTCGGGAAGCTGCGGGGGCAGGCCGCGTATTCGGTCCTGAAGGAGAGGATCGGCCTCGAGGCCGTCGAAGACCTCACGGGCGAAGTCCTCGATGATCGCCGTTCGCTCCTGTGCGGAGAGCCGTGCGAGGTGGTTCATGAGTTCCATCTCCTCCGTGTCGGACTGCCGTCCGGCCACCGTGGCAAGGACGGCCCGGTTCAGCCGCAGGGCACGGATCTGTACGTCCAGGGCCTGCACGTGTGCGGCGGCGACCTCGGCGACGGTGGCCTCCCGCTCCAGGACCCGGCGCACCTCTTCCAGCCCGAGCCCCAGCTCACGCAAGGTGCGCACCAGCTGGAGGCGGGCCACGCCCTCGGTGTCGTAGAGCCGGTAGCCGCCGCCGGACCTGTCGGCCGGAGGCACGACGCCGAGGTCGGACCAGTAGCGGATCGTGCGTACCGGCATGCCGGTACGCCGGGCCAGCTGCCCGATGGTCAGCAGCGGAAGGCTGTCGTCGTTCACGTCAGGAGTGTGGGCCTTCCAGCCGGTGGAGACTCAAGAGCGGGCCGACTCGCACGGGCAGAGAGCCGGCTCATGGGCGACCGGGTGGACACCCGGCCCCGATGCCGCCAGGACCGCGCCCCACGCGGCGCCGTGGTCGTTGTACCGCCCGTCCGGCCGGACCGCCGCACGCTGTCCTGCGGCCAACGTGTCACAGACCGGAGCGCCGTCCGGTCCAGTACCCCGAAAGGCAAATGCCTCATGTCGTCGGGAATCAGGGCCTGCGCGACGGACGCACATGGTCCGTTTGCCGCCGCGGTGGCCGTACGCCTGTGACCCCGGCGGCTCGGGTGCTCCCAGTCCACGTTCCAATGGAAGGGTCCGACCATGTCGAATCGTCCGGCAGTCGACTTCACCGGCCGAGTGGTGATCGTGACCGGCGCCAGCTCGGGAATCGGCCGTGCAGCGGCCATGTCCTTCGCCGATGCCGGAGCAGCCGTCCTCGGGACCGGCCGCAACGCACAGGCTCTCGCCGAGCTCTCCGATGCACACCCCTCGATCGAGACCATCCGCTGCGACGTCAGCGAGCAGGACGTACCTCAGTCGATCATCCAAACGGCCGTGGACCGCTGGGGCCGGCTGGACGTCCTGGTCAACAACGCCGGCGTCTTCGTGTCCATGCCACTGCGCGAGGTGGCGGCCGACCGCGTCAGGCACATCTTCGACACCAACGTCGTCGCCCCCAGCCTGCTGGCCGGCGCCGCACTGCCGTACCTGGCGCAGTCCCGCGGGTCGATCATCAACATCGCGAGCACCTTCGGGCACCGTCCCCTTGCCGTGGCGAGTCATTACGGCGCGTCGAAGGCGGCGATCGAGCACCTGACCCGTAGCTGGGCGCTCGAACTCGCCCCGGAGGGCATACGGGTGAACGCCGTCGCCCCTGGGCCCGTGGAGTCCGGGGCGCTGGCCTCTTCCGGCTTCTCCCCGGCCGAAGTCCAGCAGATCAAGGACGCCGAGGCCGCCCGCATCCCCCTCGGCCGCCGTGGCAGGCCGGAGGAGGTCGCCGCATGGGTGCTCCGGCTCGCCGACCCCACGGTGGAATGGGTCACCGGCCAGGTCCTCACCGTCGACGGCGGCCTGGAGAACACCTGACGCGGCCGCCCGCAGAAGCCTGGTCCGCAGGCCCACTCACGTCCGGTCTCCCAGCCAGTCCGCGAGGAGTGGGCCGACGATTCCGGGTGCTTCCACCTGGGGGAAGTGGCCGACTGCCGGAGCCTTGTCCAGGACGGTGAGCGCCGCGTGGGGCGCGACCTCGCGGATACGGGGAATCACGTGTGCGCCGCTGACGGGATCGGCCGGTCCCCAGATGAAGTGCTGCTCGCCCTGGTAGGTGCACAGCGTCCCGGTCCAGCGGGTGCTGTTCTCCCTGCGTTCTTGCATGTAGTTCAGGAGCGACGGCAGGATTCTGAAGCCGTCATGTGAGCGTGCGCCGAGCCACATGTCGTGCAGCAGGTCGGCCGGCAGGGGCCGTTCGCCGGTGAGGCGCTGGATGGCCGCGGTGAACTTCTCCTCGTCCACATGGCGCGCCACGTCCGTACCGCCCGGGCCGGCAAGGAGGTTCTGCTCGGGGATCGGGTGATGCAGATCAGGCCAGATGCCTCCGTTGAACCACGTCATGGACGTCACCCTGGCCGGACCCCGGGCCAGCAGTTCCTGCGCGACGGACACCCCGTAGTCGTGGGCGACCAGGGCAGTCGTCTCATCGCCGGTGAGCCGCCAGAGTGCTTCGACGAGGTCGGCCTGCTCACAAACCGAATAGTGATGGGGGTACGGCTTGTCGCTCTCACCGAAACCGAGGAAGTCCGCTGTCGTCACCCGGCACCCGGCAGCCACGAGGTGGGGGACTACGGCACCCCAGTCGTGCGAGGAGGTGGGGAAACCGTGCAACAGGGTCACGGGACGACCGGACACGGGCCCGTCCTGTCGCACGAATATCGTGTACGGGAATCCGGGGAGGGGCCGGCGGCTGCCCCCGGCGATCCACTCCTCGCGGGATGGAAAAGTTTCAGCCATGCTGATTCCTGAATTCTGGCGGGGATATGATTCCAGTGGCTGTGTGAACTGGCGCTCTTTCGGCACATCATGGTAGGCGGCTCATCGCGGCGCATCCTGGGACATTCCGCGAGTGCGTCAACCCGGTCGGGAACACTCCCGTCCGCCCGTCGTGCTCGGGTCGCGTGGAGTCGTTCACCTGCTCCCAACGGCGTAATCGACGACGCCGAACCGGCGTTGTGCGGCCCCGAGGGCCCGGCCCGCCGGCACCGGCCAAGACCGGCCGATCGCATCGTGGGGCGGCAGGGACGGTGATCGGGTGCAGCAATGCACCGATGCGGAACGCCCCGAGATGGTGCAGGGTGGGACGGAGGGCCGAGTGGCCGGGAAAGCGCCCCTCAGGGCATGCACCCCGAGGTGAGCGCGGAACTCGAGTGCTGTCGCTTGGTGTCGCAGCAATCCGCACCGGACAAGGAAGAGACATCGTCTCGCCGGACCGGAATGTACTTCGGCAGGACACCCCGCGATACCGGAATATTCGTCGCGCCACTGGTGCGTATCGCGTGAGGAGCACAGGTGGAAATCTCGAAGACCGACACGGCCGTCGTGTTCATCGACCCGCAGAACGACGTGCTGAGCGAGGACGGGGCTGCCTGGGACGCGGTGGGGGCGAGCGTCACGGAGAACAGGACCGTCGAAAACATGGAGAGAATCTTCGAGGCGGCGAAGGCGGGGGGATACGAGGTCTTCATCTCGCCCCATTACTTCTATCCGACCGACAGCGGATGGCGAATGAACGGCCCCCTCGAGACCAGCGAGCTGGAGAACCACACGTTCGCCCGTGCGGGACAGCTCGATCTGACGGGGTTCCGGAACTCCGGTGCGGACTGGGTGGAGCGCTTCAAGCCCTATATCGAAGACGGCAGAACGGTGGTTGCCAGCCCGCACAAGGTGTTCGGGCCGGAAAGTAACGACTTGGTACTGCAACTGCGCAAGCGGGGAATACAGCGCATCATTCTTGGCGGCATGCTGGCGAACATGTGCGTCGAGTCCCACATGCGTCACCTCATCGAGGAGGGATTCGAGGTCACCGTGGTCAGGGATGCGACAGCCGGACCCCGCCACCCGGTCTGGGGCGACGGGTATCAGGCGGCGATCATCAACTACCGCTTCTTCGCCCATGCACTGCTGTCGACCGACGAAGTCCTCGATGCCATGCGATGAGGAGTCTGCCGGCGCGACTCGTACGTGCCCGCCGGCTGGTTGCTGACGCCGTCCGGTGCCGCAGGGCGAGGATCCTCCGCTCATCGCTGCGGGTCGATGCCCGGCCGGACAGGTGCAGCTGATCTCCGAATGCCGCTCCTGCGGCGTGGGCGGGCCGCCGAGGCCTGGACGCAGCTCGCCCCCTCTGCCTGCTGCGATCTGCCAGTCACGGCACGATCGATAACTTTATTGATCAATCCAGAAACATGTTAGCCTTCCCCGTGAGGCGGAGCGAACGCTCGACCCCGATCGCGGTCGGGTGGGACGGGCCCGCGTTCCGGATGTCTCGCGGTGGGGACGTGTGTGGTCTGGCGGGCGGCCGCGGTCGGGCTCCGGCTTGCGCGGCGCAAGCCGGTCTCCGTCTGCCGTAATTCTGTATTGATCACTCCACAAAGGAGCTTCATGGAACTGCACTCCGAGAGCAAGGCCGGGGTCGTCGCCGACGCCGGTGCGACCACCGGCCCGACGGCCGGCGTTGCGATCACCCCCGAGCCGATCCTGCAGCTGGGCCTGGGATTCATGGCGTCGAAGACGCTGCTGAGCGCGGTGGAGCTGGGAGTGTTCACGACCCTCGCGCGGGGCGGTCGGGACCGTACATCGCTCGCCGGGGAAGTGGGCCTTCACCCCAGGTCGTCGGCGGACTTCCTCGACGCCCTCGTGTCGCTGGGCATGCTGGAACGCGACGACGACGGCGTGTACCGCAACAGCCCCGCGGCGGACGTGTTCCTGGACCGGGCGAAGCCCTCCTACATCGGTGGAATCCTGGAGATGGCCAATGCCCGCCTCTTCGGTTTCTGGGGCAACCTCACCGAGGCCCTGCGAACCGGCACCCAGCAGAACGAGGTCACGCTCACCGGGGCCCCCTTCTTCGCCACGCTGAGCCAGGACCCCGTTGCCTGGCGCAACTTCCTCAACGGCATGGACGGAGTCAGCACCCCCCTCGCCGGCGCACTCGCCGCCGACTTCGACTGGACCGGCCGGCAGCACGTGGTCGACCTCGGCGGCGCTCTGGGAGCGGTACCCGCGGCCGTACTGCGATCCCACCCCGAGATGACCGGAACGGTCTTCGAACTGCCCCAGGTACGGCCGGTGTTCGAGGAATCCGCGCATGCCCGCGAGCTGGCCGGCCGCCTCTCCTTCCACAGCGGCGACTTCTTCGCCGATCCCCTTCCTCCGGCCGATGTCTACGTCATGGGGCAGATCCTGCACGACTGGGCTCCCGAGCAGCGGCAGTTCCTGCTCCGCAAAGCGTATGAGGCCCTGCCGGCGGGAGGCACGCTCATCGTCTACGACGCCATGATCGACGACGGCAGGCGGCACAACACCTACGGTTTGCTGGTGTCGCTGAACATGCTCATCGACACGGAAGGCGGATCCGAGTACACCGTCGCCGATGCCACCCATTGGCTGGAGGCGGCGGGCTTCGCCACGACGGTGGCCCGTCCCCTCATCGGCGGCTACACGGCGGTCTACGCCACCAAGTGATCTGACGGTGGCGGCGCGTCGTGCGGCCATCCCGGAGTGAGGATGCGCATGTGGGACGCCCTCGGCTCTGCTGGATGCCTGCGGACCTGCCGGCTCCGTCGCGAGGGAGCGGGGCGGGGCAGGGTCCGCAGGTGTTCGTGAGGGCGCCCCCGCGCGCCACTACGACACCGTGGTGGATTCGTCCGGGGTCCGGCGATGGTGCCCGACTGCTCGGCGTGGGGGGCGATGAAAACGATCGTGGTGGACAGACTGAGCGTGTCGCTGTCCGCCTCGCACGCGTCCAGTCGGCTGCCCGGCACCAGCCCGTTACGGATCCCCAGGAGAAGCCCCGCATGAGTACGGAGAAGACCCTTGTCCCGTCCCTCCCTCCGGAGGACGGCGACGATCCGGTGCGGGTGGGAGAGCGCAAGCAGCGTCTGCGCAGACGTCTGGAGCGGCTGATCGGGGTCGCGGCGACCGAAGGCAATGAGCTTGTTCCGCTGCGCAACGGGGATGAGATCTTCCCCGCGATGCTGGAGGCGATCCGCGGGGCCGAGCACGTCATCGACATGATGACGTTCGTGTACTGGCGCGGCCAGATTGCCCGTGACTTCGCCGCCGCTCTGGCGGACCGCGCCCGCGCCGGCGTCCGGGTGCGGCTGCTGCTGGACGGCTTCGGGGCCAAGGAGATCGAACAGGAACTGCTCGATGACATGGACGCTGCCGGGGTGCAGGTCGCCTGGTTCCGTAAACCGGCGTGGATCTCCCCGCTCAAGCAGAACCACCGGTGCCATCGCAAGGCCCTCATCGTGGATGAGCGCACCGCGTTCACCGGCGGCGTCGGCATCGCCGAGGAATGGTGCGGCGATGCCCGCACCCCTGACGAGTGGCGTGACACCCACGTGGAGGTCCGTGGCCCGGCGGTTGACGGGATCGCGGCCGCGTTCGCCCAGAACTGGGCCGAGTGCCACGACGACCTGTTCGACGACCGGGACCGCTTCGCCGAACATGCCCAGCCGGGCTCCGCGACCGTACAGGTGGTGCGCGGCTCGGCCAGCTTCGGCTGGCAGGACATGCAGACGCTCATCCGCGTCGTGCTCACCTCCGCGCAGGAACGCTTCCGGCTGTCCACCGCCTACTTCGCTCCCGACTCCTTCTTCGTCGACCTGCTGTGCGCCACCGCCCGCCGCGGCGTCCAGGTCCAGATCCTGCTGCCCGGCCCGTACACCGACCAGCGGGCTTGCCGGCTCGCGGGCCAGCACCATTACGCCGCGCTGCTCGCGGCGGGTGTGGACATCCGCCAGTACCAGCCGACGATGCTCCACACGAAGATCATGACGGTGGACGGGGTCGCCGCGCTGATCGGTTCCAGCAATTTCAACCGCCGCTCGATGGAGCACGACGAGGAAGTCATGCTCGCCGTTCTCGACGAGACCTTCACGGGCGTCCTGGACAACGATTTCGACGACGACCTCACACGCAGCGAGGCGATCGAGGCGGACCGGTGGAAGCGGCGGCCCCTGTCGCAGCGTCTGAAGGAAGCAGCCGTCATTCCTGTGCGGCGCTTCCTGTGACCTGCGGGCTCCGCGCGCGGGCTCGGCTTCACGTAGGCGCACTCCGGGCAGAACGAGAGTCTGAACACGATGTATGGTTTCTCTTCAGTGACGCCTGGACCGAAGCGGTGAGTGGTCTCACCGGCCGGGCGAGGAACCAGATCTTGTGAAGGCAGGGCACAGCTATGACGCTCATCACCACGCCGTTCGGAATGCGGGCCACCGCCGCTGAGGTACTCGAGGGAGTCGACCTCAGCGGGCGCCGGATGATCGTCACCGGGGGGTCGTCCGGTCTCGGTGTCGAGACGGTGCGCGCGCTTTCCGGTGCCGGGGCGCAGGTCACGATCGCCACACGGAACCCCGCTGACGCCGAGGTGCTGGTCAAGGAGCTGCCGGGCTCGCGGGCCGTCGCACTCGACCTGGCCGACCCGGCTTCCGTCCGCGCTTTCTGCGACGACTGGAGTGGGCCGCTCGACGGCCTCGTCGCCAACGCGGGCGTGATGATGCTCCCGACGCATCAGCTCAATGCGCAGGGATGGGAGATGCAGCTCGCCACCAACTACCTCGGCCACTTCGCCCTGGCGGTCGGACTGCACAGCGCATTGCGGGCCGCAGAGAAGCCGCGCGTCGTCGTGGTCAGTTCCGGCGCCCAGCTGCGGGCGGGGTTCGACTTCGACGACCCGCAGTTCGAGCGGCACCCCTACGACCCGTTCGTCGCCTACGCGCAGTCGAAGACCGCGGACGTGCTGCTCGCCGTCGGGATCAGCCGTCGGTGGGCGGAGGACGGCATCGCCGCCAACGCCTGCGCGCCGGGGTGGATCCACACCAACCTGGCCCGCCACATGGACCAGGCGACCATGCAGGCCCTGGGTGCCATGGACGCGGACGGCAACCTGCTCACCCCCGACTACTTCAAGACCCCGGCCCAGGGAGCCGCCACCACCGTGCTGCTGGCCGCTTCGCCGCTCCTGGACAACGTGACAGGGCGGTACTTCGAGGACAACCAGGAGTCGCAGGTCGTCGACGGGGGCCCCGACGTGATGGCGGGTGTCGCGAAGTGGTCGGTGGACCCCGCCGCCGCGGACCGGCTGTGGGACTACGCCCTTCCCGTGGTGCGCTGAGCCGGGGACGCCCGTGCACAATGGGGGGGGCGGCCCCACGGCCGTACGAAGCCGCAGGCGGGCCCCCACCGGGCATGCGGCCGTTTCCACATCGGGGAAGATGGAGCGAGCCGCTGCGCAGGGACACTGCGGCACGGGTCGGTTCGAGGCACGACACACACCGGAGGGCGCCTGATGCGACCCGTGACCCGCCGCCAGGCGGACAGCTACGCCGCGCGGTCGGCCGCGACCCGGGCGCAAGTGACGTCCACCCTGGAGCGGCTGCTCGATTCCGGTACGGCCTTCTCCGACATCAGTGTCCAGCAGCTTCTCGAGGAAGCGGGCGTCTCCCGGGCCACGTTCTACGCGCACTTCCAGAGCAAGTCGGAGGTCCTGGTGCGGCTCACCGACGGCCTGCGGGAGTCGCTGCTGGCGCTCGCACGCCAGTGGGACCCTGCCGCGGGCGAGGACGGAGCAGACCGCTTCGCCCGGTTCTTCGAGGAAGTGATCAGGATCCAACGTGCCAACCAAGGCGTGATCATGGCGGTCCGGGAGGCGGCGTCGTACGACTCCGTGGTGAGCGATTTCTACACCGCCAACCTCGAAGGCTTCGAGGAGACGACGCTGCGCACCGTACTGTCCGAGCAGGCCGCCGGCATGACGACGGCCGACCTCGACGCCGTTTCCGCCAGCCGGATCATCGTGTGGGGCGGCGCCCAGGCGATCGCGCACCACATCGAAGTCGACGACGGCAGTCATGACGCCGTCCTCGCCCGTGAACTCGCCCGGATCTGGTGGTACGGCGCCTACCGTCGCCCCGCCCATGGCGAACAGGACACGAAGCCCGCCTGAGCGGGTGGGCTGCCCCTCCCCGGTGGTGCCACCAGTGGTAGCATCGCCACCATGAAGCCGTCATCGGAGAAGAAGGCGATGAGCCTCCGGTTCCCCGACCCGGAGCAGTACGACGCCATCGCCGCGGCCGCGAAGGCCGCCGACATGAGCTTGCAGGAGTACGTGCTGTCCGCGGCCTACGACCGTGCCACGGCCGTTGAGCGGGTCTTCCTCGACGCCGCCCGGCAGGCATCGGAGTACACCCGTGAGGCCTTCGCCGAACTCGGCGACGACCGGCCCGACACGGACCGCCGCGCCGCGGCCCAGGCCGCGCGCAACCGCCTGGCCGAGCTGGACGGCGCCGAGGCCGGCCACGGGAACGCCGCGTGATCCACCGCATCGACGTGCCGTTCCTGCTGCACGTCGCCGAGCAGATCGACGGCGACCCGCAGGTGCACGAACTGGGGGTGCTGTACGCCGCAGTGGCCCGCGTCCACTCCAGCGCCATGGACCGCGACTGCTACGGCTCGGACCACCTCAAGGCGGCCGCGCTCCTGCACCAACTCGCCCGAACCCCCTGCCTGGAGCACTCGAACCTGCAGTTCGCCTGGGTCAGCACCTTCGGGTTCCTGACCCTGCAGGGCCACCGCCTGGAGTACCCGCCCAAGGAGGCCGCCGCTCTCGTCCGCGACACGGAGGCCGGCCAGGTCACCGTGGAGGAGATCGCCGTGACGCTGCGCGGCTGGACCGTCCGATAAGTCGTATCGCGGCTCCGGACGTGGCTCGGCCCGCCCTGGCTCTCGGCGTCGTCGGGGTCGGGTACGGACATGTGCTGGAGGAACGGGTGGCGGACTGGCGGCGATTCGAGCTCCTGCGGGGGGCCAAGACCGAGTACCGGGAGATTCGTCAGGAAGGCATCCGCTGCTTCCTCCGTTGGGGCGTGATAGGCACCAGCGGCAAGGCGAGCACGTCGACGCTGGACGACGAACAGCACGCCGGCCGCCATGCTTCCCGCAAGATCAACGAATGGCTCCGCAAGGGCTTCGCCGAGGTCGAGCGGCCGTCTGACGCCGCCGAGCTTGACCAGCAGACGCCCGTCCTCGACGTGATCAAGTCAAGCACCCGGCCGCATGCCCCGGTCCCCGAGTATCTGCCGATCGATGGCTTTGACGAGACGTACCACCGCAGCCATGCCCCGGATCACCCGATGGGATTCCACGAGTACTTCGTGCTGCGAGACCAGGGACGCAGCGCCGTTCGCTTCACCGTGCGCGGACAGTGCCATGACCCCGCGGCCGTGTCGTCCTTCCTGGCCGTCCTCGGCGCCGGGCGCGACCTGCCCTTCGACGGGCAGTCCCACCACAAGGTGCCGCTGTCAACGCCGGTGGGACCTTTCAGTCACGCCTTGTTGTGCTCGCCGGCACTCGGGCAAGCCTGCATCGCGTATCCGGCCATCGCCGCTCGCGTCGCGACAGCCTTCCCGATCTTCGACTGCGAGATCGGCGACGCGGATCCGGAAGTCCTCGTCGACGCGCGAATCCGCGGCCACGGTGCACTGCCCTACAGCGACTGGAGCCGCCGGCCACAGCCGGTCGTCGACCTCAGGTTCGATGTCCAGCCGTCCAACTACCGGCGGACGCAGACCTTCAAGGTCTTCAGATCCGCGGACGTCAAGGCACTGTTGGACGTGCTCCCGACTGCGGCAGCCCAGAGTTGGCTGGAGGTCCGCTCCTTCCGAGGAGAGACCAGGCGCTTCACACCCGAGACCGCCACACCGTTCTCCGAAGTCACCTCCTTCCTCCACGGCTGAGCCTGCGGGGAGCCTCGTCCGCGAACGCACACGACGCTGCGAGCAACATCCCGGCGATCCCGGGCCCGCTGACGATGAGCGGACATGAGAAGGGCATCGACATGCTCGCGCTCCGCCGGCAACTGCTGTTGTGCAGCGGCCGGTCGGCAAGCCCGCTTTCACCACCACCGACCGTGCCGCACTCGCGGGCCTCTTTCACCGCCTGCCGACCGTCGAACGGTGAGGCCTGCCGGCAGTTCCTGGATGTTCGCGCGCAGTTCGTCGGTGGCCGTCGCCCACGCCGGGCCGGGGGAGTTCTCAACTCTGCCCGGGAGCGGCCGACGTGCCATCGGCCGCCCGGGCCTGATGGGTGGCGGGCGGTTTGTGAGCGGTGTCAGCCCAGTCCGAGCCGGGGTATTTCGCGTCCCGGGGAGCGGTCCATGACCATGAGCAGGCCGGCTTCGCGGGTTCTGTCGTAGGCGGCCTTGTCGGTGACGCCGAGTTGGAACCAGACCGCCTTGGCACCGATGGCCACGGCCTGGTCCGCGATGTTCCCGGCGAGAGCCGAGTTGACGAAGACGTCGACGACATCGACCGCGAACGGGATCTCGGCAAGGGAGGCGTAGCCCTGCTCGCCGTGCACTGACTCGGCCTTGGGGTGTACGGGCACCACCCTCTTGCCGATGCGCTGGAGCTTCTCGGCCACGCGGTAGGCGGCTCGTTCGGGGTTGTCGGACAGGCCCACCAGGGCCCAGGTGTCTCCCGCAGCGGTGAGGATCCGCCTCATTGTCGTGTCGTCGCCATAGGTCGCCATACTCAGCTCCGCCGTGCGGTGGTCATGGGGAGTGTCGGGTCGGTGCACTTGGTCAGCCGCATGAGTAGACGTTAGCCTGACAGGATACTGTATGCAATACCTCCAGGGGTCTGTATGGCAGCCGGCCCAGGTGGCACCCGGAACATCGCGGTGCGGATCTTCCAGCCCCGCAGGCCCGCATCGGTGATCCGGAACGACAGTTCAGAGCCGCCTTCCCCCGACAGTGGTGGGCGGCTGGTGACCATGCATCGCGCCGGCCGCACAAGGGAATGCACGGACGGAGGGTCGAGAGGTGCGGCTTTCATGGCACTTCATGTGATTTATGCAAGGATTTGTTCATGGACGGGGCCGGTGGTTCGGAAAGGGGCGGGGACGGTGGTGTGCGGTTTCCGTTGGATCCGGGGCTGCAGAGGATCTCGGCGGAATTGCGTGACCTGGGGAGGGCACAGCGGCGGTTGCAGGTGCTGATGGCGGCGATGCTCGCGGTCAGCCGGGAGCTGGATCTGGGGGTGGTGCTCTCGCGGGTGGTGTCGGCCGCGGTGGAGGTGACCGGGGCGCGGTACGGGGCGTTGGGTGTCCTGGACGAGGACGGGGTGGGGCTGGCGGACTTCATCACGGCGGGGCTGGACGAGGAGGAGCGGGAGCGGCTCGCGGGGACGCATCTGCCGCGAGGGCGGGGGTTGCTGGGGTATCTGATCCGGCATCCGGAGCCGTTGCGGGTGGACGACATCGCGCGTCATCCGCAGTCGGTGGGTTTCCCGGAAGGTCATCCGGCGATGAGGACGCTGCTGGGGGTGGCGGTCCGGGTGCAGGAGCGGGTGTACGGGAATCTGTATCTGTCCGAGCGTCGGGACGATCTGCCGTTCGACGAGGAGGACGAGGCGATGCTGGTGGCGCTGGCCGGTGCGGCGGGGGTGGCGATCGAGAACGCCCGGCTGTTCGAGCGGGTGCGGGACAGGAGTGAGGAGTTCCAGCGACTGTTCCTGCCGCGCCTGCCGGATCTTCGGCCGTTCGAGGCTGCCGCGGTGTACCGGCCGGCGGGTCGGCCTCAGCGTATCGGTGGTGACTGGTACGACGTGTTCGTTCTTCCGGACGGCGCCTGTGCCGCGATCATCGGTGATGTCGCAGGGCACGACCTGCATGCCGCGGCTGCCATGGCGCAGACCCGCAGCATGCTCCGCGCGCTGCTCTGCGACCGTCCGGTGCCGCCCAGTTCCATCCTGAAGCGGCTGGACGCCACCGAGGACACACTCGACGTGCAGTGCCTGACCACCGCGTGCCTGGCCCGGATCGAGCCCGCTGGGTCGGACGAATGGACGCTCACCTGGAGCACGGCGGGCCATCCCCCGCCTCTGCTGGTCACCCCGGACGGGCAGGCCCGTTACCTGGCCTTCGAGCCGGATCTGCCCCTGGGCGTCGACCCGCTGGGACACCGGTGCGATCACACGCGCCGGCTGCCGCCCGGTACCACCGTGGTTCTGTACACCGACGGGCTGGTGGAGCACCATCGGCGGCCCATCGACGCCGGCCTGCGCACGCTGGCCGAACTTGCCGCGGCACACGTGGGCCTTCCGTTGACGGAGTTGTGCGACGTCCTGGCGGACCGGCATCCCAGCGATGGCCACGACGACCTGGCCGTTCTCGCCCTGCGTACGCCTCCTGCGCGCTGACGCGGAGGCATCCGACGGAGCCCCCCGGGTCTCCGACCAGCCGCACGGGCTCCGCAGGACCTTGTGTGCGGCACCGTCACTCGGAAGTGTCCTGCGGTGCAGCGGTGCCGCCGAGGCCCTGCCGGTCGGGCTGGGACGCGACGTGGTGGAGGAGCGGGTCGGGCAGGCGTGCGGCGGCGAGACGTTCCAAGGCCTCGGCGCGGTCGGTGATCGGTGGTCGGCGGCTCGGGGGTGCTGCTGAGAGCAGGCTGAGGAGAAGGGCATTGAGGCGCCGCACGGTTTGCGGGGTGGAGGAGCCGTACAGGAGGGTCTCGTCGAGTGCGAGGGAGACGAGGTCCTCCCATTGAGGCGCGTGCAGTCTGACGCGGGGTGTGTCGTGCGCGTCGACGAGCCAGACGGGACCGAGGGGCCGGTGCGCGAGTCGCAGCAGGGCGTTCTCGATCTGGTCGAGTGCCTGGACCGCCGTGGTGGGGTCGTTGATGCCGGGAGACAGGGCCCGGATCGCGATGTCGGCCAGCAGTCGCAGTCCGTATGCGGCGTCCTGCCGGAGGCTGCGGCTGGGACCGTAGCGGATGCAGGCGCTGACCCGACGCGCCAGGCGCGGGTCGGTATCTGTCCCTTCCGCCTCCACGTCGGCCACGACTTGGCCCGTCCCGGCGAAGTCGCCGACGGCGTGGGTCAGGCGGATGCGGACGTGGTGGCGGGCGGCGAGCCGGGTGATGCGTTCTTCGTCGATCCACGTGATCGTGGAGGGCCGCCCCCGATGAACGGCGGGAAACGAGTTCACCTGGTCCTCGTGGAACGGACGTGGTTCCGGACCGGTCTCGGCGGCCGCGGGATGGGCCAGATCGATGGCCGCGCGCAGACGTTCCCCGACGGCTCGGGAGAGGCCGCCACCGGTGACGGCGTGACGGAGCGAGGCCAGCAGGCGCAGGACGATGACAGCGTCCAGGAGTACCAGGACAACGGCCAGAGTCACGCTCAGGCGCGGGACGCTGTCGCCACGGACATGGCTGAGTGTGACCAGCGCATAGAGAGCCGTGCCGATCAGCAATCCGAACAGTACGAGGTAGCGGCTGAAGTGCCCCAGGGCCGCGACGAGCCGTGGCGACATGGCCTGGACGGTCTGCACGATGAGGGTGATGGCCGTGACGATGAAGCCCGCCAGCGTGATCATGCTGCCCGCGACGGAGGCGAGTGTCGCCTGCGCCGTACTGGTGTCGAATCCCAGACCTGGTGTCGGCAGATGCCGTTCCCACAGCGGCAGGAACCACCCCAGCAACCCGCCTCCCACGACCAGGATCAGCGCGATGCTTCGACCGTGCAGGCGCCGGGCATGGTGGATGCCCCGCGAATGAACAGGGCGTCGGGTTGTCACCTGGGCCGCCATGAGCGCATCGCCGAACCGGTACTTCCGGCGTCACTGGGGCCGGCTCCCATGATCCGGCGGTTCCGGGCCAGGGAGGAGCGCGGCCTGCCGCACGCGTGCCACCCGGCCACGGGCCGACCACCTCGCTTCTCACCCCTGGGACCATGGAACCTCGATCATTCAGCGCGGTCGGCCGTCGTGCGAGCCGGCCCGGTCCGCTCGGATGAGGCCTCGCGGGCGGCAGGGCTGCGTCAGGCTCCCCGACAGCGCAGCACCGCTGGTGGAGCCGCAGATCCCGGGCGAGGATTCGAGGCGTCACGACACATGCCGCGGCGGCCGATCGTGCTCCGGGCCTGCGAGGGAGACTGCCTTGTCCCAGCACAGCGGAGCCAAGCCCGCCCAACCTGCCGTCGCCCAGGCCAACGAGCAGGTGACATCGCGCTTCCCGTTCGACGACACCCAGGATCTGGCCGATGCCCGGCGCGGATTCCTCGGTACCGCCTCGGACGACGTCATCCGCGACCGTGCGGGGCGCTCGGTGTGGGATCTGGGCGCCTACGGCTTCCTCGACCAGGACTGCCCGGACACCGCCAACCCGAGCCTGTGGCGGCAGAGCCGGCTCTGCTCGGATCACGGCCTGTTCCAGGTGACCGAGGGCATCTACCAAATCCGCGGCTTCGACCTGTCGAACATGACGCTGGTGGAGGGCGACCGCGGGGTTTTCGTGATCGACCCCTTGCTGTGCGCGGAGACCGCGGCGGCCGGCCTGGCGCTGTATCGCAGCCACCGCGGTCAGCGGCCTGTCACGGGAGTGCTGTACACGCACAGCCACGTCGACCACTTCGGCGGCGTGCGCGGAGTGGTCGGCGAGCAGGAGCTCACCGACGGCGTGCCGGTGCTGGCCCCACAAGGATTCCTGGAGCACGCCGTCAGCGAGAACGTTTACGCGGGCACCGCCATGGGCCGCCGCGCCGCCTACATGTACGGAGCGGCACTGCCCAAGGGCGGCAGTGGGCAGATCGGCGCGGGTCTGGGGCTGACGACGTCGACCGGAGCTGTCGGCCTGATCCCGCCGACTGCTGACATCACCCGCACCGGACAGGCGGAGACCGTCGACGGCATTCGCATGGTCTTCCAGCTCACCCCGGGTACGGAGGCACCGGCAGAGCTGAACATCCACTTCCCCGACCACGCGGCACTGTGCATGGCCGAGAACGCCACCCACAACCTGCACAACCTGCTGACGCTCCGGGGCGCCGAAGTACGCAACCCGCGAGTGTGGGCCCGCTACCTCACACAGGCCGTCGAGTTGTTCGCGGGGGCCAGCGATGTCGTCTTCGCCTCGCACCACTGGCCGACCTGGGGCCGCGAACGCCTCACCGTGTTCCTCACCCAGCAGCGTGACCTGTATGCCTACCTCCACGACCAGACCCTGCGCATGCTCAACCAGGGTATGACCGCACTGGAGATCGCCGAGGCCCTCCAGATGCCCCCCGCCCTGGAACGTGCCTGGCACACCCACGGCTACTACGGCTCGGTCAGCCACAACGCCAAGGCCGTCTACCAGCGCTACCTCGGCTGGTTCGACGGCAACCCCGCCCACCTGTGGGAACACCCCCCGGTCGAAGCCGCCCGCCGCTACGTCGACTTCATGGGCGGCGCCGACGACGTCGTACGCCGCGCCCGCGAGTCCTTCGACACCGGCGACCACCGCTGGGTCGCCCAAGTCCTCGACCACGTCCTGTTCGCCCATCCCGACCACGCCGACGCCCGCGCGCTCCAGGCCGACGCACTGGAACAACTCGGGTACGGCAGCGAGAACGGCACCTGGCGAAACCTCTACCTCACCGGTGCCCTCGAACTCCGTCACGGCTCCGTCGGCACCCCCACCGTCACCGCCTCGCCCGACGTCCTTGCCGCACTGACACTGGACCAGCTCTTCGACGCCCTCGCCATCCGCATCGACGGCCCCCGCTGCTGGGACGCGAACATCACCGTCCGCTGGAACATCAACGGCAAGGACCCGATCACGCTCACACTCCACAACGGAGTCCTCACCCACACCTCCGCGATCGGACCCGCCACGCCGCACCCGCATCTCGACATCACCCTGGAGGAAGCCGACCTGCGCGACCTTCTCCTCGGCACGAGCAGCCCTACCGACCTCCAAGCACGCCCAGGCATCCACATCGCCGGCGATCCGGGCAAACTGGAAGAACTCCTCGGCTACCTCGCAGCCCCGGACCCCGACTTCGCCATCGTCACACCCTGACCGCCACGACGAGGACACAGGTTCGGCCAGTCCTGCTTGCGGCGGGTTCCGGAGCGAAGAGGGAGGGTGTCGCGCCGGGTTGCGGCGCGATAGCCGGCGAATGGCCGGGCCACGTTCGGGCTCTCACGAACCGGTTCTCAAAATCCCGAGCTACCTCGCCGCCTGCAAGGCTTTGGAGCGTGCGGGATGCCCGCGACATGAGTGCCCCTCGCCGCACTACTCCGCGCCGTCCGCCAACAGGCGCTCCGGCAGCCCGAGCCGCGGGAACCGGTCGGCGTGGAAGATGACGATCTCGGTGATCACCCCGCCGGAGATGCGGAGGACGTCGAGCGTCAACGGCAGGTGGGCGCTCTCGCGTTCGTTCCAGAGGTAGAAGGCGACAGCGGGCTGCCGGTTCACCGACGTGGGGACGCCGCGCAGTCCCTGCATGCCCTCGAAACCGTCCTCGACCCAGTCGGTCACCACCGCGTCCCGGCCCAGGGACAGGCCCGGCGTCGGCGGCATCGAGCAGCGGGCGTCGTCACGGAGCATGCCGGCGAGCCGGGCGACGTCCGTGGCCACGCTCGCCTCGGTGAAGCGACGGACCAGCTCGCGCGTCCCGGAGTCCTCGGCGCCGCCGCTCCAGTCCTGCCGCTCGGCGGGCAGGTGCTCCCGCATGCCGGCGCGGGCCCGTTGCAGCGCGCTGTTGACGGAGTTCACGGAGTTGCCGAGGAGTGCCGCGACCTCCTTCGCCGGCCAGCCGAGCACGTCGCGCAGGATGAGCACCGCGCGGGGGCGCGGCGCGAGATGCTGGACGGCGACGAGGTACGCCAACTCGATCGTCTCGCGCGCGACGGCGACGGTCTCCGGCTCGTCGGCGCCGGCCGCGGGCAGCTCGTCGAGCAGCCGGTCCGGGTAGGGCTGCAACCACGGCACCTCGCCGCCGGTCGCGGGCTCCGGGCGGCGCTTGGCGAGCAGATCCAGGCAGGCGTTGGTGGCGATCCGGTAGAGCCAGGCCCGGAAGGTCGACCGCCCCTCGAAGGTCTCCCGCCGCCGCCAGGCCCGCAGGAACGTCTCCTGCACCGTGTCCTCGGCGTCCTCGAACGACCCGAGCATCCGGTAGCAGTGCACGTGCAGCTCCCGCCGGTGCCGCTCCGCCAGCCCGGAGAACGCCGGCTCGTCGCCCTCGCCAAGGCCGCTCCCGCCCCGCTCCGCCGGCCATGTGTCCGCACTCATCACGTCGTCATCCTTCCGTCCTGTCGTGTCCCGCGACAGGTGTGACGGCTGCGGGCGCGAGAAGTCATCACCGGGACCGGTCGGCACGGCTGAGCGCTCCCATCCCGGGCTCACGGCGCGGACGGCGAAATAAGCTGCTTCCATGTCGCTGTCGGAAGTTCACCTGCCAACGGCCCTCGTCGCGCGATACCGGGCGGTGGATCGCGAGATCGTCGGCTCGGCGATCGTGGACACCCCCCGTCATCTGGAAGCGCTCACGGCCAGCATCCGAGCACACGGTATGCGCACACCGCTCCGACTCGGCTTCAATGAGGAGTTCGCGACGCTGGACGGACATCACAGGGTCGCCGTAGCGATTCGGCTCGGCCTGAAGGCCGTCCCGGTCGTCTTGTTCGCAGTCCCGCTGACCCCGCGGCCAGGACATGCGCAGCCGATGCGTCCCACGGACCTGGTCGTCCTCCGGGAAGCGGCAGGTGCGTGATGGCGGTGGAGATCGTCTACGAGACGCACGCGACCACCACGGACAACGAGGCAGGCATCGCGACCGGTTGGCTACCGGGGCGGCTCTCGGAACTGGGGCGCCGACAGGCCCAGGAGCTGGGTGAGCGCCGAGCGGGTGACGGCCTCGCGGCCGTGTTCTCCTCCGACCTGCACCGCGCCGTGGAGACGGCCCGCATCGCGTTCCCCCACGGCCGGCCCCCGATCCACCAGGACAGTCGACTGCGGGAGTGCAACTACGGGGAACTCAACGGCGACGCGCTCTCCGTCGTCGCCGGTCAGCGAAACCTGCGCATTGACGATCCGTTCCCCGCGGGCCAGAGCTACCGCCAGGTCGTCGCGGCCACCCGCGCTTTCCTCCAAGAGCTCGCCGCCGACTGGGACGGCCGGATGGTCCTGGTGATCGCTCACTCGGCCAACCGATGGGCACTCGATCACCTGCTCGTCGGCACGCCGCTGGAAGACCTGCTCCGCACGCCACCGGCTTGGCGCCCCGGCTGGCACTTCACGCTGCCTGGCGACTGGGCCGCGAACTGATGCGTCGGTCGCGATCGGGACCGTGCGTGCGGAGTCCGGGCTCGGGCAGGATGGGTGCATGCATCTCGATGTCCTGCGCATCCGTGACGACTTCCCCGCGCTGCGGGAGAAGGTGGCCCACTTCGACGGGCCGGGCGGCTCACAGGTGCCTCGCCAGGTCGCCGAGGCGATGGCTGCGGTGATGTGCTCGGGCATCTCCAACCGCGGCTCGGTGACAGCAGCCGAGCGCCGTGCCGAGCAGGTCGTCACGGAGGCGCGGCAGGCCATGGCCGACCTTCTGGGCTGTGAGTCGCGTGGTGTTGTCTTCACACGGTCGGCGACGCAAGGGGCGTATGACGTTTCCCGGTCCCTGGCGCGGCAGTGGACAGCCGGTGACGAGGTGGTCGTGACCCGTCTGGACCACGATGCCAACATCCGGCCGTGGATCCAGGCGGCTGAATCCGTCGGCGGGGTGGTGCGGTGGGCCGCGTTCGACCCTGTGAGCGGTGAGTTGAGCGTCGACGCCGTCCGGGAGCAGTTGTCCGGCCGGACCCGGCTGGTGGCGGTGACCGGTGGGTCGAACGTGCTGGGCACGCGCCCCGACACCGCGGCGATCGCGGCGGCCGTTCACGAGGTCGGAGCCTTGCTGTACGTGGACGGGGTGCACCTGACGCCGCACGCGCCGATCGACCTGGCCGGCATGGGCGCCGACTTCTTCTCGTGCTCGCCCTACAAGTTCTTCGGCCCCCACCATGGTGTCGTGGTCGCCGATCCCGGACTGTGGGAGGAACTGCACCCGGACAAACTGCTGCCCTCCACCGATGACGTCCCGGAACGTTTCGAGTTGGGCACCCTGCCGTACGAGATGCTGGCCGGCACCACCGCGGCCGTGGAGTACATCGCCTCGCTCGCCTCTTCCTCGGGCGACCGGCGCAGCCGGGTCCTGGAGTCGATGCGAGCGGTCGAGGCATACGAGGAGCGGCTGCTGGGACGCCTGGTGGACGGGCTGTCGGGCATCGGAGGGGTGCGGCTGTACGGCGCGCCGGCACGCCGTACGCCGACGGTGTTCTTCTCCGTGGCCGGAGTGCCCGGCCGGGAGGTGTACGAGCGGCTGGCGCGGCGCGGTGTGAACGCCCCCGCGGGCAACTTCTACGCGCTGGAGGCGTCGCGGCTGCTGGGGCTTGGCGACACGGGCGCGGTGCGTGCCGGGCTCGCACCGTACGTCGACGGCGAGGACGTGCAGCGGCTGATCGACGGTGTCGCGGAGGTGGCCGGGTAAGCCGCGGGTGTCGGCCGGGCCGCGCCGCGACGTTCAGGCAGGCCGGGGAACCACGCGGACCCGGGCGGAGCGATCTGTTCCTGAGTGACGCACCGGCGCTTGCCGCTCGGCCGTTTCCGGGCGGAGGTCTGCGCTGACAGGGCGCACAGAGCGGTGACCATCGTTCCGCCGCCCGCCCCGAGCCCTGATACGCCGTGTCGGCCGTCATCGTTCGCGGTCATGCACTCGCCCCCGTGCGTCGACGGCTGCCTGCCGGGCACCGGACGCCACCAGGTCGGCCCGCTGCCCCGTGGATGCCTGGCCCGTCGACTTAAACCGATTCATTGATCTCGCGCAACCGTTTCATCAAATCTGTCCAACTCATTGCCATGGAGGGGTAGTCACCGCCAGGGTGTGATTGAAGCGTTTCAATGACTCTTCTTGAGGAGCGCCCGTGCGTCAGCAGATCGCCGCGGTGGTCGCTGCATCAGTCCTCGTCGCGGTGGGACCCGCGACGGCGACGGCAGCAAGTCCACCCGTGACCTCCACCGCCCCCGCCGCAGCTGCAACGAGCGTCGGCCATTTGACGGTCAACGCCCTTGACGACCCGCTCGGCATCCCGTTGACAGCGCCCGCCCTGGGCTGGCAGCTCGGCTCCGAACGCCGCGGGGTCACGCAGCGGGCCTACGAGATTCGCGTTGCCTCCTCGGCCGGCCGCATCGAGAGACCCGACGTCTGGGACAGCGGAAAGGTCACCTCAGGCCAGTCGGTCGGTGTCCGATACGGCGGCCCCGCGCTGCAGCCGCACACCGACTACGTCTGGTCCGTCCGGGTGTGGGACGACCGGGGCACCGCCTCGCAGTGGAGCAAGCCCGCCACGTTCGGCACCGCTCTGGGCGACCAGCCGTGGACCGCCGCGTGGATCGGTGCGGACACACCGGCGCTGGGTGCCAAGTGGAAGGACTACACGGTCGAGTTCACCGCTTCCGACATCAACGGGGCGCTCGGTGTCTACTTCCGCGGTCAGGACACCGAGAACGCCTACATGTGGCAGATCAGCGAGACCGACGACGCATTGCGCCCCCACGTGAAGCGCAACAGCAACTACTCGGTCCTCAAGGCGACACCGTTCCCGGCCGGGTTCGACTTCGCCGCCGAGCACGACTACGCGATCGCCGTCGACGGCGCCACGATCACCACCACCGTCGACGGCAAGCAGCTGGACCAGCGCACCGATGCGACGTTCGGCGGCCCCGGCACGATGGGTTTCCGCACCAGCGGCGCGGAGCGCGGTCTGGTCCACGACGTCACGGTCACCGGCGCCGACGGCACCGTCCTGGTCGACACCGCCTTCCCGGCGGGCGACCGCACCTTCGCGTCGGGCACCGTGACCGCCGGCGGCCTGCGCGTCGACAGCGCGGGCGGCGAGGCCTGGCTGCGCCGCGACGAGCCGGTACCGCTGCTGCGCAAGGAGTTCGACCTCGGCGGCAAGAAGGTCGCCCGGGCACGCGTCTACGCGTCGGCGCGCGGTGTGTACGAACTCCGCCTCAACGGCGCGCGGGTGGGCGACGCCGAACTCGCGCCCGGCCTGACGGCGTACGACAAACGCATCGACTACCAGACCTACGACGTGACCCGGCAGGTCCGCGCCGGCGCCAACGTCCTCGGCGCCGAGGTCGCACCCGGCTGGTACAGCGGCAAGGTCGCCATGTTCGGCACCGACGTCTACGGGCAGGACGACTCGGTGATCGCCCAGATGCTGGTCGAGTTCACCGACGGCACCAGCACCACGATCCGTACCGACGGCACCTGGACCACCACCTCCGGGCCGACCCGCGAGGCCGACCTGCTCGACGGCGAGTCCTATGACGCACGGGTGGCGAAGCAGGTCGCCGGCTGGGACAAGCCCGGCTTCGACGCCGCGAACTGGGCCGCGGCGGACGTCCGCGACGAGCCGGTGAACGTACTCGAACCGCAGACCGCGGTCGACGTACGGGTCACCCAGGAGCTCAGGACCGCGAAGCGGATCGACTCGCCGACCGCCGGCGTCTACCTCTACGACCTCGGGCAGAACATGGTCGGCCACGTCCGCCTCACGCTCAAGGGCGAGCCCGGCCGGACGGTGACGATCCGGCACGGCGAGGTGCTCAACCCCGACGGCACGCTCTACACCGCGAACCTGCGTACCGCGAAGGCGACCGACCACTACACCTTCGCCACCGACCAGCCGGAGACGTTCGAGCCGTCGTTCACCTTCCACGGCTTCCGGTACGTCGAGATATCCGGTGTCGACCAGGCCCCCGCGGCCAAGGACCTGGTCGGTGTCGTCGTCGGCACCGACGGCGACCTCACCAGCAGCCTCGACACCAACTCCGCCCTGGTCAACCAGTTGCAGAGCAACATCGTCTGGGGCATGCGGGGCAACTTCCTGTCGATCCCCACGGACACCCCGGCGCGCGACGAGCGGATGGGCTGGACGGGCGACATCGATGTCTTCGCCCGCACCGCGGTCTACAACATGGACGCGCAGTCCTTCCTGGGCAAGTGGCTGCAGGACCTGCGGGACACCCAGCGGCCCAACGGCTCGCTGCCCGGCGTCGCTCCCGTGGTCCCCGGCCGCTTCGACGGCGGCTACGAGTCGGCGGGCTGGATGGACGCCGGCGTGCACGTGCCGTGGACGGTGTGGCAGGCCTACGGCGACACCGACGTCATCCGCGAGAACTACGACATGATGAAGGCCTACGTCGACTTCCTCGACGCGGACTCCACCAACCACATCCGCTCCGCCGGCGGCTATCTCGACTGGCTCAACCTCGACGACGCGACCCCGGCCGACGTACTCGACACCGCGTTCGTCGCCAAGAGCACACGGGAGTTCGCGCAGATGGCGGCCGCCGTCGGCCGGGACGGCGACGCGGCGGCGTACCAGCAGCGCTACGAGGCGATCAGGTCGGCGTACCAGGCGGCGTTCATCGGCGCCGACGGCACCGTCAAGGGCGACAGTCAGACCTCGTACATCCTGACGCTGACCAACGGCCTCGCCCCCGCCGACCGGCGCGACGCGATCGTCGCCAAGTTCGTCAAGACCCTGGAGCGCCGCGACTACCACCTGTCGACCGGCTTCCTCGGCGTCGACGGACTGCTGCCGGCACTCACCGAGGCGGGCCGCTCCGACATCGCCTACCGGCTGCTGCAGCACACGGACTACCCGTCCTGGGGCTACGAGATCGGGAAGGGTGCGACCACCGTCTGGGAACGGTGGAACTCCATCAACCCCGACGGCACCTTCAACGACGTGGGGATGAACTCGTTCAACCACTACGCGTACGGCGCCGTCGGCGAGTGGATGTACCGCACCATGGCGGGCGTCTCGGCGGCGGAACCGGGCTACCGCAAGGTGCTCATCGCCCCCGAGCCCGGTGAGGGCATCGACCACGTCGACTTCAGCCACCAGACGCCGTACGGCACGGTGCGCAGCGCGTGGGACACGACGGGCGGCGCGATGAAGCTCGACGTCACCGTGCCGGCGAACACCACCGCCGAGGTGCGCATCCCGGCGGCGAACCGCTGGGCGGTCACCGAGGGCGGCACGCCGATCGGCGACGTCCATGATGTGACCTACGTCGAGCAGGCCGGCGGCGATGTGGTGCTGGAGGTCGGCTCGGGGCACTACGCGTTCGCGGTCGACCCGGTGCTCGGCGACCTGGGGGCGGCCCGGGCCCAGGCGGAGTCGTTCGCCGACGATGTCGACGCACTGCAGGTGCGCGGTCTCGGCAAGATCGCCAAGGGGCACCTGCAGCTTCGTACCGCCCTGACGCGGAAGGAGCTCGACGCCGCGTGGCGCCTGCAGGCCCAGGGCGCGGACGAGCGGTTGACCGCCGCAGCGGTGCACCGTGCGCTCGCCGGCGTGGCCGACCTCGACCGGTGGACGCAGACGTACGCCGATCAGGGCGCGATCGACAAGGCGGCGGCCACGAAGCTGCGTGACTCACTGGCCGGCATCGAGAAGATCCTTTCGCGGGCATCGTCGCGCCTGGTCGGCGCGGTGGCCACGCTGGACGTGCCGGCCGGCGAGATCCTCCCGGGCGACGTCGTCCGCGTGAACGTCGCGTTGAAGAACACCGGCAAGCAGCCGCTGACCGGAGTCGATTCGACGCTGCGGGCACCCAGCGGCTGGACGGTGAAGTCCGTGGGCCGGCACGCGTCCACCACGGGTGCGGGCAGTACGGTCGAGCACGCCTACGACGTCACGGTGGCGACCGACGCTCAGGCCTCCGTCGCCGACCTCACCGGCTCGGTGTCCTACCGGTACGCGGGGGGAACGGCGACGCTGCCGGTGTCCGCGGGCCTGGTGGTCGCCCCCGGCGTCGCCATCGAGGGCGTGTCCACCGCGCCTGATCCGGCCGGCCCGGGTGAGCGGGCCACCGTCGCCGCCGTGCTGGCCAACCGCACCAAGGTGGTGCAGTCCGGCAAGCTCACGCTCGCCCTCCCCGACGGCTGGACGGCGCCGGACCCGACCGGCTACCGCCTGGACCCGGGGGAGCGGGCAACGGTCGAAGCCGTCGTGACGGTGCCGCTGACCGTCGTCGGTCAGAAGGCCACGGTCACCGCGGCGACCGGCCCGACGGCGGCGGAGCAGGCGACCGGCACGATCGCGGTCTCGCTGCCGACCCCGCCCGCGAAGTCGAGCGACCACATCGACCTCGGTGACGGGCCGTCGGAGTCCGCCCACCGGCTGACGGCGTCGGAGCACTCGGGGACGAACACCGAGGCCGGGCTGACACGCCGGTACACCCACTCCTCCTACCCGGGCGGCTGGTTCGAGTTCGATGCCGCCGTACCGACCACCGGCCGCTTCGTGGTCCGCATGGTCGAGACCTTCGACGGTGCCCGGCGCAAGACCTATGACGTCCAGATCGACGGCAAGGCCGTGCACAGCGTCGACCTGAGGCGAAGCGAGGGCGGCCAGGGCACGATCACCCACCAGTTCGTGGTCGAACCCTCCGCCGCCACGTCGGACGGCACCGTGCGGATCCGCTTCCAGGACACCGACGCCGACTACGACCCCTCGATCGCCGACGTGTGGGTGATGCCGGTCGACTGAGCCGCCGACGACCGTCGTGTGCCTGAGCACGCCCTGCGGGGGGTGCTCAGGCACACGACCGGCATCCGGGAAAGCCATGGGACCCCCGCGGCCTCAGGGACGCAGCCCGCGCAGAGCGGCCCCGATGGTGGCGATGCCCTCCTCGATGTCGTGGACGGAGCCCGCCGCGTAGCCGAGCACCAGGCCGGGCGGCCCGGGGCCGATGCGATGCCAGGACAGCGGATGCACCTTCACGCCCCGGTCGAGCGCCGCGGCGGCGAGGGCGCCGTCGGACAGGCCGGGGCCGCGGGCGCCGTCCGGCGGGTCGCCGAACGTGACCATGAGGTGCAGGCCGGCGGCCGTCCCGTGCACGCGCGCACCGCGCAAGTGCTCCTCGATCGCTCTCAGCATCACGTCCCGGCGCCGGCGGTGGCGCCTCCGGACGTGGCGCAGATGCCGTTCCAGCTCGCCGGAGTCCATCAGCCGGGCGAGGACCAGCTGGGTGAGGACGCCGTTGCCCAGGTCGGCGTACCGCTTGGCGGCCACGACGGCGTCCAGCCGGTCCGGCGGTACGAGGAGCCATCCGATGCGGAGCGCGGGCGCGAGCAGCTTGGAGACGCTGCCCGCGTAGCAGACCCCCTCGGGCATCAACGACCGCAGCGCCGGCACCGGTGGCCGGTCGTAGCGGTGCTCGGCGTCGTAGTCGTCCTCGATCACCACCCCGCCCTCGGCGGCCCAGCCCAGCAGCTCTCTGCGGCGTTCCCCGTCGAGGACGACACCGGTCGGGAACTGGTGCGCCGGGGTCAGCAGCACCGCCCGGGCGCCACTGGCACGCAGCGCACCGACGTCGAGGCCACCCGCGTCCACACGGATGGGCACGACCGAGTGGCCTCCGTACTCCAACTGCTGGCGCGCCCCGAGGGATCCGGGGTCCTCGACGGCGACACGGCGGATGCCGTCCGCCAAGAGAAGTCGCGCGAGCAGGCTCAGAGCCTGCGCCACCCCCGCGACCACCACGACTTCCCCGGGGTCGGCGCGGATGCCGCGGTTGCGCGCCAGCCAGCCAACGACCGCTCGGCGCAGGGCGGGCGTGCCCCTGGGATCGCCGTAGCCGAAGTCGGCCGGGGCGGCGTCCGCGAGGACGGCACGCTCGGCGCGCAGCCACCCGGGGCGCGGGAAGGCGGCGAGGTCGGGGACACCCGGTGACAGGTCGATGCGGCAGGGCATGGCCCGGAGCACGTCGACGACGCCGTCGCGGTCGCCCGAGGAGAAGATCGCGGCCCCGGATCCGGCTCCGGTTCCCGGCACGTCGTGTGCGCGCCCGGGCGGAGCGGCAGGGGCCGCCACGACCACCGTCCCCAGTCGACCCCGACCGGCGACCTGTCCCGACTCGGCGAGCCGCCGGTAGGCCTCGGTGACCACGCCCCTGGTGACGTGCAGCTCCTCCGCCAGGACGCGACTGGCGGGCAGCCGCGCTCCGACGTGCAGCCGGCCGTCGGCGATGGCGGACCGGAGCCGGTCCGTGAGCCAGGCGGTGCGCCCGCCTGCGGGTACGTGGCCGATCTCCAGTTGCAGGAAGTCCGAACCCGGTGAACCACCGGGGCCCGGCGCCTTGTCGGCTGGATCCTCCGCCTGATTGGACCCCTCCACCGATGCCTTTGTGGACCTGTCCATGACGTCCATTGTGCGGGCAGCGTGAGTGGTATGCGCACACCTTCCGCTTCCCTCACCCCGCTCGTGCCCGGCATGTTGGGGATGGCGCTGGTCGGCAGCAGCGTCACCGTTTCGCGCACCCTGGTGGACGCCCCGCTGTTCACCGCGCAGGCGGTTCGCTATGCGATCGCCACGGTGATCCTGCTGGTCGTCGCCCAGTTCGCCGGGACACGGCCGGTGCGGCCGCGTGGACGGGAGTGGCTGTGGTTCGCCGGGATCGCTGTCACCGGTCTGCTGCTGTTCAACGTGGCCGTGGTCCGGGGCGTCGCCCATGCCGAGCCCGCGGTGGTCGCCGTCGCGGTCGCGTCCGTACCGGTGGTCCTCGCGGCGGTGGGCCCGGCGCTGGAGCGGCGCCGGCCCAGCCGGCAGATCCTGTTGGCGGCTCCCGTGGTCGTGACGGGAGCGGTACTGGTGGAGGGAACAGGCCGCACAGACGCCGTCGGCGTGGCCTGGGCAGCGCTGGCCCTGGCGTGCGAGGCCGCCTTCACCCTTCTCGCGGTACCGGTCCTGCGCAGGCACTCCCCGTGGGGGGTGTCCGTGCACGCGATGTGGATGGCCGCCGTACTCCTGGCCGTTCTCGGCGCGACCTGCGAAGGGCCCTCGGCAGTGGGGGAGTTGTCAGGTCCCGAGTGGGCCGCCATCGGCTACCTGGCGTTGATGGTGACGGCGGTCGCCTTCGTCCTGTGGTACTCGACGGTCCGCGCCGTCGGCTCCGGGCGGGCCGGACTGCTCACCGGCATCGCGCCGCTGGCCGCGGCGGCCGTCGGCGGCATCTCGGGCAGCGGCACGCCGAGCCCGTCGGTATGGCTGGGGATCACCGTGCTCATCCTCGGCCTGGTGCTGGGCCTGCGCCCGCGGAGCGCTCCTTCCGTCGAGGTCGCACGCGTGGATCCGCCCACCTCCGCACGGACCAGGTAGCAGCGCCGGACGTCGGCCACGCCCAGGCTCGTGACGTCACGCGATCCGGCGGGACCACGCGATGTCTCGGCGCATCAGCTCTGTTCCAGAACGGCCGAAGGGCCCTCGCCGTACGAGCCGGCCGTCCCGGCACCTGTGAACGACATTTTCATCGA
Organism: Streptomyces sp. NPDC088733; assembly: GCF_044751185.1. Taxonomy (NCBI): domain Bacteria; kingdom Bacillati; phylum Actinomycetota; class Actinomycetes; order Kitasatosporales; family Streptomycetaceae; genus Streptomyces; species Streptomyces sp. NPDC088733. Next base: position 71,808 of record NZ_JBIVLH010000020.1, read on the forward strand.
GTGAAAGCTTTTGGCGCGCCCGGCGATTCCTGGATAACGTGCGGAGTGCCTGGTTCCGATTGCAAAGTGGAGTGAGCTGGGCGTGAGGTACCCCATCTGTTCATGCCGTGCGGCCTTCCAGGCTGCTCTGATCGAAGTGAGGGAACTTGATTAACGCTCAGGATTACAACGACGTGTTGAACGTAGTGCACCAGGACTTTCACCTCTGCGACTCCAAGGATTTCAGCGGCGAGCGGTCACTGTGGGCCGACGAACTCACCGTCGACTTCGGGGGTGTCAATCCGGAGGCTGAGGGCGTCGTTGCCGCCGACACGCTGATCGACGTCTGGGAGCGTCAGCTCAGGCCCCTGGAAGTCGTGGTGCACATGCTGTCCAGTCAGATTGTCACCGTTGACGGTGACGAGGCATCCGTCACGTACTACCTGCAGGCGTTGCATTACCACTCGGCTCTGGGTGAAAGCGAAGACGTGAACACGTGGACTCACTACGGCCGGGGTACGCACGGGCTGCGTCGCATTGACGGAAGCTGGAAAGTGGTCTCCGTGAACTACACGGTTCTTCACAACGTGGGAAACGCCGCGATGATCCCCCAGGTCATCGAACTGAACGCGTCGTCGGGGAATTGAGGTTTTCTCAGGGGAAATGATCTTGCGAACTTCCCTGTCGCGGTAGACGGACTCACACCCCTGGCGGGATGGCGAACGGGTCGTACCCCTCGGGCATGAAACAGCCGTAGTCCTGGAGTGGTTGCGGATCGTTCAGCACGATGCGCTTCCACTCGCCCGCAGGTGAGAGCCCGTCTGGGCGGTCCAGAACTCGTTGGCCCGGGAGTCCGGCGGACGCTGGCGCGTCGGCTGCGAGTCGACCGAAGCGGTCCAGCAGAGCCCAGACAGCGTCGTAGACATCACGGATTTCCTCGGCTGCCCCCTCCTCGGTGATTTCAGCGGAGGCTTCCCGGTATGCCGCGCGGGCCGAAGCGACAAAGCGCTCCGGGTCGATGATCACCACGTCCTGGCGCATCCGAACGCTGATCGTCATACCCGGCGTCGGGGTTGGCATCTCATCCACCGGCCCACGGTACTGCGGCGGAAGCGCGACCAACCGCGGATTCTCCGTTGTGCACGGCCAAAGGGCAGGCGCCGACTGTGAGATCCACTGGGCATTCGGTTCAAACGCGGACACCGAGCCATCTCGACCGGTACGAATCGGGCGGGTCCCGCCGGCGGTCGGGCCTGAATTCCCTGGCAGGACAGGTTTGGCAGGATCATGTCCGCCAGTCCGAGCAGGCCCTGCACACCGACACCCGGTCCACGAACACCCTGATCAGAGACCTGCGCGCCCTCGGCGAGCGCGCTGCCGCCGAACTCAGGGAACGCTGGCGCGCACTCAAGCACGTCACGCTCGGCCCGACCCGCATCGGCGACATCGTCCGCGCAGCCCTCGTCCTCAGCGGGCAGTGGAAGTGATCTTCATTGAGAAAACCTCACTGCTCTGATTCCAACCCGATGGGCTGCTGGAGCGGTGACCCTGGTGGCGGGCATGAAGCAAGGCGGCGATCGGTGGGTCACCGTCCTGTGACAGCGAGGGTCGAGTTGCTGTACCTATACAGAGGGCCTCAGCCGAGGTAGTTCGCGCGTCCTTCGTCGTCGAGCTCGAAAGCGCCCTCAGGGATGATGCAGAACTCATTGCCTTCAGGGTCCGCCATCACCAGGAAACCCCCGTCGTCGTACTGCTCCAGTCTGCGCCCGCCGAGCGTCTCCACCCGCTGCTGCTCGGCTGCGGGGAAGGGCGAGGTGATGTCGAAGTGCATACGGTTCTTGCCCGACTTGGCCTCGCTGGTCCGCTGGAAGCCCAGGCCGAGGCCGTTCTCCCGCCGAAGCCATACGTACGGGCCCATGCGGCCCACGACGGGCCTGCCGAGCAGCTCGGACCAGAACTCAGCGAGCCGCTCGGGGTCAGTGGCATCGACGATGAGCGCATTGACCTGCATGCGGGAATCGGTCATGCACCTGATCCTCTCACGGCGGCGTTCAGGACAACGAGCACAGCGTGAGCGGTGGCACCCTGTCCCGACCAATCCAGTCCGCCCAGGTCATGGGCGGACCCCCTTCGGCGTTCTCCTCGGGCTGGTGGGGTGTGCCGTCATCGGTCGCCGGCTGAACCGGCGGGAGACCGCTGACGCCCCCACAGCCCGGGTCGGGCGCGGGCCCACCGCTCGTCCACGCCCGGCGGACTCCGGGGAGGGCGTTACACCTTGTCCGCCCAGATCTTCCGGGACGCGGACTCGGGGTCGGCCACCACCGAGACGGGCACGTCCCAGATCCGCGTGAGCGCCTCACCCCTCCGGTACTGCGGCCAGCCGGGGTCACCGGTGGCGGCGAAGGCCGTCAACGACCTGCGGACCTCCTCGGCCAGGCCGATCGCCTCCGGCGGAATGGCCTCGCCGAGGAGCATGCCCGCCATCGGGCCGTGGAAGTTGCCGAACGTCAGCGGCACGTCGAGCAGGTGGCAGGCGCCGAGCGCCCCGCCGAACACAGGGGTCGGCCAGGCCACTTCGTAGCACCAACTGCGGCCGGTGTGCTCCTGTGCGCACCACATCGACGGGATGCGGAAGAACGCGTCGGACTGGATGAGCAGGTACAGATCGGCGTCGGAGGCGCCCGGGTACGCGGCTCGGTAGGCGTCGAGCGGAACGCCGTGCATCGCCGCGACACCGGAGACGTCGACGGCGGACAGGTCCTCGCCCATCGCCATGGCGAAGAACCGGTACTCGTCGCTGGTGTACCCGGTCATGAGGTCGACCTCCGCACGCAGGCCGCGCCAGGGCTGGTCGCGCACCAGATCCCCGTCCACCACCGGTCCGTAGGGAGTGACCTCGCCCTCCCTGGACTGCACGGCGTGGATCGCCTCGGGCGCCACGCCCGCGAAGGCCTCGGAAGTGAGCGGAACACCGAGCGCCGCCGCGATCCGCTCTGCCGTCTCACGCGCCCGCTCTTCCGGCAGAAACGCCGCTGCGACACTCTGCCCGATCGCCCGGCCGAACAGCCCGCGGCCGGCCTCGGCGGCCGTCAGCGCCGCCACAGAGCTGCCTCCCGCCGACTGCCCGAAGATCGTCACGTTGTCCGGGGCGCCGCCGAAACCCGCTATGTTCTCCTGCACCCAGCGCAGGGCGGCGAGTTGGTCGAGCAGCGCCCGGTTGTGCGGCGCGTCCGGCAGCCAGCCCAGGCCCTCGAAGCCGGTGCGGTAGTTGAGGGTCACCAGCACGACGCCCGAGAGGGCCAGGTTGGTGCCGTCGAACTCGGGCTGGCTCGCGGAACCAAAGATGAACGCTCCCCCGTAGAGCCAGACCATCACCGGGAGACCGGCCGCCCCGGAATCGGGCGTCCAGACATTGACGGTGAGGCAGTTGGTGTCGTCGCCGGGGTGCCACAGCGCCGGCAGGGGAGGCATCTGGGCCTGCGGCGGCGCGGCGCTGAAAGCGGTGGCGTCGAGGACGCCGTCCCACGGCTGCGGAGGCTGCGGCGCCTGGAAGCGCCTGGGGCCGTCGAGGGGCGCGGCGTACGGAATGCCCTTGAAGACGGTGACGCCCTTGTCCGTGACGCCTTGAACGGCGCCCTGCGTCGTCTGCACGAGGATCTTGTTCACAGGGATCCCCGGTGGGTGGAGTCGGCCGGCTGACGGACCTGAGAAGACATGGGGCTGACTTTCCGGGCCCCGCTCGAGGCATGGCCCTGCACTCATGGAAATGCCGCTTCGGCACTCTTGATCGCGACCCCTCGGCGACTGCGCCGGGAGTCGTAACATGGGATGACGTTAAGAAGATCGGCTGTCCACTCTCCAGTCCGTCCGGTGTCCAATCACTGCTCATCGGTGCTCTTACGCCCGGGACGCGAGCCGGTGAGCCCCCGCAGGTGCGCCGGGTGCCCGAGCCATGGGAGGGGGGAGGCGTCCTGCCGTCGGAAAGGGAAAGTGTGCGGACCGTGCGCGACCGGCTGGATGCCGCCCGGCGCAGGTCGTTCGTCGGCCGGGCCGACGAACGTCACCTTTTCGCCGCGGCGCTGGCCGGTGAGGCCGGGGCCTTCTCGGTGTTCTACGTCCACGGACCAGGCGGCATCGGAAAGTCCACACTGCTGAACCGCTTCGCGGCCGATGCCCGGGGAGCCGGCCGGCCCGTGGTGGAGGTGGACGGGCGGCTCGTCGAGGCGTCGCCGCGCGCGTTCGAGAACGCCGTCGGAGAGCCGGCGGAGGGCGCGGTCCTGGTGATCGACACCTTCGAACGGTGCCAGGGCCTCGAGACGTGGCTCAGCCAGAGGTTCCTGCCGCGACTGCCCTACGACGCGATCGTGGTGCTGGGCAGCAGACTCCCGCCCACTCCCGGCTGGCGGGCCGACCCTGCCTGGTCGGAGACGCTGCGCGTGATCAGGCTGCGCAACCTCGACCCGGACGAGGCCGCTGCCTTGATGGAGAGAAGAGGGGTGGCCGAGCACCTGCGTGCCAGAGTCCTGGGCTTCACCGGCGGCCATCCCCTCGCTCTGACGCTGGCGGCCGAGGTGGCCAGGGACGAGCCAGGCTCGCTGCCGTCCCGGGACCCCGGCCGTTCCTGGGAGCCCGGGCAGGAGGTGGTCGCGTCCCTCCTCGGCCACCTGGTGGGCGAGGTGCCCTCCGACCAGCACCGCCGGGCCCTGGCGGTGTGCGCGCACGCCGAGGCCACCACCGAGGACCTTGTGCGTGCCGTGGTACCCCCCGATCAGGCGGGCCCCCTGTTCACGTGGCTGCGGGGCCTGGCGTTCACCGAGTCCGGTGCCCGCGGGGTGTATCCGCACGACGTGGCGCGCAACGCGCTGGAGGCCGATCTGCGGTGGCGCGATCCTGAAGGCTACGCGTCGATCCACCGCTCCGTCCGAGGACACCTGCTGGAGCGCGTACGGGCGTCCGCCGACGCGGAGGCGCTGCGGACGGTGCGTGAACTCCTCTTCACCTTTCGGCGCTCCCCGGTCATGGCCGCTTTCCTCCACTGGGGCGGCGCCGAGGACGTCTTCGGCGACCTTTACCGAGAGGCCGACCGGCAAGGAGTCCTGGACCTCGCCCGGCGGGCCGAGGGCGCCGAACTCGCCGCGATCGTGGATCACTGGCTGGACCGCGCCCCCGAGGCGTTCCAGGTGTGCCGCCGGACCTCCACCGGACTGCCGGTCGGCTTCTCCGCGTGGCTGCGGCTGAGCGAACCGGACGAGCACGACCGCCGTACCGATCCGGTGGTCGACGCCGCGTGGAACCACGTCGCGGACCAGGGCGGGCTGCGGCCGGGGGAGCACCTGGGCATCTCGCGGTTCTTCGTCGACCCCGAGCAGTACGAGCGATCCTCGCCCGTGATGGACCAGATGCTGTTCAGGAACGCGCAGGCATGGCTCATGGGAGAGGGGCTCGCCTGGTCGTTCTGCGTCGCGGCCCATTCCCTGCTGTGGCAGGACAACTTCGCCGGCATCCAGCACACCCTGGTTCCCGGCACCAGGCGGATCGGAGCCACGGACTTCGCCCTCTTCGCCCGCGACTGGCGCAGGACACCGCTGGAGCCCTGGCTGGATCTGCTCACGACCCAGGCGATGTCCGGCCAGGCGGTCCTCCCGGACGCCGACGAGGAGGAGTACTCGGTGCTGTCCCGGCCCGAGTTCGACGAGGCGGTGCGCGCTGCCCTCCGGACGTTGCACAGCGATGCCCTGGCCGACAATCCCCTCGTACGCAGCCATTTGGTGGCCACCGGTGACCTCGCCGACCGCACACGCGAACTGCGGGAACTGCTGACGCACACGATCCGGGCCATGGCCGCGGACCAGCGGCTCGCGAAGCTGCACCGGGTGCTCGACGCGACGTTCCTGGGCACTGCTCCGACCCAGGAACTGGCCGCACAGTCACTGGCCGTTCCCTTCACCACGTACCGCCGACACCTCACCAGGGGCACGGAGTTGCTCTGCGACCGCCTCTGGCGGCAGGAACTCGCCAAGGACGACTGACCACCGGCCGGCCATGGCATCACCTCGGGCCCCGCGCGGACGATGACGAAACAGTCCGGTTCAAGCGGGCCGGCCTGCGTGACGCCGCGTTGTGTCCCGCAGACGCGCGGAGCCGAGCCTGCTCGTGGGGACACCGCGGCGGCGGTGCCCCCACCCGCAGGACGGGCGCCTGCCGAGGCGGACGGCCGCGGGAGCCGGCGCGCGGACTTCTACCGATGCGCGTACGGCAGAAGCGCCATTTCGCGCGCGTTCTTGATCGCCCGTGCCAGCCGGCGCTGCTGCTGGGCGGTGACGCGGGTGACGCGGCGGCTGCGGATCTTGCCGCGGTCGGAGATGAACTTCCGCAACAGGTCGGTGTTCTTGTAGTCGATGTAGGTGATCCCGGCCACCTCGAGCGGGTTGGGGCGGGCCTTGACGGCCTTGTGGGGAGCGAGACGTCGAGCCATGAGGTTCCTTGTGGGTGATTCGCCGGACATGTTCGGGCGAGGTCAGTGAATGGGGTCGAGGAGAGCGTCGAACGCGGCGGGCAGGCGCCTCCAGGCTTCCGGCCCCGCACCGTACTCGGCGTCGGTCAGCAGGCAGGATTCGAGGAGCTGCACCAGCCCTTCCCGGTCCAGACCGGGTGACGTGAAGACCAGATGCTGGCAGCGGTCGCCGTGCTCGGCATCCCAGTCCAGGGCCGCGGCGGCCCTGCGCACCGGCGGGACCATCTCCCAGGCGGCGTCGGGAAGTGCGGCCAGCCAGGGCCCGGTCTCCTCGACGCACAAGGCTCCGCCCGCGGCCTCCCACGACAGGAGGGTGTCCGGCCGGTCCGCGAGCCAGAACCGCCCGCGGCTGCGGGCGGCCGCGCACGACAGATCCTCCAGGGCCTGGTAGAGGCGTTCGGAGTGAAAGGGCCGCGTTCGGTGCCACACCACCGTGGCGACGCCGTGCTCGTCCGCTTCCTGTGGGAGCAGTGCGCATGCGGGGTGCTGAGCCGCTGCTGCCGCTTCGACGTCGAAGCCCGCAAGAGCCGCGGCAGCCAGTTCCCCCGAATCGGCCGACACATGACGGGCCGTGGGATGGAGCTGCGTCAGCAGTGCCGCGTCCTGGTCGTCCCGCTCGTCGGTCTCCTCGCTGTGGACGAGTGCGATGACCGGCGCGTACTCCAGCTGCCGGGCCCAGGTGTCCCCGATGGTGCGTTCGTCGGTGGGGGCCGCTTGCAGGCCGGCTTCCGCCAGATCGTCGCCGTTGGCGAGGTAGGGAAGGATCAGCGCGGGGTCGACGGCGGTGATGACACCGGTGAGTTCCATGCTCCGGCTTCCGTGCGCGCAGATCACCTCGGCCATCGCCTTGGGTTCCACGGAGTCCCACAGCTCGACGATGGCGAGCGTGGTCAGGCCGCTGCCCGTCAGGCGTTCCAGTTCCGGCAGCAGATCCTCGCGCAGGGCGCAGCAGGCGCAGTCGTTGACCAGCGGGGCAGTGCCGCTGTCCAACTCGCCGGAGGCGTCGCGCACGGTGCGCCGCACCCAGGTGTCCTGTGCCGTCGACAGGTCGTGGTGCAGCGCGACACTTCCCGGCACGGTGCGCAGCAGGCGGTCCACCACGTACCGGCGGGCATCCGCGTGCAGGCCGGCGACGATGACCACGGGCAGCCGGCTGGCCTCCTCGTTCATCGGGCGCCCTCGCGTCGGCCGTACCGGCGCTCGAACCGCTCGACGCGCCCGGCGGTGTCCAGGACCCGTGCCGTGCCGGTGTAGAAGGGGTGGCTCGCGCTGGAGATCTCGACGTCGATGACGGGATAGGTGTTGCCGTCTTCCCACAGGACGGTCTTGTCGCTGGTCAGTGTGGAGCGGGTCAGGAACGCGAAGTCGGCGCTGCGGTCGCGGAAGACGACCGGGCCGTAGGCGGGGTGGATCGACTGCTTCATGGGATTGCCTCCTGGTGGGGGTCAGCGCTCTTCGCGGAAGTCGACGTGCCGTCCGGCCACCGGGTCGTACTTGCGCAGGACCATGCGGTCCGGGTCGTTGCGGCGGTTCTTGCGGGTCACGTAGGTGTAGCCGGTTCCTGCGGTGGAGCGGAGCTTGATGACGGGACGGAGTTCGTTGCGAGCCATGCCGCTACTATATGGGAATGGTTTTCATTAGCGAAACGCGGTTGTCCGCAGGAAGCAGGTAGTCCCTTGTCCGCCCACTGTCAGCTCACCGGCGCCAAGCCGGGCTTCGGCAACCGGATCTCCCACTCTCACCGGCGCACTTCGCGCCGGTTCAACCTCAACGTCCAGACCAAGCGCTACTGGCTCGCCAGTGAGGGACGGCATGTCCGCCTCACGCTGAGCGCCAAGGCCATCAAGACCATTGACGCGATCGGCATCGAGGCCGCCGTCGCCAGGATCCGAGCCCGAGGGGAAAAGGTCTGATGGCCAAGAAGAGCAAGATCGCCCGCAATGACCAGCGCAGGGAGACAGTGGCGCGCTACGCGGCGCGACGTGCCGAACTGAAGGAGATCATCCGACGCCCGTCCAGCACGGCAGCCGAACGCCAGGCCGCGCAGGCGCAACTGAGCCGCCAGCCGCGCGACGCCAGCCCCACCCGCGTCCGCAACCGTGACAGCGTGGACGGCCGCCCCCGTGGCCATCTGCGCAAGTTCGGGCTCTCCCGGGTGCGGATGCGCGAACAGGCCCATGGGGGGTTCCTGCCCGGCGTGACCAAGTCCTCCTGGTAGCAGTGCCCCACGGATGACCCAGCAGGCGGCGGGCCGCGCCCCTCATGGGGCGGGGCCCGCCGTGTTCATCGGGGCGCGGGAAGCCGCACGCAAGGTCGACCCGCGTGGTGACGATGCTCGGCCGCCGGCACAGCGCGATCAAAGTCGTGCGTGGGCAGGCCCTTGAGCACGTCGGTCGTGCCGGTTCTTGAACGCGCCTGTTGCGGCATCACGACCCCCGCAGGGGAAATGCCTTCGCTGTGGCGGCCTGGTCCCGGCATGATTCGCGTCGTGCATCAGGACCAGGAGCGACGCGGGCGAAGGCGGTACACGCTGAGGGACACGAAGCACGGGCATGCCTGGGGCGTCTGTGCCGAGGTGGAAGGACTGTTCGGAGACATTCGGCGCGGGACCTACGAGCTGTTCGGCTGGGTTCCGCAACCCGGAGTCGGCCGGTGGGTGGGCGACCGGGTGTGGCTGGTGCCGGACGACAAGACGCTCGGCCCCTGGCTGCTGGAGGGCGCGGAAAGTATGGGCCGGCTTTTCGGGACAGGCAGTCTCGCAGTGACCGGGCTGGACCACTACGAAGGCCCGCCCGAGGGTCACCGGGGCCGGATTCGCGTGCACGACGGGCTCCGCTGGCTGGGCTCTTGCCGGGAACTCGCCCGTGTCCTGCCGCCGGAGCAGCCGGCGCCCCCACTCGTCCTGCGAGGGCTCGCCCCGGGCAAAGAGCTGCGGGCGGCATTGGCAAAGGGCACCCGACGGGAACTGGACTTGGAAGAGGCCGCTCTTGAGCTACGCGACGATCAGGGGGAGCCGCTCACCGAGCGCCTGCTGTGGGCGAGAGTCAGCGCCTGGCGCCCGTCCTCGTACGGGACGGATCTGATCGACGTGGAGCTCAAGGCGGAGCACGTCACGCCCGTTCCCGAATACGCCCGGCCGATCTGGGAGCGGTGGCTCGCCGGGCCGCCCGGCACTCAGGGTGCCTGGGCCGGTCTGGACAACCGCTGCCGCGGGGCCTGGCACGATCTCGTCCGAGAGCGGGCCTTCCAACGGGCCCGATGCGACCGGCCGGCCGGTCACGTCTACGAACTCGACGGACGACACGTCACCGACGAGCCGGGCTTCTACTTGGCGCTCGGCGAGGCGGTGAACGGGCCGGGCGGTTACTTCGGCGGTTGCCTGGACGCCCTCGCCGACTGCTTGCGCGGCACCTTCGGCCGCACAGCTCCCGCGACACTGCTCTGGCGTGACGCCATGACCGCACGCGAGCACATGTCCCGGACGCTGACACCGGAAGGGCAGCCCCGCGACCTGTTCCGCGAGGTCCTCGACGTCCTGCACCAGGGCGGCATGCACGTCACTCCCGCATGACTACGGCCGCGCATGACCTGCTGTTCAGCGGGGTGCGGGGATCGTCGGGAAGCGCCGGTGCTGGTGTGCTGGTAGAACGCTCCGCCCGCGGGCCGGTGTGAACAACCCGAAAACCTCCTGGCCGGGGCAGCCCCGCTCCACCGGCCGCTTCCCCGAGGCGGTGGACCCCTGGCCCGGGTGTCCGCGGGACCGCTGTCACTGCTTCAACCTCGTCTGGTGTAGGCGTCGGCCAAGACCCCGCCGTGCGAGGTCGGCATGAGGTGCCACCTACGTGAGGTAGTCGGCTATGAGGTCCGCGAACTCCAGTTCGCTGAGGACCCTGGTGCCGAGTTCTTGAGCCTTCTGGAGCTTCGACCCGGCTCCCTCGCCGGCGACCAGGATGGTCGTCTTCCGCGACACGGTGCCGGAAGAGGCACCACCGGCCTGGCTGACGAGGTCGTTCATCTCGGTTCGGTTCCGCCCCGCCAAGGGGCCGTGCATGCCGCCGGTGATCACTACGACCTCGCCGGTCAGAGGGCCGCCCTCAGCGGTGGGGACGACCGGCTCGGTCATGTTCACGCCCGCGCCGACGAGCTTGTCGACGACCAGCCCCAACGCGGCGATGTGAGCGGCGATCTTCGAGGAGTTGGCGGCGGGCAGCTTCGGCACCGCGGCGAGAGCATCCGCGTCCGCCGCGCGGATCGCGTCCATGGTGCCGAAGTACCGTGCGATCTCCCTGGAGAGGGTTCGCCCGGTGCGCACAACTCCCAGTGCACAGAACACCTTGGACAGGGGCTTGGTCTTGGCCGCTTCGATCTGGCCGAGGACCGTGTCGGCCCGCTTTTCGCTGCGGGTGGCGTCGACCAGCTGCTCGCGGCTGAGGGTGAACAGGTCGCCGATGTCGGCGACCGCGCCGCTGTCGACCAGGGCTTCGATGTAGGTGACGCCCAGGCCGTCGATGTCGAGCTGGTCGCGGCCGACGGCATATCGCAGGGCGGCGAGCAGTCCGCAGCCCCCGCCGGCGCCGCCCGCGCACTCCCACCGCTCACCGGAGCTGTCGATCTCGCCCCCGCACTTCGGGCAGGTCTCAGGCAGGACGATCGGCGTCTCCTCGCCGGTGCGGAGTTCGACCACCGGGGCTTCCACGCGCGGGATGATGTCGCCCGCCTTGAACACGCCGACCGTGTCGCCGATCATGAGGCCGCTGTCGCGGATGAACCGCGGGTTGTGCAGTGTCGCGTACTGCACGACGCTGCCGTCCACTTCGACCGGCTCCAGCACGGCGCGCGGGGCGATGACGCCGGTGCGGCCGACGTTCCATTCCACGGCCAGGAGCTTGGACCGCGACACGGTCGGGGGCAGTTTGTAGGCCGTCGCCCAGTGCGGATGGCGGGTCGCGAGTCCGGCTTTCTCCTGCTCGGCGACCGCGTTGGCCTTGATGACGACGCCGTCGATGCCGAAGGGAAGCTCCGCGCGCATGGCCGCGATCTCCTCGACGCGCTGCTGGACCTCCGCCACGGTGCCGAGCACCCGCAGACCCGCGGGCGTGGCCGCCGTGGTCTGCACGCCGGTGGCAGCGACCGCCGCCATCATCTCTGCGTGCGTGTCGCCGGCCAGTCCGACCACACCGTAGGCGTAGAACGTCGTCTCGATGACGTACGGCCTGTCCTTGGCCCGCAGCGTGCCGGCCGTGCCGTTGCGGGGGTTGGAGAAGACCTTCGCCCCGTGGGCCTGCCGGATCGCGTTGGCCGCCAGGAACTGCTCGCTGGTGAGGAGGACTTCGCCGCGGACCTCGAACGTGGCGGGTGTGCTCAAGTCCCGGGGGAGACCGACGATGGAACCGATCGCGTGCGAGATGTCCTCGCCCAAGGCTCCGTTGCCGCGGGTGACGAGCTGGACCAGGTGCCCGTCCACGTAGCGGGCGGCGATCGCGGCGCCGTCCAGCTTGGGTTCCGCGACGTACCCACCCGCCGCCGGGCCGCCGAGGCGTCGTGCGAGCGAGGCGTCCCACTTGGTGAGTTCCTCGCCGCTGAAGACGTTGTCCAACGACAACATCGGCACCGTGTGGGCGACGTCGCCCGTGGGGGCCGCGCCGCCGCCGACCTTGCCCGTGGGGGAGTCCTCCCGGACGTTGCCGGGGTGCTCCAGCTCGAAAACCCGGATACGGCCGGCCAGGGCGTCGTAGGCGGCGTCGTCGAGCGGGCTGGTCCCGTCGGCGTAGTAGGCGGCGCATGCCGCCAGGGCCTCGTCCACGGCGGAGTGATACGCGGCGCGGTCAGCGAGCGGAGCAAGGATTGCTGTCGTCATGCCTCGCATCCTTGCGCACGGGTCTGACATCGCCCTTCCACCCAGGAGCGACCCCAGTGTGCCCGGCACGCGCGGCAAACGGGGACGAAGAACTCTGCTCGATCCGACGTGTTCACGCCTTGCTGGAGGCGGCGGCTGTCCGGAAGGTGCGGCGGTAGGCCTGAGGTGAGACTCCCAGTTCGGCATTGAGGTGCTGGCGCAGCGAGGCGGCGGTCGCGAAGCCGATCTCGTAGGCGATCTGGTCCACCGTCAGGTCCGTGGATTCCAGGAGGCTCCTGGCGTGCGCGAGGCGTTGCCTCGTCAGCCACTGGCCGGGAGGCAGGCCGGTCTCGGCGTGGAAGCGGCGTACGAAGGTCCGCGGGCTCATGTGGGCATGTCGGGCCAGTTGTTCCACGGTGAGTTTCTCCGTCAGCCGCTCCAGAGCCCATTGGCGGGTGGCCGATGTGGAATCGGCGGGATCGTCGGCGACGGGCCGGTCGATGTACTGGGCCTGCCCGCCCTCTCGGAAGGGTGCCACCACGCAGCGCCGCGCGGCCCGGTTCGCCAGTTGGGCTCCGTGGTCCGTGCGGATGAGATGGAGGCACAGGTCGACGCCGGAGGCGGCGCCCGCCGACGTGAGTACGTCGCCGTCGTCGACGAAGAGGACGTCCTCGTCGAGGTGGATCCGTGGAAACCAGTTCCGGAACTGCTCCGCGCTCTCCCAGTGGCAGGTGGCCGGACGCCCGTCGAGCAGGCCGGCTCCCGCCAGCACGAAGACTCCGCTGCAGATGGAGGCGATCCGGGCACCGGGACGGATCCGGGCGAGTGCGGCGGCGACCTCCGGGGCCGGCTCGCGGCCGATCCGGGCTGTATCGACCGGCGTGACGATGACGGTATGGGCTGTTTCGAGCACCTCCGGCCCGTGCTGCGGAACGACGCGGAACCCGGCGTTGGTCTCGACCGGACCACCGTCGACGGAACAGACGACGACCTTGTACGCGTCGTCCGCCGAGCCGAGGATGCGGGCCGGGATCCCCAGCTCGAAGGGGTAGACGCCGTCCAGTGCGAGGACGGCGACCTTGTGCGGCCGCTCGGAATGACCCATGGCAGGATTCTATCGGGTAATGACATACCTGCCACTGTCGTCGGCCCTGGCGCGGAGTGCATCATGATCCACAGATGCCGATAACCGGCACTTTCACCCCTCTTGCTGCGGTTCGGCACCCATGGGTCAAGGCCCAGGTGTCCGCGGACCGACGCGACCCGACCCTTCACGCCTTCGGGACCCAGGAGCTCCGCCACGGAGCTGCCCGCCCCGCAGGCAGCCGGAAAAGGTGTGTTCCATGGCCAGGCAAGTGCAATTCGACCGCTTCGGCGGCCCCGAGGTCCTCACGGTGCGCGACATCGAGGTGGGTCCACCCGGCGCGGACGAGGTGCTCATCCAGGTGGAGGCGATCGGTCTCAACCGGGCCGAGGTGATGTTCCGCGAGGGCAGCTACTTTCTGCAGCCCGCCTTCCCCAGCACCCTCGGCTACGAGGCCGCGGGCACGGTGGAGGCCGTCGGCGAGAACGTCACCGGTCTCGCCGTGGGCGATCCGGTCGGCGTCGTACCCGCGTTCTCCATGAACGCCTACGGCACGTACGGCGACCACGTCGTCGTCCCGGCCGCCGCCGTCGTACCGCGTCCCGCCGGCACCGACCCGGTCCGGGCCGCCGCCGTGTGGATGGCGTACATCACCGCGTACGGCGCCCTCGTCGACGAGGGCGGGCTGCGCGCCGGCGAGTATGTGCTGCTGTCCGCGGCCGCCGGCGGTGTCGGCCTGGCCGCGATCCAGACGGCCCGCCGGATCGGCGCGGTCTCCATCGCCACCACCCGCAGCGCGGGCAAGAAGCAGGCGCTGCTCGACGCGGGCGCCGACCACGTCATCGTCACCGACGAGGAGAACCTGCCGGCCCGGGTCAAGGAGATCACCGGCGGCGAAGGCGTCCGGTTGGCCTTCGACCCGATCGCGGGCCCCGGTGTCGAGACCATCGCCGAGGCCATCACCCCGGGCGGCCGACTGCTGATCTACGGCGCCATGGATCCCCGGCCCACCCCGCTGCCGAACACCGCCCACTACCCGGACCTGAGCACCGGCATGTTCACGATGTTCAGGGTCACCGCCGACCCCGAACGGCTCCGCCGCGCAGTCGCGTTCGTCAACGCGGGCCTCGCCGACGGCTCCCTTGCACCTGTCGTCGACCGCACCTTCGATCTCGCCGACATCGCCGAAGCGCACGGTTACATGGAGTCGGGCGCCCAGGTCGGGAAGATCGTCGTCACCGTCGCCCGCGACGACACCTCCGCTTGACGTCCGCCCCTCCCTGAAGGACGGGCATTCCTGGACCTACCACCAGCAGCGAAGGAGCAGAGGCATGCGCGCAATCATCCAGGACACATACGGAGGCCCTGGGGTCCTCACCGAGGGCGAACTTCCGATCCCCGAGCCGGCCGTGGGCGAGATCCGCATCCGCGTCAGGGCCGCGGGAGTCAACCCCACCGACTGGAAGCACCGCGACGGCACCATCCCCTACGATCACGGACTGCCCGCCGTCACGGGCTGGGACGTCGCCGGAGTGGTCGACAAGCTGGGCCGCGGCGTCACCCTGTACAACGAGGGCGACGAGGTCTTCGGGATGCTGCCCTATCCCCATGCCCCCGGCGGCTACGCCGAGTTCGCCACCGGTCTGGCCCGTGCCTTCGTCCACAAGCCCGCCGGCATCGACTTCACCCAGGCGGCCGCCCTGCCGCTGGCCGCCCTGACCGCCTGGCAGGCACTGAACGACACCGCCCGCGTGAGCGGCGGTCAGCGTGTGCTCATCCAGGGCGGCGCCGGCGGCGTGGGCCATCTCGCCGTGCAGATCGCCCACCACCTGGGCGCCCACGTCACAGCCACCGCTTCTGCGGACGACGCCGACTTCGTACGGTCGCTCGGCGCCGACCAGGTGGTCGACTACCGCACCACCGCCATCGGCGACGTCCTCTCCGGAGTCGACGCGGCCCTCGTCCCACTTCCCGGACGGAACCGTCTTGACGCCCTGTGCACGATCCGCCGCGGCGGGGTCCTCGTCTCCCTTCTGGGCGCCGACGACGAAGCCCTGGCGCTCGCCGACCGGCTCGGTGTCGCCTACCGCGGCCTCATGGTCCAGTCCGACCACGCCGGGATGCGGGCCATCGCTCACCTGGCCGCCAGAGGCGCACTGCGCGCCAAGGTCGGCACGACCCTGCCGCTGGCGGACGCGGCGGAGGCCCACCGGCGGGGCGAGGCCGGCGAGATCGACGGCAAGCTGGTCCTCATCCCTTGACCGGGAACACCGGACCTGGGCCGCATTTCTTCGGGGTTGTCGGAGTCCCGTGCGCGAGGTGGACTGTCCTTGGGTGCACCGCGGGGTCGGTTCGTGGCTGACAGGGCCGGTCGCGGGTGTGCGGCAGGACGCTGACCGCCGGAGCCCGAGGTCAGCGCGGGCGTAGACCCTCGACCAGGGCCCTGACCGCGCCGGCGACCAGGTCGGTGGTGGGTCCTGTTCCTGCCAGACCGTTCCCGGCCACGTATGCGAGCCCGTGCAGCATGGCGAGGACGGCCGTATTGACGGTGTCGGTGTCGGCAGTCGCGATGTCCCCGCTTTCGGCGGCTTGGCGCAGGAGTTCGACCGCCGGAGCGAAGGCCCGTTCGTTGGCGGCAATGAGGCGTCCGGCGTCGGGCCAGGTCTTGGACGAGAGCATCAGAGTCATCAGTTCGTCGTTGCGCCGGGTGAAGTCGACGTAGGCACACGCGAATGCCGTGAGCCGTTCGGTGAAGTCGCCGCCGGTGCCGGCCAGGGCTGATTCGATCCGGGCCCCGAGTTGTTCGTAACCCTGCTCCACGAGTGCGGACAGCAGTGCCTGCTTGTCCGGGAAGTGCCGGCGCGGGGCGCCATGGCTGACGCCCGTCCGCCGGGCGACCTCGCGCAGGGACAGGGCGTCGGCCCCTGTTTCCGAGAGCATCGTCTGCGCCTCGGTGAGGAGGGCCGCGCGAAGGTTTCCGTGGTGGTACTGGTTCCGGGCGGTCGGCATGGCATCACCGTACCAGCAATGTTGACAGCGACTACATGGGCAATGTAGTCGTTGACTACTTCATTTTCGCCGACTGCCCGAAGCGGGCGGGCCCCTTCCCTGACCAGGAGCGTGACCCATGACATCGACCATCACTCCGCGCCACCATCACGTCAGCATCTCGGTCGCCGACCTCGACCGTCAGACGATCTGGTACCAGCAGGTACTCGGGTTCGAAACGATCATCGAGCGGTACGAGGTCCCCGAGCCGCCCGTGCGCACCGCTGTCCTGCAGACCCGCACGGGAATCCGTGTCGAGCTCATCGAGCGCGCCGGCTCCACGCGCCCGCGGGTCTTCACCGACCCGCTGGACGCCTGCCGGGAGCAGGGCTACGGCCACTGGGCCCTGGAAGTCGAGGCCCTGGACGCGGTGTTCGCCGCGCTCACTGCCGCCGGCGCGCAACCGGTGTGGCCGCCGGCCGACGCCGTCCAGCCCGGCGCCCGCTTCGCCTACGTGAAGGACCCCGAGGGCAACCTCATCGAGCTCATCCAGCCCCCGGCCGCGGACTGAATCCCGGGAGCCGACGGCGACCGTATCCGGACGCCTTCGCGCCCGCCTCGCAGGGCAGACCAGTTCCCGGTCGCGCACCTGGTCCCAGCGGCATCACGAGTCCCGGTTCTGGCCAACTATGCGTCAGATTTGAGGCAGTTGCGTGCTTCTGATGTGCCAGGGAAGGGCGGGCATGTGACCGTTCTGGTGCACGGCAGCGGATGGAAGGGGGCTCCCGCTGTTGCGTCGGGTCCGGGAAGCGGGCCGGCACACCTCGGGGCCCCGTGGCAGCGATGCGAAGTAGCGCGAAACGCACGGGGTGCCACCAGCAGGATCCACGGACTGGGTCATGCGACGTGGTGGTGCCGGGTCTTTGTCCGCCTTCTAAGGGAGAGACGCATGCGAAGGAACGTTCTGGCAAGGTCGCTGGTCAGTGTCACGGCCGTGGCAGGGATCGCCGCCGGGAGCTTGGCGGGCGCGAGCACGAGCTTTGCGGCATCCGGCTCGGCATCGGCGCAGTCGGCGACGACGGCCGTGGTGACGCCGTTCGCGGTGGTGAACCTCGGCCTGAACGCTACGCAGGCCAAGGGCGTCCAGCGATGGCTCAAGGCGAACTGGGGCTACACCGGCGGCATCGACGGCGAGCTGGGCCCGGAGAGCTGGAAGGCCTTCCAGCGCCACCTCAAGGCCTATCACGGGTATACCGGCGCCATCGACGGAGTCGTCGGCGGTGGCACGGTCTCGGCGCTGCAGCGCTTCTTACGGGACAACGGCTGGGGCTACACCGGCGCCATCGACGGTCAGGCCGGTTCGGGGACGCAGGCCGCGTTCAAGACGTTCGCCAACTGGTGCGTGGCCAACGCCTGACCCACGGGCGAGCTTCACCCGGCAGGGGGCTCCGGGCCACACCGGCCCGGAGTCCCCTGCCGGGGTGTGCGCACAGGTGATCCGCATCGCGTACAGGTCTCCGCCGGTGTTCGCTTCCCGTTCAGCGGCCTCGCAGCGTGCGGCGCAGGCGGTGAGCAGGACGACCGTCGGCGGCTCCATCGGGTTCGGTGGCCATCGTGACCGCGTGCCCGTGCAGACTCCCGTGGGAGTGAGTCCGAGGCCGAGGGCGCAGCCGGGGGTCCCGCGGTGCCTGCACCGGGGACGGGTTCACCGCGTGGGCGGGCGGCCTCGAGCACACGCGTTGGGCCGGTGACGCGCCGGTGTCACGGCGACTCCGACCGATACGCATGATTCGAGTGGCCATCTCAAATAATGGACACCCCTGGATATGGTCGCCCTCCGAGCCGAACGCGAAGGAAGTGTGCATCTTCCCAGCTCGGAAGCTGTTTGTGTCGTCTCCAGCGGGATATCGCGGGTCGATACCGACCGCCCCTTCCCGTGCTCGCCGTCTCGCTATATGGAACATCTTTGACGTGGGATCTCTGCCGGGCGGATAAAGGACATGCCCATAGGCCATTTCTTCGCGCAGCGTCACCTCGCGGCGTGAGTGTCGGCGATCCCTCTACGCGAATGAGTGCAACGTGTCCCACCCCAGCGCCATTGGACCTGCGTCCGTCCCCGTCGGGCTGTGGCACGCATGGCGTGCGGAGCGTCATCGCAGCCTCGCTGCACCGACGGGGAACCTCGCCCTCGTGGAGACCCGTTGGTTTCCGGCGGGTGAGCGCCCTGATGCGGAGAAGGAGGGGGAGGGGCAGCCGGACACGGTGACCGTCACCACGCTCCAGCGCACCGACATCGTCACCGGCGAGCCGGAGTACGGTCTGCGCTTCTGGGACGCCGATTCACCGGCCATCCGGTACTTCGACCGCGTCGATGCCTTCTCCTACGATCCGGCGTGGGTGGTGCATGCCACCTACAACCCCGTGCCCGGCGCGCGCAAGATCGCTTTCGAGCACCTGCGGGACAACGGCGGCACGCGGGATCTCGTCGTCCCCGGCGACATCACCCTCACCCTCGACGGCCACGAGTACACCCTCAGCGCCTTCGACGACGACGGCACACTGCTGCTGGTCTTCGGGGACCCGACCAACGGGGCCACCACCTACGGCGCCGGCCGCTTCCTCTTCGTGCAGCGCACCCAGGACGACGACCGCGTCCTGCTGGACTTCAACCGTGCGTTCGTGCCGCCCTGCGGTTTCTCCGATCAGTACAACTGTCCGATGCCGCCGCGGCAGAACCGTTTCCACCTGCCCGTCGAGGCCGGCGAGAAACTCCCCGTCTTCCGCGACGGCTTCCTCGCGCAGCACTGAATCTCCCGCAGAAGCCACGTCACCGCAGCACGAAAGCGCCTTCACCATGAATCTCAAGAAGACTTCCCTGTACGGCACCGCGACGGCCGCCACGCTGGCTCTGACCCTCACGGCGTGCGGGGGCGGCTCCGGCTCCGGCGGGAGCAGCGCCGGCGGTGCCTACGACAAGGACGCGACGGTCAACATCGGCTCGCTCTACGAGCCGCAGAACCTCGACAACACCGCCGGCGGCGGCCAGGGCGTGACCGAAGCCCTCAACGGCAACGTCTACGAAGGCCTCTTCGGACTCACCGACGACGGCAAGGTCGAGAAGCTCCTCGCCCAGGACTACAAGGTCAGCGGTGACGGGCTCACCTACACCTTCACCCTCCGTGACGGCGTCAAGTTCCACAGCGGCAAGGAACTCACCAGCCAGGACGTCAAGTACAGCCTGGAGAAGGTCATCGCGGACGACTCCCAGTCCGCGCGCAAGAGCAACCTCGAGGTGATCAAGGGCATCACCACCCCCGACGCACGGACGGTCGAGGTCACGCTGTCGCAGAAGTCGATCTCCTTCATCTACAACCTCTCGTACGTCTGGATCATCAACTCCCAGGCCCAGAACCTGAAGACGACGGAAGACGGTACCGGCCCCTACACGCTGGACAAGTGGACTCGCGGCTCCGCCCTGAGCCTGAACCGCTTCCCGGGCTACTGGGGCCAGGCCGCCGCGAACAAGAAGGCGGTCTTCCACTACTACAAGGACGCCACAGCCCTCAACAACGCGCTGCTGACCAACGCTGTCGACGTGGTCACCAGCGAGCAGTCGCCCGACGCCCTGGACCAGTTCAAGAGCAACCAGAACTACAAGGTCAACGACGGCAACTCCACGACCAAGCTGCTGCTCGCCTTCAACGACAAGGCCAAGCCGTTCACCGACGCCAAGGTGCGTCAGGCCGTGTCCGCCGCCATCGACGACAAGAAGCTGCTGGAGTCGGTCTGGGGCGGCTACGGCAAGCTCATCGGCTCCATGGTGCCTCCGACCGACCCCTGGTACGAGGACCTCACCAAGGTCAACGCCTACGATCCGGCACACGCCAAGCAGCTCCTGTCCGAGGCCGGGTACGCCAAGGGCTTCGCCTTCACCCTCGACACCCCGAACTACGACCCGCACCCCACCGCCGCCACGTTCATCAAGTCGGAACTGGCCAAGGTCGGCATCACCGTCACGATCAACACGATCACCCCCGACGAGTGGTACACGAAGGTCTACAAGAACCACGACTTCACGGCGACGCTCCAGGAGCACGTCAACGACCGCGACCTCGTGTGGTACGGAAACCCCGACTTCTACTGGGGTTACGACAACAAGCAGGTCACGCAGTGGGTCCAGCAGGCCGAGGAGGCCGCCACCACCGATGAGCAGACCGCGCTGCTGAAGAAGGTCAACGAGAAGACCGCCGAGGACGCCGCAAGCGACTGGCTGTACCTGTACCCGCAGATCGTCGTCGCGAGCAGCAAGCTGTCGGGCTATCCGCTCAACGGCCTCAACTCGCAGTTCTACGTCCACGACATCAAGAAGAAGGGCTGATGGCGCGCTACCTCCTGCGCCGACTCGTCTTCCTGCTGGTGTCGCTGGCCCTGGCGAGCGTGGTCCTGTTCGTGCTGCTCCGCCTGCTTCCCGGTGACCCGGCCAACGCGCTCACCGCGGTGGGCGCAAGCCCGGAGCAGATCGCCGCGGCACGGCATTCCATCGGGTCCGACAGGCCGCTGCCCGAGCAGTTCGCCCACTGGCTCGGGCAGCTGGCCCGGGGCGACCTCGGCACGTCCTTCGTCAGCTCGCTGCCCGTCGGCCCCGAGGTCGCGTCCCGGCTGAACGTCACGGTCCCCCTGACCTCGGCGGCGTTCGTGCTCGCCGTTCTCGTAGCCGTGCCCGCAGGCTTCGTCGCGGCGTACAAGCGGCACACCTGGTACGGAGCCCTGCTCAGCGGCGTCTCCCAGCTGGGCATCGCGATCCCGGTGTTCTGGCTCGGCATGATCCTGATCGACGTGTTCGCCCTGAACGCGGGCTGGCTTCCGGCGGGCGGCTTTCCACCGGACGGCTGGTCGGAGCCCGCCGAGGCGGTCCGCTCCCTCGTCCTGCCGGTCGTGACCATCGCCCTGGTGATGAGCGCTTCCCTGATCCGCTATGTGCGCTCCGCGACCCTGGACGTCCTGGGCAGCGATCACCTGCGGACCGCCCGCGCCCTCGGGTCCTCCTTCGGCCGGGCGATGTGGCGGCACGGCCTGCGCAACGCCTCGGTCCCGGTGATCTCCGTCCTCGGCATCGAACTCGCCACGACCCTGCTCGGCGCCGTCGTGGTCGAATCGGTGTACGCGCTGCCGGGCCTCGGCTCGATGCTCGCCACCGGCATCGCGCAGCACGACTACCCGGTCATCCAGGGCGTGCTGTTCGTCTCCACGCTTGCCGTACTGGTCATCGGCTTCGTCGCCGACCTGGTCCAGCGGATCATCGACCCGCGACTGCGCGCACGGCTGTCGGGAGGAGCCCGATGACGTCCGACATCCTCGAACCGGCCCGGAGCAGGCGGGCGACACGAGCAGGGCGCCGCTTCCGCGGCTCTGCCACGCTCGTCGTCGGCTGTGTCCTGGCGGGCCTGATCGTGCTGCTCGCACTGGTCTCCCTGTTCTGGTCGCCCTACGCCGCCGACGACACCTCCGGCGGACGGCTGACGGCACCTGGTGGGGGTCATCTTCTGGGCACCGACAAGCTCGGGCGCGACCTGTTCACCCAGGTGATGGCGGGCTCGCGCATCGCCGTCGAGGCCGGGCTGGGGTCCGTGCTCGTCGCCGCCGCTCTCGGCCTCACCCTGGGTATCCTCGCCGCCTTCGCGCAGGGCTGGCTCGATGACACCCTGTCCGCATTCCTCGACATCCTGATCGCGTTCCCGACGCTGCTGCTCGCCATGCTCATCGTCGCGGCGCGCTCGGCGACCCTCGGTTCCGCGGTCCTCGCGATCGGTCTGGCGCAGAGTGCCGTCGTCGCGCGGCTGGTCCGCATCCTGGTCAAACGAGTGCTGGCGCAGGACTACATCACCGCAGCCCGTACGTCCGGCACCTCCTGGCCCCGCACGGTGCTCGGCCACGTGCTGCCGAACATCTGGCCCACCCTCGTGGTGAACCTGGCCCTGCAGTTCGGCCTTGCCGTACTGGCCGAGGCGGGCCTGTCCTACCTCGGCCTGGGCGCCCCGCCGCCCAACGCCTCGTGGGGCCGCATGCTCCAGGAGGCGCAGGCCACCTTCACCACCGCCCCCGCCGGGGCACTCGCCCCTGGCATCCTGCTGGTCCTCCTCGTCATCGGCGTCAATCTGATCGCCGACGGACTGCGGGACTCCCTCGACCCCGCGACCCGCAGGAGGCGGACATGAGCCTCCTCGACGTACGCGGACTGACCGTCAGGACCGCCGACGGCCGCACCCTCATCGACGACCTCTCCTTCGGCGTGGACAGCGGTGAACGACTCGGTCTCATCGGCGAGTCCGGCTCGGGCAAGTCGCTCAGCACGCTTGCCGTTCTCGGTCTCCTGCCCGACGGCATGACCGCCACCGGCAGCATCGAACTGGCCGGAACCCAGATCGTCGGTGCCCCCGAAAGGCGGCTCACCGCGGTACGCGGCCGCGACGCGGCCATCGTCTTCCAGGAACCGCTGACCGCGCTCGACCCGCTGATGCGCGTGGGCCGGCAGATCGCCGAACCCCTCGCGCGGCGCACCGGCCTCAAGGGAGCCACCCTGCGTGACGCCGTGCGTGACGCGCTGACACAGGTGCGGCTGCCCGATCCGGAGCGGGTCTTTCGGGCGTTCCCGCACGAGATCTCCGGCGGACAGCGACAGCGCGTCGCCCTGGCCATGGCACTGGCCTGCGCGCCCGCTCTGCTCATCGCGGACGAGCCGACGACCGCGCTGGACGTGTCGGTGCAGGCGGAGATGCTGGACCTCGTCGACGCCCTCGTGCGGGAACGGAGCATGGCCGTGCTCTTCGTCAGCCACGACCTCGCCGTCGTCGCCCGGGTGACCGACCGCGCCCTGGTGATGAAGGACGGCCGCGCCGTCGAGGAGGGCACGGTCCGCGACCTCGTTCGCGCCCCTCACCATGAGTACACCAGGGCCCTCGTGGCCAGCGCACGGCAACTGGAGTCCGCTTTGGACCTGAGGAGCGCACCGTGACGCCCGTACTGGAACTGAAGGACGTGACCCTGCGCCACCGCGGGAGCGCGGACGACGCGGTGCGGGACGTCACCCTCACCGTGGAGGCCGGAGAGAGCCTCGCTCTCGTCGGTGAGTCGGGCGCCGGGAAGACGACGCTGCTGCGCCTGCTCCTGGGTCTCTCCCGTCCCACGGCCGGAGGTGTCCACTTCGACGGCGCTGCTCTCTCCCTGCGCGACCGTGAGCAGATGCGTCGCTTCCGGCGAAGCGTGCAGTGCGTCTTCCAGGACCCCTACTCCTCGCTCGACCCCCGCCGGCGCGTGGGAGCCATCGTCGCGGAGCCCCTGCGCTCCCTCGGCATCGCCACACGGTCCGTAGCCATGCCGAAAGCGGCCGTCGCACTGGAGCGCGTCGGCCTGCCCGCCGACGCGCTGCACCGCTATCCGCACGAGTTCTCCGGCGGGCAGCGCCAGCGCATCGCGATCGCCCGGGCCGTGGTGTGCCACCCACGGGTACTGCTCGCCGACGAACCCGTCAGCGCGCTCGACGTCACCACCCGCGTCAAGGTCGTGGACCTGCTGGCGGAGCTCAAGCAGGAACAGGGTCTGACGCTGGTCATGGTCTCCCACGACCTGTCGGTCGTGGCGTCCCTGTGCGAGCGCACCGCCGTGCTCGAACGCGGCCGCGTGGTCGAGCAGGGCGACACCGGCCAGGTGCTGGGCCGTCCCGCCCACCCGTACACGCGCAGGCTGATCGACAGCGTGCCGCGCCTGCCCGCCTGAGCTGCTCGATCGGCCGATCGTTCAGGGTGTTGCCTCCTGCACGAGGTTCGGGCTTCGGTCGGTGTCGCCCTGAGGGGTTGGCTGCCAGCCCAGTTCCGGGGCGATCAGGTGTCGTACGTCGTGCAGGATCTGCTGGTACTCCTCGTGATGGAACTCGTAGGGCAGTTCGAGGCGGAGTTCCGACACCGACGCCATCACGGGGTCGGCGGTGAGCTGTTCCAGGATCTGTTCGGCGGTCCCGACGATGTCCGGGGCGAAGAGGATCCGACGTGTGCCGATGGTCTGCGGCGTCAGAGTGCGCTTGTGGCGGCCGGCGGCGTAGTCGGTGTAGCGGGTCCGGGTGGCGGTGTCGGCGCTGTCGAACGGTACGACGACGCGCCCCAGCGCGATCCGGGCCTCCGGCCGCACCGCGTGCACGGTGTGTCGGTACTGGGACAGCAGGCGCAGTTGGGCCGTGGTGAAGTCGTCGGTGTCCTCCCCGCCGCTGACGATGTTCCCGGACAACAGGTGCAGACCGTGTTCGGCGGCCCAGCGGGCGGAGCGGAGGCTGCCCGCGCCGTACCAGATACGGTCGGCCAGATCGGGGTTGTGCGGTTGCAGCCGGGGCCGCTGGGTGTTGCCTGGTGAGTGGATCACCGTGTCCGGGCCGCCCAGCCAGCGGCCGCGCAGGTTGTCGACGAGGCGGGCGATTCTGCCGTACGACAGGTCGAAGCTGCGCCAGTCCCCGTCGTACACCAGGTCCCCCAGCAGTTCGGCGTGCGGCATGCCGGTGCTGAAGCCGGCCTGGAGTCGCCCTTGCGAGAGGACGTCGGCGAGCGACAGGTCCTCCGCGAGGCGGAAGGGGCTCTCGTACCCGATGGGAATGACCGCGGTCCCCAGCTCGACCCGCCGGGTGCGCTGGCCGGCCGCGGCGAGGAACACCGCGGCCGACGCGACGCCGTGTTCGAGGTGGCGCTGCCGGATCCAGGCGCCGTCGAAGCCGAGCCCTTCGCCGTACTCGAACAGTTGCAGCGTCTCCTCCAGCCCGGTGTGCGGGTCGTCGTCGTCGAAATTGCCCGGGGTGAGAAAGGCCAGCGAGGTGATCCGAGGGGTGCTCATGCGGGGTTCGTCCTCACGTGGTGGCGGACTCGGCGGCGGGGCCGACGGGGGAGGGGGTGCTTCGGCCCGGGATCGCCGCGAGCAGTTCGCGGGTGTACGGGTGGGCGGGGTGGGCGAACAGTTGCTCTACGGTCCCGGTCTCCACGATGCGACCGGCCCGCATGACGGCGACCTCGTGCGCGATCTGCCGTACGACGGCGAGGTCGTGCGAGATGAACAGGTATGCCACCTCGCTGCCGGCCTGGAGTTCGGCGAGCAGGTCGAGGACCTGGGCCTGGACGGATACGTCGAGGGCCGACACCGGTTCGTCGCAGACCACCAGGTCCGGCGAGAGGGCGAGGGCGCGTGCGATGGCCACACGCTGGCGCTGCCCGCCGGACAGTTCGGCCGGGCGGCGGCCGAGGACCGAGGCCGGCAGTGCCACGCGGTCCAGCAGTTCGCGGGCCCGGTCGAGCCGGGAGCGCCGGTCGCCGACGCGGAAGGCTCGCAGCGGCTCGGTGATCACCTCTCCGATGGAGAATCGCGGGTCCAGTGAGGCGTACGGGTTCTGGTAGACGAGTTGGGCCCGGCGGCGCAGGTCTCTGGCCCGGGAGCCGCGGGCGTCGGTGACGTCGTGGCCGTCGAACAGGATCTGTCCGGCGGTCGGTTCGGTCAGGCGGAGTACGAGCCGGGCGGTGGTCGACTTCCCCGAGCCGGACTCGCCCACCAGGGCCAGGGTCCGGCCGCGGTGCAGGGTGAGACCGACCTCGTCGACCGCGCGCAGCGTCCGGGTCTCGCCCGCCGCGCGTGGCAGCCTGAACTCCTTGACCGCGTTGCGGACCTCGACCAGAGGCGGTGCCTGGACGGCGCCGGCGGCCGGCGTGCGAAGGGTGGCTGGGCGTCCCGTACCGAGGCTCGGAGCGCTCGCCAACAGCCGGCGCGTGTAGACGTGTTGCGGCGTGTGGAGGACCTCCCGGGTCGGTCCGGCCTCGACGACCTGCCCCTGGGACATGACGACGATGTGCTGTGCGCGGTCGGCGGCAACCCCGAGATCATGGGTCACGAGCAGGAGTGCGGTCCCGTACTCCGTGGTGAGGCGCTGAAGTTGGTCGAGGATGAGGCGCTGCACGGTGACGTCGAGCGCGCTGGTCGGCTCGTCGGCGATGATCAGTCTCGGTTTCGCGGCGATGGCGATCGCGATCAGCGCGCGTTGCCGCATACCGCCGGAGAGTTCGTGCGGGTACTGCCGTGCACGGACGGCGGGATCGGGCATTCCGGCCTGCTCCAGGACGGCGACGGCCTCCGATGCCGCGGCGCGGCGTGAGGCCAGTCCGTGGATGCGCAGCACCTCGGCGACCTGCTCGCCGATGCGCTTGACCGGGTTGAGCGACACCGAAGGGTCCTGCGGGACGAGACCGATCTGCGCGCCGCGCAGGACCCGCAGTTCCGCCTCCGTCAGCGCGGTCAGGTCGTGCCGGCCGAAACGGATGGAGCCGGCGTCGATCCTGCCGTTCGCCGCCAGCAGGCGGGTGACGGCATGTGCGGTGGTGCTCTTGCCGGAGCCGGACTCGCCCACCACGGCGGTCACCTCGCCCCGGCGGACGTCCAGGTCGACGCCGCGTACGGCATGCACAGGGCCGCCGCGCGTGTCGTACGACACCGACAGGCCGCGTATCTCCAGAAGGGCTTCGGTCACGTCCTCGTCCATGTGTGTCGCGGAGTGGTTCGCCGGCCCGGTCATCGCTGCTCCGACCATTCGCCGTCCAGGGCCCGGGCGATGCGATTGGTGGCCAGGACCGTCGCTGCGATCACCAGGCCGGGCAGTGCCGTCAGCCACCAGGCGTTCGCCTGGTAGTTGCGGCCCACGGAGATGAGCGTTCCCCACTCCGGGGCCGGCGGTGGCGTCCCGTAGCCGAGGAAGCTCAATGCCGACACGGACAGGATCGCCGTTCCCAGTTCGAGGGTGGCCAGCACGACGATCGGGCCCGCGGCGTTCGGGAGCACGTGCCGGCCCAGTACCGAGTACCAGCGTGCACCGCAGGACCGCGACGCCTCGACGAAGACGGCCTGCCGCACTCGCAGCACTTCCGACCGGGCCACCCGGGCGAAGCTCGCCACGCCGGCGATCCCGACCGCGAAGGCCACCTTCACCGTCCCGTACCCCAGCGCGGTGACCAGGGCCAGGGACAGGAACAGCGCGGGAATGGAGAGCAGGACGTCCACGAAGCGCATCAGGACGTCGTCGATCCAGCGGCCCACGAACCCGGCCACCAGGCCGAGCAGGCCGCCCAGGACGAACGCCACCGCCACCGCGATCAGCGTCGCCTTGAGGGACAGTTGTGCCCCGTGCACGACACGGGAGAACAGGTCGCGTCCCAGTTCGTCGGTGCCGAACCAGTGCACGCCGCTGGGGCCTCGGAAGTTCTGCGACGGCGTGCCTTCCAGCGGATTGCGTGAGGTGAACAGCTCAGGGCGGAAGGAGGCGATCACCACCAGGACGACGACGACGATCGAGGCCAGCAGGCCCGGGCGGTGCAGCAGGAAGCGCAGCGCCCGCCGTGCGTCGCCGTGCCGCGGTCCCGGCGGCGTGCCGTGCACCGGACGCCCCCGCTGAGGTGCCGTGGACTCGGTGGTGTCGTGGACAAGGCTCTGGCTCATGCGAAACTCGCCCTCCTGCCCGAGGCCACCACGATGCGCGGGTCCAGCAGCGGATAGACGAGGTCGACCACCAGGTTGGCCAGTACGAAGGTCAGCGCGCCGAACACCACCACGCCCTGGACGAGTGGAAGGTCCTGCGCGGTGACCGCGGTGACCGTCACCCGGCCCAGGCCGTCGCGGGCGAAGACGGTCTCCACGACCACGGAACCGGCGACGAGCTGCCCGACCAGCAGCCCCACGATGGTGAGCGCCGGCAGGGACGCGTTGCGCAGCGCGTGCCGCAGGTGGATGCGCCATCGGCCGGCGCCCTTGGCCCGCGCCGTCTCCACGTAGGGCTGGCCCAGTGCCGTGAACAGGCTCTTGGCCAGTACCTGTGCGACCAGCGCGCCGGTCGGGACGGCCAGCGTCACGGCGGGCAGCACCAGGGCGCGCAGTCCGTCGTTGCCGAAGGCGGGGAACCAGCGCAGCCTGAAGGAGAACGCCTCGACGAGGATCAGCCCGACCCAGAACGTGGGAACCGACACTCCCAACGGTGGCAGGGACAGCAGGACCTGCCGCAGCCACCGCCGCGGGGTACGGGTCGCCAGCACCGCCAGTCCGCCGCCGGCGGCGACTGCGAGCAGCAGCGCCGCCCCCGTCAGTTGCAGGGTCTGCGGCAGTGCGTCGGCCAGGGTCGCGGTGACTGACCGGCCCGTGGAGATCGCGTCACCGAAGTCGCCGCGCACGGCCCGGCCGAGGTACTCGATGTACTGCTCCGGAACTGGCTTGTCGAAGCCGTACTGGTGTCGGAGCGCGGCCAGCTGCGCCGGATCGATGGCAGCGGAGTCCGCCCCGGCGCCGGCCATGGCCGACACCGGGTCACCGGGCAGGTAGTCCAGGACCACGAACGACAGCGTGTAGGCGGCCCACAGCACGGCGAGCGCCTGTGCGAACCGCTTGATCACGTATGCGCCCATGCCGTCAGCCGATCCAGGTGTCGTGCAGTTGGATCCGGCTGGAGGCGTCGAAGTCGAGGTGGTGCACCTTGTTCGACACGCCCAGCTGGGTCTGCAGTTCGACCACCGGGACGGTGTAGGCATTTCGTACGATCAACGTCTGTGCCCGCGTGACCAGTTGTGCCCGCTGGTTCGCGTCGGTGGTGGCCGCCTGCTGGTCCAGGACCGCGTCCAGTGGGCTCGACGGCACGCGGTAGGTGTTGGCGAGTTCGGTGGAGTACGAGGTCCGCAGGATGTCCGGGTCGGCGCGGGTCAGGTTTCCCCACAGTGCGTCGAAGTCGCCGGACTGCTGCACCTGGGCGATCTGGGAGATCTGCAACTCCTTGAGCACCAGCTCGATGCCGGTGGCCTTGAGCTGCTGCTGGATCAGTTCCAGTGCCGGCTGGTTCGTGGCCGCGTTTGCGAACCACTTGACGGTCAGGCTCAGCCGTGTGCCGTTCTTCGTGCGGATGCCGTCCTGGCCCGGCTTCCAACCGGCCGCGTCCAGCAGTGCCCCCGCCTTGGCGCCGTCGTGGGCCAGTTCCGCACCCAGGTCGGTGTAGTCCGGCGTGGTGTGCGACAGGACGCTGGTGGCCGGCCGGGTGCCGGTCGGGAACACCGTGGCGGCGACCTGTTGTCGGTCGACGGCGTACCCGACCGCCTGGCGCACCCTGGCGTCCTTCAGGATCGGCCGGGAGTTGTTGAACCCCAGTCCGAACACGACGCCGGGGTTCGCCCGCTGCTGGAGGTTCACCCGGCCTCCCTTGAGCGTCGCCTCGTCGGCCCGGCCGACGCTGCCGATCGCGTCCACCTGGCCGGACCGGAGGCTGCCGGCCCGTACTCCCGCCTCGGGAACCACCTTGAACACCAGCTGGTCCAGGTACGCCTCGCCCTTCTTGGTCCACAGTGAGGAGCCCCACTGGTACCCGGCCCGCTTGGCCAGGGTGATCGACTGGTTCTGCACGTACTGCTTCAGCACGAAGGGTCCGGATCCGACCACCCCCTGGCTGCACCTGTCCTGCGGCGACTTCTTCACGCTCGCCGACGACTCGATCCCCAGCGAGTGCGTTGCCGTCGCCTGGAGGAACTGGGCGTTGGGCGCCTTGAACGTCACTCGCACGGTGGACGGATCGACGGCGGCCGTGCTCTCCACGCCGCTGAGGTACCCCTGGGCGAGGATGGCCAGTGCGCCGAGCTTCGGCACGGCGTCGAAGTTGTCCTTGACCACCTGAGCGGTCAGCGGTGAACCGTCGCTGAAGGTCACGCCTGGTCTCAAGTGGAAGGTGAACGTGGTGGCGTCCGGGCTGACGTCCCAGCTCTTGGCCAGCCACGGCACGATCTTGCCGGACTTCGGGTCCTGGTCGGTCAGGGAGTCGACGACCTGGCGCAGGGAGTAGATGGTGTCGTTGCTGCCGACCTGCTGCGGATCCACGCAGCCGGCGTCGGAACCGACGGCGAAGGTCAGGGTGCCTCCGGAACTGGGCCGCCCGGTACCGGCGCCGGACCCGCCGGTGCCCGAGCCGCAGGCGGTCAGCAGGACGCCGGTGGTCATGAGGACGGCCAGGGCGGCGGCGGCCCGGCCGGTGGATGCATCGTGATGAGCTGTCACCGAGGGTTCTCCTACTCGTGTCACCGCGCACCGGCGCAGGGAGCGAGAGCGCACGGATATGACGCCCCGTCAGGCGTGCTGCCGCGACGGGGTGACGCTGTTCAGAGGATGGGGAGAGGGAGGGAGAGAGCGGGTCCGGCGGTGGGCGCGAACCGGTACACCCCGCAGGGGGCGTGGATGTG
The DNA here is from genome assembly GCF_044751185.1 of Streptomyces sp. NPDC088733. Classification (NCBI taxonomy): domain Bacteria; kingdom Bacillati; phylum Actinomycetota; class Actinomycetes; order Kitasatosporales; family Streptomycetaceae; genus Streptomyces; species Streptomyces sp. NPDC088733. The sequence goes on from NZ_JBIVLH010000020.1 coordinate 102,482, forward strand.
CGGGGAGGCGGCCGGCGCGCGTAGTCAGCCGGCGGGGCGGATCCCGGTCAGCTGTGACAGAGACAGCTGGCGGAGCGCTGCAGATCGATATGGCGTCGCCGCGAGAAGCCGGAGAACAGCGTCGCGGCCGCGAGGGAGGCGCTCAGGTAGCCGTGGTGCCGCATGCCTACTCCTCCCCCTCCGGGCTCCGTTCACGGGGCGGCGCGCTTGCGGAAGTCGCCGATGACTCCGCCGGGCTTTCACCTGGAGCACCCCGCCGCGTCGGAGGGTTGCCGGTCAGCCAGCCAGGGCTTGACGCTGACGCTCAATGCCGCTTCGCAGCCTACGGAGCGGTGTCGCCGTCCGTCAATGGCGCGAACTCTTCGGTCCGATCCGCCCGTTGGCGGCTCCCGAAGGCCGCGCGGCGGGTCAGTGGCGGTCGCAGGCCCAGATGGGAGCGGAGTGTCCTACCGGTGTACTCCGTGCGATAGACACCGCGTTCCTGCAGTGCCGGGACAAGCAGGTCGACGATGTCGTCGAGGCCGTCCGGGATCAGGTAAGGCGTGACGTTGAAGCCGTCGACCGCTCCGTGCCGTACGAAGGAGGCGAACCGGTCGGCGAGTCGGGACGGGGTGCCGACATGGCCACGCTGGGGCCCGAGCGCGATGACGGCCTCGCGCAGCGACCACCCGTGCGCCTCCGCCTTGGCACGCCACTCGGCGACCACCACGCGCGGGTCGGCGACGCGCCGGGCGCCGAAGGAGCCGTCGTTCTCGGCCACCACGGGATCCTCCTTGGGAAGAGGCCCGTCGGCGTCCCGGTCCGACAGGTCGATGCCCCACAACAGCCCCGCGATGCCGAGCGCCGTCGCGGGAGTCACCTGCTGCCGGCGGATCCAGCGCTTCTTCTCGTGCGCCTCCTCCTCGGTGGCGCCGATGATGATCTCCGTGCCGGGCAGGATCCGCAGATCGTCCTCGGGTCGTCCGGCCGCCCGCAGCCGGCGCCGGATGTCCTCGGCGAAGGCCAGTGCGTCGTCGAAGTCGCTGCCGTGCGCGGAGAAGATGACGTCGGCGTTGCGGGCGGCGAAGTCGCGGCCCTCGCCGGAGTCCCCGGCCTGGAAGACGACCGGATGCCCCTGGGGACTGCGGGGCAAGGTCGGGACGAGGTCGACATCGAACTGGGCGCCTTTGTGGCGTACGCGGGTGACGGCGCCCGGTACCGACCAGGACGGTGCCTCCGCGGAGGTGGCGACGGCCCCGTCCTCCCAGCCGTCCCACAGGGAGCGGGCGACGGTGAGGAACTCCTCCGCCCGCCGGTAGCGGTCGGCATGGTCGAGGTAGCCGCCGCGGCGGAAGTTCTCGCCGGTCCACGCGTTGTCCGTGGTCACCACGTTCCACCCTGCGCGGCCTTCGGAGAGCAGGTCGAGCCCGGACAGGCGGCGGGCGAGGTCGGCGGGCTCGTTGAAGGTGGAGTTGGAGGTGCTGACCAGGCCGATCCGGCGGGTCACGGCGGCCAGTGCGGCGAGCTGGGTGATCGCGTCCGGCCGCCCGGCCACGTCGAGATCGTGGATGCGGCCGTCGACCTCTCGCAACCGCAGGCCCTCGCCGAGGAAGAACGCGTCGAACAGGCCCCGCTCGGCGGTCTGGGCGACCCGGCGGAACGATGCGGGGTCGATCTGCGAACCGCTCTCCGGCGCGGACCAGACGGTCCAGTGGTTGACGCCCTGGAAGAACACCCCCAAGTGGAGCTGCGCGTCGGGGCGAGGGACGTCGAGGGGATCGGTGCGGGTCATCGGGCCTCCTCCTCGGGGGCGGTGGTGGCGTAACGGTTGGCGGGCCGCTCGAGACCCAGGGCCGAGCGCAGTGACCCGCCCGGAAGCGGACGGGCGGCCAGGCGTCGTTCGCTCAGGGCGGGCACCACGAGCCGGGAGAGGACGGCCAGGTCCTCGTCCAGGACGAGCGGGTGCAGCCGGACGCCGTCCACCAGGCCGCGCAGACCGGCGAGGAGGGCGACGAGGCCGTCGGCCGATCCGATGTGCCGCAGCCGCCCACGATCGGCCCACGGCGCGTGACGCTCCAGGTCGGCGACGCGTTCGGCGGCGCTCGCCCGGGGCGTGTCGAGGGCGACGTCGACCTCCGCGAGGACGCGGGGTGTGCCCGCCGCGGCGGCGGCAGCCGTCACCGCCGCCGGGTCCCGCCCGCTGACGAGCGCCACGTCGAGCAGCCCGGCGGGCACCAGGTCCGGCCGGCCCAGGACGACCGGTTGCCCCTGGGGTGGGCGCGGCACGATCGCCGGGCCCTTCACGGAGTAGGTCTCCCCGGTGAAGTCGATGTAGTGGAGGCGTTCGCGGTCGAGGTAGCGGCTGCTGGCCACCGACCGGATCACGGCGTCGTCCTCCCAGGAGTCCCACAGGGCACGCACCACCCCCACCCCGTCCCGGGTCTCGCGGGCCCGCCCGCCCGCGTCGGCGATCAGAGGGCGCCCCCAGGCGCGCGCCGCCTCGGGCAGGTCCTCCTCGGTCACCACCCATCCCGCGCGTCCGGCGGAAACGTGGTCCAGCGACGCCAACTGACCGGAGACGTGGAACGGTTCCGCGTACGTGACGGGTAGCACCGGCGCGATCCCGATCGTGCTCGTGGACGCGGCGACGAAGGCCGCCCGCTCCACCGCGCCGATCCGGCCCACCGGGTCCGGCGGGGCGCCGGGCGGCAGCACACCGTCGTCCAGGGTGACGAGGCTGAACCCGGCGTTCTCCGCGGCCGCTGCCACGCCGGCCACCCGGCGTGGGGTCAGCAGCCGGCCGGGGGAGTGGGCGGCGCGGCGCCAGGCCGCGGGGTGGGCGCCGTCGCCGTCGATCTCGACGGCGAGGTGCAGAACGGGACCGGACATGGGCGTTCCTTCCGAGAGCACGGCATGCCGGCCGGGAGCGCGACTCGCGTCCCGGCCGGCCCGGGTGGGCCCGTGGGACGGCTACTTCTGCCAGCCCACGGTCTCCGGCAGCGGAGTGCCGAAGATGGTGGCGCCGACGTTGGCGAGGCCCTTCTTCACGGCGTAGATGGACGGCCCGCTGAACAGGGGCAGGAAGGCGTACTGCGCGAGTTCCTTGCGCTCGATGGCGTTGGCCTGGGCGGTCTGCCGGTCCGGGTCGGAGATCGAGGCCGCGGCGTGGATCTCCTTGTCCAGGTCGGGGGTTCCGGCGCCGGTCAGGTTGGAGTCGCTGTCGGTGCCGTAGAACTGGTAGAGGTAGCGGGCGCCGAAGGGGTCCGTGGACCGGTTGCCGGACAGGAAGAGGTCGAAGTCCCGGTCGCCGAGGATCTTCGCGAAGTCCGCTTCGTCGGCCTTCTTGATCTCGAGCTGGATGCCGACCGGCTTGAGCATCGCGGCGAACGCGTTGGCCGTGGCCTTGTCCAGAGGGTCGTCGCCGAGGAGGGTGTAGCCCACGCTGAGCTTGGTGCCGTTCTTCTCGCGTATACCGTCACCACCCGGCTTCCAGCCGGCGGCGTCCAGGGCCTTCTTCGCGTCGTCGGGGGCGTAGTCGATCAGCGGGGAGATGTTGTCGCTGTAGCCCTTCTGGAAACTGAAGAGCAGGGCCGAGCCGGGCAGCGGTTCGGAGTAGTCCAGGCCCTGGAACTGGATCTTGGCGATTTGTGCCCGGTCCACGCTCTTCAGCAGGGCCTCGCGGACGTGGACGTCGCCCAGGACCGTCGACTTGGTGTTGACGTAGAGCGAGTACTCGAAGGGGCTGCCGCCACGGCGGATCTCGGTTCCCTTGACGCCGCTGATCTGCTTCAGGCCCTCGGCACTGCCGGTGGCGGCGTAGTCGACCTGCCCGTTCTTGAAGGCGTTGAGTGCGGCGTCCGAGTCCAGGTTGACGTAGATCCGCTTGTCGAGCTTGCCCTTCTTGCCCCACCACTTGGGGTTGCGGACGAAGGTGAGGTTGCCGCTCTTGGTGTCGAGCGTGCCCACGGTGTAGGGGCCGGCGCCCCATTCGGGGTGGGCCTTCTTGACATAGGCGTCGTTGAAGGCGCCGACCGTGGCGGCCTTGGGGTGCAGGAAGGTCGTGAACAGGCTGGACCACCAGGGGTCGACACCCTTGAACTCGATGATCGCCTGCTTGTCGTCGGTGCCGCGGGTGACCGAGATGATGTTGCGGTAGCCCTCGGTGTTGCTCGCGTTGTAGTCCTTGTTCGTGCCGTTGTTGGCCTGCCAGGTCGCCTTGACGGCGCTCCAGTCGATGGGGGTGCCGTCGTTGTAGGTGGCCTTGGGGTTGATGGTGAGGACGACCCGCTGGTTGCCGCCGGTGGTGGTGACCTTGACGTCGCTGAGGTAGTCCGGGTTGTACTGCACTTCGCCGGTGGGGGAGTACGTGATGACGTCGGGGTTGTACCAGAACCAGATGCGGGAGGCGGTGAGGGTCGCGTTGGCGTTGAAGGGATTTCCCTGGTCGTCGAAAGTACCGGGGGTGGTGTAGGTCCCGCCGTCCTTGATGTTCTCGTACGGCTGCGGGTTGTAGTCGACCTTCGCCGAGGCCACCGCGGGCGTCGCCGCCTTGTCGGTGGGCCTGCCGGCCACAGGGGCACCGGACCCGGAGGAACTGCAGGCGGTGGCGGCCAGCGCGAGGGCCGCCACGAGCGCGGCTGTGGGGGTGATGTGCGATCGCATGGGGGAGTGGTTCCGTTCCTGTGTGGAGGCGTGCGGCACCGCGGGGCGCGATGCCGGCGGGGTGGGGGGGCCTTGATTCAGCGGGCGTGGCAGGCGTGCCGGTGGCCGGAGCCGGCTGCCGCCGCGCCCAGGGCGGGCCGCTCGGCGCGACAGCGTTCCCGCAGCGCCTCGTCGAGCGTCCGGTACAGGGGACAGCGGCCGACGAAGACGCAACCTGGCGGCAGATCCGATGCGTTCGGCTGCTCGCCCTCCAGCACGATGTGCTCCCGTGATCGCTCGACCCGTGGGTCGGGGACCGGGATCGCGGAGAGCAGGGCCTCGGTGTAAGGGTGCCTGGGGTCGGCGAAGAGATCCTCGGTGGCGGCTGTCTCGACGATGTGGCCGAGGTACATGACCGCGATGTGGTCGGCCACGTGCCTCATCACCGCGAGGTCGTGCGCGACGATCAGGTAGGCGAGGCCCAGTTCGCGCTGGAGTTTCGCGAGCAGGTTGACGACGCCGGCCTGCACGGAGACGTCCAGCGCGGACACCGGCTCGTCGAGCACCACGATCTGCGGTTCGGTCGCCAGCGCCCGGGCGATGCCGACCCGCTGGCGCTGCCCACCGGACAGAGCGGCCGGGAAGCGGTCGGACACCGACGCCTCCAGCCCGACCAGGTCGAGGAGCTCGGCCACGCGTGCGCGGATCGCCGCACGGCCGGCGCCCACCGCCTGCAAAGGCTCGGCGAGCAGGTCGAAGACCGGGAGCCGGGGGTCGAGGGAGCCCATGGGGTCCTGCATGACGATCTGCACCGCGCGGCGCAGCTCCCGCGCCCGCTCGGCGGAACCCGGCCCGGCCACGTTCGTGCCCTCGACCTCGATCAGCCCGCGCTCGGGCGCTTTGAGGCGCATGATCTCCAGCAGGGTGGTGGTCTTGCCGCTGCCGGACTCGCCCACCAGGCCCAGGGTCCGGCCCGCCCGCAGCTCGAAGCCGACATCGGCGACGGCGTGCAGCGTGCCGACACGGCGCCTGAGCAACGCGCCTGTGGTGACGGGATACGTCTTGGCCAGGCCGGAGACGCGGAGCACCACCTCACCGGGGGAGCCGGCGGTCCGCTCCCCGGCGTCCGCGGCGGCGGGGAACAGCGACTCCCTCGCCAGGCGGCCGTCGGCCACCTCGTCGGCGCGCAGGCAGGCCACCCGCCCGTGGCCGGCGACGGGGGCCAGCGCGGGCTCCTCCGTGCGGCAACGGTCGACCGCGGCCGGGCAGCGGTCCGCGAACGGGCAACCGGCCGGCATCCGCAGCAGCGAGGGGGGCTCGCCGCCGATCGGCACGAGAGCCCGGTCGGCCCGGACATCGGGCCGGGGCACCGCGCCCAGCAGCCCGATCGTGTAGGGCATGGTGGGGTGGCCGTACAGCTCCTCGGCCGCGGCCTGTTCCACGATCCGGCCGGCGTACATCACCGCGACCTCGTCCGCGTAACCGGCCACCACCCCCAGGTCATGGGTGATGAGTACGACACCCGCACCGGTCTCGGCCTGCGCGGTGCGCAGCACGCCCAGAATCTGCGCCTGCACGGTCACGTCGAGGGCGGTGGTGGGTTCGTCGGCGATGATGACCGACGGTGAGTTCGCCATGGCCAGGGCGATCACGACGCGCTGGCGCATGCCGCCGGAGAACTCGTGCGGGAACGACCGTGCCCTGCGGTGCGGTTCGGGGATGCCGACCAGGTCCAGCAGATCGACCGCGCGCTTCCACGCGGCCTGCCTCGTCAGGTCCTGGTGCACCCGCAGTGCGTCGGACAGCAGCCTGCCCACCGAGAAGATCGGGGTCAGCGCGGACAGCGGGTCCTGGAAGACCATGCCGATGTCCTTGCCGCGCACCGCGGACAGCTGCCGGTCGTTCAGTCCTACCAGGTCGCGGCCGCCGAGCTGTACCTGCCCCGACAGCCGGGCGGTCTCCGGCAGCAGGCCCATGATGCCCATCGCGGTGGCGGACTTGCCCGACCCCGACTCGCCGACGATGCCGAGGGTCCGCCCGGGCAGCACGTCGAAGCTGACTCCCCGCACGGCCGGGACCGGACCGGCCTCGGACGGGAAGGAGATGTGCAGGTCGCGCACCGACAGCACCGGTGCCGTGGTACCGGACGCCGTGGCGGGGTGTGTCCGAGGGGTGGTGAACGTCATCGCCGGCCTCCCGAGGCCCCGGTGGCCGACGTGGGGTCGAGGGCGTCGCGCAGGCCGTCGCCGATGAGGGTCATCGACACCGTCAGCAGCACCACCAGGCCGGCCGGATAGCCGAACAGCCAGGGAGCACTGGTGATGGTCCCCGCGCCGTCGGCGAGCATGGTGCCCAGTGACACGTCCGGCGTCTGCACACCGAAACCGAGGAAGGACAGGGCGGTCTCGCTGAGCACGGTGGCGACGACTCCGAGGGTCAGGTTGACGATGAGCAGGGAACCGAGGTTGGGGATGATGTGCCGCATGACGATCCGCCACGGCCGCACGCCCATGAACTCGGCGGCCAGCACGTAGTCCCGCTCCCGCAGGGATGTGGAGACCGCCCAGATGACCCGTGCCGTGGACATCCAGCCGAACACGGTCAGCACCAGGATGAGCACGCGCCAGTCGCCGGCGAGGTGGTGCGAGACCAGGGCCAGGATGAGGAACGACGGCACGACGAGCAGAAAGTGGATGACCGTCAGGGTCAGCTTCTCGACACGCCCACCGAAGTACGCGGCGCCCGCGCCGATCACGGCGGCGAGCACGATCGTCAGCACCGAGACGCTGACCGCGATCGCCAACGAGCGCTGCAGGCCGTGTACGGCCTCCGCGTAGACATCGTTGCCACCCTGGTTGGTGCCGAAGTAGTGCGTCGCGCCGGGGGGCTGGGTGAGTGCCGTGAAGTCGGTGTCGGTGTACGCGAAGCGCGTGAACAGGCCTCCGAACACCGTGAAGAACAGCAGGAGCACAAAGAGGGTCACCCCGAGCAGGGCCCCGCGGTTGCGGGCGAACCGCCGCAGGTACAGCAGTCCGCTGCCGAGCCGGAGCGCGGCGGCGTCGTCGAGCGGCTCGGGCAGGGGAGTCACCGTGGTCGCCATCTCAGCTCACCCGTACCCGCGGGTCGAGGAGGACGACCGCGACATCGGCCAGGATCGCCCCGACCGCGGTCATCGCGGCGCCGAAGGCCGCCACGGCGACGGCGCCGTGCACGTCGTTCTTGGCGAGTGTCTGGATGAAGTACTGGCCCATGCCGTTCCACCCGAAGACGGTCTCGGTGATCACCGCGCCGGTGAAGATCGCCGGGATGCCGAACGCCACCGACGTGGCCGTCGGGATGAGCGAGGCGCGAAGTGCGTGCCGCCGGATCGCCTGGGCACGCGTCAGGCCGGTGGCGCGCGCGGTGCGTACGAAGTCCGCGTTCACGCTGTCCAGCAGCAGCGAACGCTGGGTCAGGTGGTAGCCGACGTAGCCCAGCAGGGTCAGGCTCGCTGTCGGCAGGATCAGGTGCTGGAACCGGTCCGTGACCGTCGGCCACAACCCTTTGACAGTCGGGGACTTCTCCCCGGCGACGTACAGGAAGCGCCACCCGAGGTGCTGGTTCAGCCAGATCCCGGCCAGGACCACCGCCAGTGCCGCGACCGCCGCCGGGACGTTGAACAGGAACACGGAGGCGAACTGGGTGATCCGGTCCCACCAGCCGTACTGCCGGGACGCGCTGAACACACTGAGCGCCACACCCAGGACCACGGACAGGAGCGTCGCGGCAGTGACCAACTGGCCGCTGACCACGGCCCGGAAACCGATCTCCGAGTTCACCGACACACCGACCGGTGACTTTCCCCAGTCGAAATGCAGAACCACGTCGCTGAACCAGTGCCACCACCGATCCGCCAGCGGGACCCGCGGATCCAGGCCGTACGGCGCCAGAGCGCGGTCGATCTGCTCCTCCGTCCGGACCGGGCGCAGTCCCCGGTAGTTGGACCTCGGGTCGAGGAACCACGCGGCCAGCACATACGTCACGTTCGTGGCGACCACGATCATGGCGAGCCATCCGGCGGCCTTGCTGATCAGGTGACGGAGCACGAGTGTGCCTCCCTCCGGATGTGGGACGTGCCGGCGACGGTGTGGGGGTCCGGCGGGGGTGTGCCGGTTCTGGGCATGCTGGCGCTGCTTTCTGACATGGTGAAGTGCGCGTACTCGGTCCGCTGCGACGGTGCGCTGGTGTCCGGGCCTGTCGTTTCCTGATCGGGGACCGACAACACAAGAGTCTGGAGTCGTGATCGCGTCCGCCACCAGACTTCACAGTCGTCCGCCATACGAATGCAACGCCGACGTCACGAACGGGCCGCCCGCGGCAGTGGCTCTGCACCCGGCCGCGTCCGGATGCCGGACAAGCCGTACTTCAGGCCTTCGACGTCGCCTTCGACGGCCGTCGCACTCCTCAGTGCACGGACTCGTCCCCGACCCGTACCAGACCGCTCTCGTAGGCGAAGATCACCGCGTGGATCCGGTCACGGAGGCCGAGTTTGGTCAGGATGCGGCCGAGGTGGGTCTTGACGGTGGTCTCCCCGATGAAGAGGCTGTCCGCGATCTCGCCGTTGGCGAGTCCCCGGGCGGCCAGGGAGAGGACTTCTCGTTCCCGTTCGGTGAGAGCCGACAGACGGCCGCGCTGGGCGGGCGCGGACGCGGGGGCTTGCAGGACGAAGCGTTCCACCAGGCGCCGGGTCAGCGAGGGCGCCACCATGACCTCTCCGCGCAGCACCGCACGGACGGTCACCAGGATTTCCTCGGCGGGGGCGTCCTTGACGAGGAAGCCGCTCGCGCCGGCACGCAGGGCGGCATAGGCGTACTCGTCCAGGTCGAAGGTGGTGACGACGAGGATCCGGGGGCCTTGGGGCTGGGCGCAGAGATGCTCCGTCGCGGTGAGCCCGTCGAGACCGGGCATGCGGACGTCCATCAGGACGAGGTCCGGCTCCAGGGCGGCCACGCCGGCGATCGCCGCGTCGCCGTCGGCGGCTTCGCCCACGACGGTCAGATCGGGCTGGCTGTCGACGACCATCCGCAGCCCCATCCGGATCAGCTCCTGGTCGTCGCAGATCAGCACACGGGACGGCGGCGGCGGGGGAGCCGGGGTCGGGGTCGGGCCGGTCATGCGGTCTCCGCAGTGAGTTGGGGCTGCGTGGGGCGCAGGGTGGCGGCGACCTTGTAGCCGCCGTCGGGAGTGGGCCCGGCGGTCACACTTCCGCCGTACAGCGCGGTGCGTTCGCGCATGCCGGCCAGCCCGCGACCGGAGGAGAGCAGCGGGGCGGGGCGTTCGGCGGCGGTTGCCCTTCCGGTTCCTGCCGAGTTCTCCACCCGGACCCGGACCAGGCGCCCGGGCCCCTGGGTACCGGTGTCGACCCGTACGTGGATCGAGGCGTCCGGCGGCGCGTGCTTGACGACGTTGGTGAGCGCCTCCTGCACGATGCGGTGCGTCTGCACGGTGAGATCCGCGGGAAGGCCGGATCCGTCCCCGTGGAGTTCCAGGACCGCGTGCCTGCCGCTCGCGCTGAGGCGTCCGACCAGTCGCCGCAGATCCGCCGGGAGGGACGCGGCGGCCCCACCCGGATCGCAGCCGTCGGCCGAGGCGTCGGCGCCGGGCGTGCGCAGCACCTCCAGCAGCCGCCGCAGTTCACCCAGGGCCTCACGGCCGGTCGTGCTGATGACGCCGAGGGTGCGGTCCACGACAGTGGGGTCGACATGGCGCATCAGCCTGCCGCCCTCGGCGTTCAACACCATCACGCTCATACTGTGCGCGAGTACGTCGTGGATCTCGCGGGCGATGCGTGCCCGCTCCTCGGCGACGGCGACCTGGGCCAGGGCGAGGCGCTCCGACTCGGCCAGCGCGGCCCTCCGCTCGAACTCGGCGACGTAGGCCCGCCGGGCACGGACGTATTCGCCGAACACCCATGCACCGCCCAGCAGAAGGCCCACCGTGAGCGGGGTGAGCCAGGCAGCACGAGCGCCCGTGCCCGCCGGCTCCCGCTGCCATGCGGGAATCCACAGCAGTACGAGGACGGTGGCACAGACCACCGTCGCCGCGGACCGGCGCAGGCCACGCACCGTGAGCGTGGCCAGGACCGCGGCCAGGGCGACGGCGCCGCGTCCCGATTCCTGTCCCCACACCTGTCCGAGGTTCTGCGCCCAGAACCCCGCCGTCACCAGGGCCGCGACGAGCACCGGCCGACGTCGGCGCGCCAGCAGGGGCAGCACCAGGGCCATGTAGACGCCCGTCTGCACCCAGACCGGCCGCCAGCCCGGCTGCGCGTGGATCACCGGGGGCATGGCCACCACCACGACCAGCAGCAGGTCCGCCAGCCACGGGTGGCCGCGCCGCAGGCGGGGCAGGGTCTCGATCAGCCAGTGCACCACCTCACGCTACGGTCGGGGCCCGCCGCGCCGCATCGTCCTCCGGGGCGCCTCGGGGTCCTCCCGTGGTCGTACACGCACCGGCCGGGAACACGATGTGCGGCTCCTCGGGACGCTTTCAGCATGTCCGTCATGTCGATCACCACCGAGTTCCTCAGACGGCCCCTCATGACCGGCGCGGTATCCGCCAGTTCCCGGCGGCTGGCGTGCGCGATGACCGAAGGCATCGGTCTGGAGAGGGCCGGCCTCGTTGTGGAGCTCGGCCCGGGAACGGGGGTGTTCACCGATGCGATCCTCGCCCGGCTCGCGCCCGACGCACGACTGGTCGCGGTCGAGCTCAACCCCGTGCTCGCGGCCCGGCTGGCGGCCGGTCGGCGGGACCCGCGGCTGACCGTGGTACGAGGATCGGCGGCCGAGCTGGCCGCCGCGGTGGACGAGCCGGTCGATGCGGTGGTGTCCGGGCTGCCGTGGACGGTCATGCCGCGCGAACGCCGCGCGCACATCCTGGACGCCGTGACCGAAGTCCTCGTACCTGGCGGCCGGTTCACCACCTTCGCGTATCTGCACGCGGCCTGGACCCCGCCGGCCCGTCACTTCGCCGCCGAACTGGCACACCGTTTCGACCGGCTGGAGCGCTCGACGGTGGTCTGGCCGAACCTTCCGCCTGCTTTCGTGCACCGGGCGACCCGGAAGCGGTGATCGTGAGCAGGACCGTGAGCGTGACGGCCGCGACGGGACAGCACCCTGCCCTGGTCCCGTTGCGGTGCCGGCCTCCCTTGCGGAAGGCCGGCTTCGGCTTGGCGCGAGTCGGCCAGCCGGAAACGCTCAGCAGACCGGGCACGACGGTTCGGCCGGCGCGGTACGCGCCGTATGCCCATCGCCCGACGTCGGGCCGCGGGCCTTGGCCGAACAGCACGTCGCGCCTGGTTGGCACCGGCCTGGCCGGAGCGCCGACCATCCCGGCTTCGACGCAGTGACACGCCGGGCGATGAGCCCTGCGTGTCACTGCGACGAGGCTGTGGCTACCTCGCTGCCGTCACCGTCAGGCCTGGGAGCCGGTCGCGACCGTCAGCGGCGCCGACTCCACCGTGCGCGACGTCCCGTCGGTCCACGTGCCGGTCACCTGGACGGTCACCTTGTCGTGCAGGTACTTGCCCAGCAGGTGGAACCGCGCGTCGGTCGCGCCCTTGACCGGCTTGCCGTTCACGAGCCACTGGTACCCGAACGTGGCGGACGGGGTCCACTCGCCGGCGTCGGCCGTCACGAAACCGCCGACCTTCGGCGAGCCGACGATGGTCGGCGTGCCCGGCTCCTTCAGGAGGAAGTGGTAGAAGGTGACGTTGCCGTCGGCGTTCGGGTCGGGCTGCTCGCGGTTGAGGATGTTGAGGGTCGTGCCCTGCGGCGTCTTCAGGAACGACAGGCCCTCGACCTCCTGCGGGTAGGGGGTCTTGAGGGTGAAAAGGTTCTGGACCTCGCCGGTCGTCAGGTTGGCGCGGGAGATGTTCTTGCCCGCGTCGTTCGAGGCGAAGTACATCCAGCCGTCGTGGATCTTGCCGCCCTGGGCCTGGTCGACCGACTGCGACAGCGGGATGTAGCGGTTGAAGCTCCAGTCCTTCAGGTTGTAGACGGCGATCTCCGTCGCCTTGTTGTAGGCCATGCCGTAGGCGAGGCCCTTGCTCGTGTCGACGGCCACCCAGCTGGCGATGTCCTGGACTCCGTGCGGCGGGCTCAGGGGCGCGGCCTCGCCGGTGAAGCTCAGGCCGGCGGCGTTGTAGGTGGCGAAGACGGGTGTGTCGTAACGGCCGCCGGTCACCGCGTCGCGCGTGCTGGTGTCGAGCGAGATGTAGAGCTTGCCGTCGGAGTAGTCGATGTCGCCGATGTGGTTCAGGCCCTTGTAGGCGAACGGCGAGGGATTGAACAGCTCGGGGGCGATAGCCGGCGAGGTCTTGAGGATGGTGTTGTAGCGCAGGTCGGTGATCTCCAGCTCGTTGCTGCTGGAGAAGTACCAGTGAGTGCCGTCGGTGGTGACGCCCTGCATGCGCGAGCTCCCGGCGTTACCGGTGAACACGTCCTTGCCGATGAGCTCCCACGTCTGCGCCGTCTGCGCCGTCTGCGCGGACGCCACCGCGGGTGCGGTGTCCGCGTGCGCGGCCCCCGCAGGAACCACTGCCACGACCGCGCCCACGAAGGCGAGCCCGGAAACGAAGGTCCTTCTGGTGAGACTTCCCACGACGACTCCAAGTCTTGCGCCGGCGGAGCGACTCGCTCCGCCCTGTCCGCCTCAGTCCTACAAGGCCGAGTTGACCCAACCTTGACCGCAGCATGACCGCGCAGCCAATCGCACACACCTGGCATAAGGAGCCCTCTGTGGCGCCGGTCAAAACGGTGACGCGGTGGCCGCCAAACGTATGTCCGGCTGCGCGGGGGCTACGCGGGCAGAGGACGGTCGGCGATGACGTTTTTCATCACGAGGGTGGAGGTCAGTCGCTGAACGCCGGGCAGGCGGACGAGCTGTTCGTCGTAGAGGCGCTGGTAGGCGGCGATGTCCGCGGCGGCGACCCGCAGGAGGTAGTCGGGTTCGCCGAACAAGCGCTGGGCCTGCAGGACGTTGGGGATGGCGGTGACCGCCTCTTCGAAGGCGGTGACGGTGTTGGCGTCCTCCCAGCGCAGGGTGGCGAAGACGAGGGTCTCGAAGTTCAGCCCGACGGCGGCCGGGTCCACGGTGGCGCGGTAGCCGCGGATCGCGCCCGCACGTTCGAGGTCGCGCAGCCGGCGGTGGCACGGCGAGACGCTCAGCTGTACGCGGGCGGCGAGTTCGGTGATCGTGAGACGGCCGTCCTGCTGCAGCTCGGCAAGAATCTTCCGGTCCATGGCATCCATGGAGAATATTTTCCCTCAGGATCCGGGATTGCGGGGTAAATAAAGGAACCTTTTCGGGCGAATTCGGCCTAGCCTTCTTCACGTAATGAACTAGGGAAGAGGGCAGATCCCATGGACACGACCACGCTGGTGGCCTTTCTGGCGGTGGATCTACTGCTCGTGCTCACCCCCGGCGCGGACTGGGCCTTCGCGATCTCGGCAGGCCTGCACGAACGCGCGATACTCTCCGCGGTGGGCGGGCTGATCGCCGGATACGCGGGCTACACGCTCCTGGCCGTCGCAGGCCTGGCCGTGATCGTGGCCGGTTCGCCGACCGCTCTCACCGCATTGACCGTCGCCGGTGCCGGCTACCTGGTGTGGCTGGGCTGGAATGTACTGCGCCGGCCCACCGTGCCGATGACCACCGAAGAGACGGCCGGCACCTCGCGGATGCGGATGATGCTCAAGGGTGCCGGAATCAGCGGCCTGAACCCGAAGGCACTGCTGCTGTACTTCTCGCTGTTCCCGCAGTTCATCGACACCACCGGCGCCGGCTGGCCGGTGGCCGCGCAGACCGGCCTGTTCGGCACCCTGCACATGACCGCCTGCGCAGCCGTTTACCTCACCGTCGCCGTCCTGGCCCGCACGGTGCTCAAGACCCGACCCTCCGCGGCCCGGGCGGTCACCCGCGCCTCCGGCGCCCTGATGATCCTCATCGGCCTCTTCCTGCTCGCCGAACGCGTGGCCGCTTGACCCGCCCGAAAGAGGACAACCCGAGAACACCCTGATCCAGCCGGAGCAGGCAAGCGACGCGGCCCTGGCCCTGTGCGGAGAGGACGGTGAAGTCCCTTCACCTTCGAACTCAAGACCAATCCGATCGCGTCCGCCGTCGGCGACCGCATCGAGGCCATCGACGGCGTCCTGATGTCCCGGACGGACCTTGACCGTGTGCCGGCCGGAGGCGCGGCGTTCAGGCGGCCGTGAGCGCACGCCCGTCGCCACCGAACATCGGACCCGGATCCGCGTCACCGGTCCCGCCCCCTGACCACCCCGAGGAAAGAACTGCCCCCATGGAACTGTCCGCAGTGATCGCCTGCGCGGCGATCGCCTTCACCCTGATCGCGGTGTCCAGCCCTGGCTGGGCGTGTGTTCCGGCGGCCGGCGCCCACGACCGCGTCGTCCTGCCCGTGGTCGGCGGCATCGCCATCGGCTACGCCCTGATCACCACGCTCGTGGTTCCCGGCCTTGGCCTCCTGGTCACCGCCAACTCCCTGGCGTTCAGCGCACTCACCGTGGGCGGCGCCGCCTACCTGGTATACACCGGCGTCCGCGTCCTCACCGCCCCAGCCGAACCGGGATCCACCCATGCCGGCAGCAGCCCAGCGGCCTCCGCACGACATCTCCCCGGCCCGGCGCATCAGGTTCAGCGCCCTGACCCTCAAAGGCCTGCTGATCTTCCTGCCGCAGTTCACCCAACCCACCACGCGTTGGCCGGCGTCCGCGCCCGACTCCACTTCCCCCTCGGCCGAGCTGCCGGCCGTGTCCTGGGCGCCCGCGACCGCGCCGCCCAGATCGCTGTAAAAGTCGCGGTTGCCACGACCATCCTCGTCGGATCCCCACGACGACAGCCACCCCGTACGGCATGCCGAGCCCGCCTCACAGACAAAGGCCAACGCACGACACCGCCCCCTGCCGCACTACGACCTGCCGACTCACCTGCGGGCATCAGGCCCGTACACCTCCTGGCCGCTCTTGCCGTCGGAATGCTGCTGCCGGCGCAGGGACGCATCACCGGGGCCCTCGGGGTGCGGCTGAAGGACGGGCCACAAGCCGCGCTCCTTGCCTCGATCGCAGGCTTGTTGCTCGTTGCCGTGATCGCCCTGGCCGCCCCCTCGACGCGCCGCTGTGTGGCACGCATCCCGGACGCAGTGCGCCGTCGAGCAGCCTTCCCCAGGTGGGCGCTGCTGGCAGGCGTACCAGCCGCCTACTTCATCTTCACCCAGGGCGTGGTGGCCGGGGTGACCGGAATCGCCTTGTTCACCATTGCGTTCGTGGCCGGGCAGACCCTCGGCGGGATCGGCGTCGACCTGTGGGGCATCGGACCGGCAGGCCGACGGCACATCACCTGGCCACGCGCCACGGGCTCGGTGGTGATCGTCGCCGCCGTTGTCCTCAGCGTTGCCCCCGGCGGTACGGGCACCGGCTCGACTGGCACCATGCTGCTGCTCCTGCTGCCCTTCACCGCGGGGCTGGCCAACGGCGTGCAGACGGTCATGAACGGCCTCCAGACCGCCCACTACGGCAACTTCGTGCCCGCGACCCTCATCAACTTCATCGTCGGCGTTCTCGTCCTGGCCATCCCCGTCACCGTCCGGAGCATTGCGGACGGCGGCTGGTCGACGCCCCCTGCGGACCCGTGGCTGTATCTGGGCGGCCCGCTCGGCGTGCTCATCGTCGGCCAGTCCGCCTACCTCGCCAAACACCTCGGCGTGCTGCTGACTTCCCTCGGGCTGATCGCCGGGCAACTGCTCGGTGCGCTGGCCATCGACCTGATCTGGCCCGCCTCGCTCACCAGCGGATTTCCTTGGCAGGAACTCGTCGGCACGCTTCTGGGCGTCACGGGTGTAGCCCTTGCCTCCCTCGACCGCCACCGCCGACGAGCAGGCTTCAGCGATCACAAGCGACGGCAGGCTGTCCCAGAGGAGGCGGCACCCGATGAGCACCACTCCTCGCACGGCCGTGAGCGGGGAGGCCGGTGACGTCGGGCAGGCTTCGCTCCGGTTCTCCACACGAACCGGGCACAACCTGGTGGCTGAACAGCCGGGCGGCCGCACCGCCCTGACCGACGACGGCGGAACGCGGGCCAAGAGGACAGCACGACTGTCTAGAGACGGCCCCGCATGGCTGTGGCCAGTCGCCGTGCGATCTGCTCGCGGTCGTCCGAGCTCGCGGTGTGGGCCTTGATCCCACAGAAGTCCCCTTCACGGCAGGGGAACCACAGTTCGCCGTGCATCGTGGCGTACGTGGCGCCCTCGCCGAATCCGCTCACCGGATCCCCGATCTCAGCCACGCTCTCATACTGGGCCTTGGGAAGCACCGCCGCGAAAATTGCCTCTCTGAAGCCGTCCTTGGTGCTTGAGGCCGACCAGACGCAACCACCGAACACGTAGTCCTGCTTGCCACCGTCATTCGGGCCGATCGCCGCAGCGACCTCCTCTCGAGTGAGGTACTTGCAGCTCTCGTTGCCACCGGGGTCCTCCCCGCCGGCGTCCATGGTGGGAAGACTCACCGAACTCGGATGATCCGCCGGGCCGGAAACAGCCGAGTTGCCGCTTCCGCACGCTGTGACCACAGCCAGCACGGTGACGAGAATCGCCGTGTGCGCAATCCTTTTGAAGGCCTTCACGGTCCATCCTTTCGTATTCGGGTGCAACGGAATGAAAATTGCGGTGTCGCCAGGCGCGTCACGGCGATCACCGGAGCGGCAGGGTGACTTCGCGTGGCGCCCCCGGTACCCCCCTCGGATTCCTGGGACAAACTCAAGGACGTTCCTTGCGCTCAGCGCAGTTGCGGGTGTGCATGCCAGGTACGTCCAGGAACTGTCACCGCGCTGTCACCGCGGCGGAGCGCGCCGACATTGCCGGACCGCTGGTGCAGGTTCCGGCCCGGCACCGCCTGCGCGCTCACCCCTGCAGGCGCGCGATTTCCGCCCCGCTCGTGAGCGCGTAGCGGATTTTTGGGGGGTGAGTTGAGAGTGGCTGCGGGACAGAAACCGGGTCCTCCACGGCCGTTGTGAGGGCCGTGGAGGACACACAGGTTCACGTCAGGGGGTGCGCCGTTCAGTGGATGACGGGGAAATTGTTGAGCTGATTGAGGCCCCAGCTCTGGTTCGCCGTGTTCCAGTGGTCGTCTCTGGAGATGCAGTCCCACTGCTGCAACAGGGCCTGCTGGCCGGGCGTGCCGGACGGACCCTCCGCGTCCAGGCACCTACCGGTGGCCCGGTTCTTCAGGAGCATGACCGAGGGGAAGCACTGGCCCGTGCAGCTCGGCTTCGCCCAGGCGATGGTCCATTCGCCCGGCGCGTAGCCGGCGTCGCAGTACGGGTACTGGATGACGCGAGTGCCGTTCACGTAGGACCCCGAACGCCAGTCGAGCATGAGGCATTGCCCGGAGTGCCGTGCCTTGATCCGGAAGTACCCGCTTCCACTGTCGAGCAGCTCGTACTCCTGGGAGGCGCTGGCGTTGTCCGGCCACAGGAAGGCGCCGGTGAACGGATCGGCCGAAGCCCCTATGACGTCAGCGCGCAGCCCCGTGCGGGAGTTCACGAGCTCGTAGCGGGTGGGTTCCGCCGCCTGAGCGGGCGTGGGGGCGAGCGCCGCGAAGACGGCGAACACCACGGCCGCTGCCAGGGCCGCCGGAGTGAGTCGGGAACGTCTGCGCCCGGTCGGCATCGATGGTGCGGCCGATGCGGTGGTCTTGCCGGGACTGTCGTCCCGTAAGGCGTGGGGTATCGACATGGTGTTCTCCTCCATGGTTCGAGTACCCGGCGTTCGCCGGAGCGGGACGGAGCGCGAGCGACCTCATTCCCCGGTGTCGCCGCCGCCTCCTCCCGTCGGACGCCGCCCGGATCCGAGCGCAGTGGCCCGGCGGCAAAGGGTCTTCACAGTGGTGCTCCTCCTGCGATCGGTGACTGCGAGGCTCGCACCGCCGTCAAAGCCGCCGGAGGGCGCCCCGCAGGGTGGTATGTCGAAGAGGATTCTTCGGGCCGTCGCGGGGTCCGGGCGTCCGCCGGATGACTTATCGCACTACGTATTGCCGAGGCCGGCGCCGGCGCCGGGACCCGTGTGGCTCAGGTTTGGTGGGAGGACGGTGGACCGGTTCGTTCGGAGATGAACAGGGCGCCGGCGATGCCGCGGTTCGTCACGCCCCTGGCGACCGGTTCGGCGGCCTCGGTCTCTCGGGGTGACACCTCAATCGCGGGCTTCACCTACGTGCCCTGAGTGCGTACACGCTCGACACCCGGACCCCGGCGCCGGCGGACGTCGGTGCCGAGACCGTCCTCGGGCACCCTGCTCGCTCTGACGGGTCTGCTGCCGAGCGGTCACCGTCTCCAGGAAGCGGGCCTCGCGCACAGAATCACAAAATCCTCGGCCTCACGGATCCTGGGTACTGCCACGGCCCGGACATCCAAAATGCCTGCGCCGGTCGCCGCTGAGGCCCGGCGCAGGTGCCTTGGACTGACGAGACCCTGCCGCAAGCAGTGGCTGCGTCGCCAGCCGCCCGAAGAAGGCGGCCGGCCCCGTGAATGCGGGGCTTACGTCAACCTTCAGGCATCAAGAGCGGGCCTCATAGGCCCGGGCTCTTCGGGGCGCGATTCTGACAGCGCCACCTTGGCAGGAGCGAACACGCGGATGAAGTCGTCCAGGAACCTGCGCGGTCCTTCCAACGTGACCAGCCCGCATTTGGCGGCCTGCATGAGCGCCAGATAGGAGGGCAGCCCGTCCAGTTCGAACGTGACAACGAGGTCGGCCTTGTCCGGGGCGGCCCCGATGCCAGCCGTGAGGTGCCCGTCCGTTACGGCGGTGTAGATGACCATGTCGTCGGCATGGAGCTCCCAGGACGCGGTCAGTCCGGCCGCCGCGTCGGGGCGGAAGGCCGCTCGGAGCGCCATGACCACGGATGAGGGAGTGACGATCTCCCCGGGCTTGGGCTCTCCCAGCTGGACGGTTCCCCAGCGGCCGAGAGCACTGACGGCCGGTTCGAGATCATGTCCGGCGGACGTCAGGGCGTAGATGACCCCGCGTTGCGGCGCAGGTGCGATGCGGCGCTCCACGATGCCCGCCTCTTCCATTTCCTTCAGGCGGGTGGAGAGCACGTTGCTGGGGATGCCGGGCAGCCCGTCGACGAGGTCGGTGTAGCGCTGCGGTCGCACTGTGAGATCGCGAATGATCAGCAGCGCCCACCGTTCACCCACGAGCTCCAGGGCGCGGGCGAGGCCGCAGTACTGGCCGAAAGCGCGACGTTTCATGCTCAAATTATAGCAGACTTGCATTGTCACTTCGGATAGCTTTTATCGATCTGAACTTGCAAAAGTAGAGTTTTGATCTGGATGTGTTGTCGGGAAGTCGAAGGTGCCTTGTCGCCAGGTGACCTCCGGCCGAAGGGAGTGGCGGGAGAACAGGAAGACGTCCGAGGTCGACGAAGCCGTCACGACGATGATCGACAGCACCTTCGACGCCCTGCTGGCCTCCGCCGAAGGCGTCACCCCGGGCAGCGGTGGCGCCGAGCGGAACGCCACGACGGCGAGACCGCTGCGGGGGCTCGAGCGCAGGGGGCAAGCAGGGGCGGTGGGTCCTTTGCCCGTGGTCGGCTATGCAAGCGGCGGCGCGGCTCGTTTCCAGACGATGGTGGAGCGGAGCGTCCCGCTGGGGAGGGTGTCCTCCGCGGCCAGGGTCAGCTGATTGCCCTCGAGCGTGGCCTGGCGGATGAGAACGGTGTTCTGCCAGGTCGGCAGGAGCGACACTTCGACCTCGTGGTGCAATGTCCGCGTCGTCTCGTCCACGGAGTACGGGCCGCTGTATGCGAGGTAGCCGGCCGCGGCGGCCGCCTGCTCGCGGTTGCCACCGTCGCGGTCGAGGGGGTCGTAGTCGCTGCGGCCCTGCCGCATGATCTGAGCCGACATGTAGCCGTCAGCGGTGTACATGATGATTCCGGTGGCATCCGGTCCGAACGGGTATGTGATCCCGGGGTGTTCGGTGTTTTCGGCGGTGAACGACACCAGTTGCCATGTGCCGACGACCTGGTCTGTGAGCGTCATGTGGCTCCTTCCGGGATCGTCTTGAGGGGCAGTCCGAACATCAGCCAGGACTGGTGACTGTCCCAGTGCGGATAGAGCGCGTCCATGTGCTCGAACAGTTCCTGTTCCGAGGAGGTGGATTCCTTCAGCCGGCCGAAGTCGCGCAGATAGCGCTTGGAGTCCTCGATGCACTCTGGCGTGTCGGGGGCGCCGGTCTTCTTGTGCCCGGCTACCGCGAACTTCGGGGCGAGCGCGGCCAGCCGGTCCAGCGCGGCGATCCAGTTTTCCCGGCTCGCCGGCGTCGTCTCGCCGACGAACATGTGGCACTGGTTGTACAGCACGTCACCACCGACGACCAGGTCGATGGAGGGCACGTGCAGCGAGGTGGTGTGCAGTCCGTCGGTGCGGCCCTGCTCGATGATGCGAAGCTCCTCGCCCTCAAGCGTGAAGGTGTGCGCGTCGTACAGCTCGGGCAGGGTCAGGGTTGCCGGCAGACCGGGCCAGATGTGGCGGCCGAAGTCGATGAGCTCCGGCGGGGTCTGGGCAATGAGCTCCATCGTGCCGGGGGTGGCGATCGCCTTGGCGTCGGGGAAGCGTTCGAGCAGGACCGAGAGCCCGAAGAAATGATCGGGGTGTCCGTGTGTGATGTAGATCGTGGTGAGATTCTTTTCGTGCAGAGCGATCCAGCTCGCCAGGGACTCGGCTTCGGCCACCGTGGTGAGCGCGTCGACCAGCACGGCGTCGTGCTCACCGTAGATGAGCGTGGCCGTGGTCGGGTCCCAGCCGAACGGCGGGCCGATCTCGAACGGCCGCTCGCCGACGGCAGCTCTGCGGGGCGCATTGAAGACGTTGAAGTCCAGCTTTTTCGAAGAGCGCATCTCGGGCATGGTCCGCACCTTCCTTCCGTTCGCGGTGATCAGCCCCGCAGGCCTGCGGCGGGTGGTGCCGGCCCCGTGCCCGGCGTGGCCTGGGCCCGGCCCAGGCCACGCCGGGTGCGCGAGGCCGATCCGGGCCTTTTGCCCGCTACTTGGCAAGACTCGGGTAGAGGGCGGTGACCGGCGCCGCCAGGGCGCCGTGGACCTTGCCGGCGGTCTCATCGGTGAGCAGCTCGTACTCACCGGCTCCGAGCGCGTCGTAGACGGCGCCGGCGATGTCGGCCGGATCGGTCATGCCGGTGCGGTCCTCGCCGGACTGCATCGGGGTGTCCATCGGGCCGGGGTAGACACCGAGAACGTGCACACCCTGGGGGGCCAGCTCCAGGCGGAAAGCGTTGGTCGCCATCCACAGTCCGGCCTTGGACACACTGTGAGCCTTCCCGACGGCGAACCAGCTCAAAACCGAGTTGATGTTGATCAGGGCACCCTTGGCCGCCACCAGCGACGGGGCGAGCGAGCGGGTGAGGTGAATCGGGCCGAGGAGGTTGGTCTGGACGACCGACTCCAGCTCCGTGAAGGATCCGGTCAGCAGGTCGCTGCGAGGGAAGATCGCGGCATTGTTGACCAGGACGGTGGTGTCGCCGGTCTGCTGGACGGCCTCGTCGATGGAGGCAGCGTCGGCCAGGTCCACCTTCACCGGCACGACTCGCCCGTCACCCCAGGGCTTGGGGCTGCGCGCGCCTGCGTACACGCGCTGTGCCCCGCGCGTCAGCGCCGCCTCGACCAACTGGGTGCCGAGTCCGCCGTTGGCTCCGGTGATGAAGACGGTTGCATCCTTGAGTTCCATCATGATTTCGCCTCTGTGCCTTCTGGTCTCTGTAGACCCGTTTGGCTTTCAGTAATGGTTTCTGGGCCGGAGGGCCCGTGACGTGCGTGATGTGCGTTCATTGGGCGGTTCCACGGCGGTCGAGCATGCCCAGACAGCCGAGGGCGGCCGCGAGTTCGACGGCGGCGATGGTCCACCAGGCGTGCGCGAACACGGTGTGGGCCGCGTGGTAGGACGCCGGGTTGCCCAGGGTGGCGACGATGATCGAGACGCCGAGGACGAATCCGAGCTGGCGTGTCATGTTGATCACTGCGCTTCCGGTGGAGGCGCGCTCGGGCGGCAGGTTGTGCGTCGCGGAAGACAGAATCGTCGGCAACGCCAAGCCGATGCCGACGCCTACCAGCAAATGGCCGGGGAGCACAGCAATGGCGTAATCGGCGCCCCGAGGACCGATTGACGTCAGCAGGAGGATGGTGCCTGCGGCGAACACGGCGCAGCCGATTGCGGACAGCAGCCCGCCGGGAATCCTCTTGGCCAGCCGCTGAGCGAGGATCGTGACGATCGGGACCATGGCCGGCGCCGGGGCGACGGCGAAGCCGGTCGCGATCACCGACCACTGCCAGACGTTCTGCATCCACAGGACGATCACCAGCAGATAGGCGGACATGCCCAGCCCGAAGGCGATCATCGCCAGGTTGGCGGAGGCGAAGCTGCGTACGCGGTACAGGTGCGGGTCGACCACCGGGACCGGGTGGTGTTCGGCTCGCCAGACGAATCCGGCCAGCAGCACGGCGGCCGCGACGAAGCCGGCGATGGTGCTGCCGCTGGCCCAACCCCAGCCGCCGCCTTTGACGATCGCCAGGGCCAACGCCCCCACGCCGAAGGTCAGCAGCCCGGCGCCGATCATGTCCGGCAGCTTGGTGACCTTCGTGTCGCGCGAGTCCGGGACGGCGCGCTGCGCGGCCAAGGCCGCGAAGATGCCGATCGGCACGTTGAGCACGAAGATCCAGCGCCAGTCGGCGGTGACCAGCAGGCCGCCGAGAACCGGGCCCGCCGCAGCGGCGATGGCCGCGACAGCTGACCAGATGCGCACGTAGTGCAGGCGCCTCTCGCCCGGCACCGCCGCGAGCAGCAGCCCCAGCGACGTCGGGGTCAGGGCCGCGGCGCCGGCGGCCTGCACAGCGCGGAAGACCACCAGCCACCACAGGCCCGGGGCGATCGCGCACAGCACGCTGGCAAGAGTGAAAACACCCATGCCGGCCTGGAACATCTTCTTGCGGCCGATCTTGTCGGCCAGCCGGCCCAGGGGGATCAGCAGGGCCGCGAAGATGATCGCGTAGGCGTTCAGCACCCAGCTGACGTCGCTGGTCGACGCGCCGTGGAAGCTCTCGGCGATTTTGTCGAAGGCCACGTTGACGATGAAGACGTCCAGGTTCGCCATGAAACCCGCCAGCGACAACACCCCGAGGATCACCTTCGGGCGCGAGGTCGCGGAGGTGGCCGGCGGGAGCCGGAGTGGTCCAGGGGCTGTGCTTTGTATGTGCGCCATGTCCCACACCCTACGTACGCAACTTCATATTTGCAACGGCACTTCATTTAATGAAGTGAAGTGCGTCCACGGCGAACGTCGGCACCCGAACGGAGCCGCGACCGGCTGAGATCCTCGATTCGGGCGTCGCTCACTCAGCGCGCGTCACGCATGAAGCACCCACTTGACCGGCCAATGCGAGGCCGGCGCACGCGCTCACTTCGCGATGAAAGGGTCCTTGACCTTCATGCGCGCCGTCGTGTGATGACGGTGACCGCTCCGCACGCCAGGCCAGGCACGTCAGAAGGCCGCACATGGGAGAGGGACGGCCGACCGCGAAGACGAGCAGGCCGGCCGGCACGCGCCAGGCCCTGCACGGGACCGGACGTAGTGTCGTCCTGGGAAGACGGGTCTGAACCGGACGCTGGAAGCCAGTCCGTGCGGGTGGAAGCTGGCCGGGCGGCCGCCGAACAGCGGCGACCGCCTGGAGGGAGACACGTATGAGCATCAGGACGCACGCGCTCGGCAGCCAGGGACTGGCGGCGTCGGTCGAAGGCCTGGGCACCATGGGGATGACCGCCATGTACGGCACCCCGGACGACGCCGGGTCGGCGGAGACGATCCACCGGGCGATCGAGCTCGGGGTGACCCTTTTCGACACCGCCGATATCTACGGTCCGTTCACCGGTGAGGAACTGCTCGGGCGCACGGTGGCGCCCCAGCGGGACCGAGTGCTGCTGGCGACGAAGTTCGGCGGGCTGACCCTCGACGATTCCGGGAAGGTCGTCGGCGGCCCGAACGGCCGGCCGGAGTACCTGCGGCGCGCGGTGGAGGGCTCCCTGCGCCGGCTGGGCACGGACCGTATCGACCTGTACTACCAGCACCGCGTGGATCCGGACGTGCCCGTGGCCGAGACGTTCGGGGCACTGGGAGAGCTCGTCGCCCAGGGCAAGGTGCGCTACCTCGGCATCAGCGAGGCGTCCGCCGAGACGATCCGCGCCGCCCACGCCGTGGCGCCACTGTCGGCCGTGCAGACCGAGTACTCACTGTTCACCCGGACGGTGCGGAGCAACGGCGTGCTCGACACCGCACGCGAACTGGGCATCGGCTTCGTGGCCTATGCCCCGCTGGGCCGCGGCTTCCTCACCGGGCGGCTGCGCACGCTGGACGGGCTGCCGCAGAACGACTGGCGGCGCACCGCCCCCCGCTTCAGCAACGAGAACTTCGCCCACAACCTCGCCCTCGCCGACAGGGTGCGCGTCATCGCAGAGAAGCTCGACATCACGCCGGGGCAACTGGCCCTGGCGTGGGTGCTGTCCCAGGGCGTCACCGCCATCCCCGGCACCAAGCGTCGCGCCTACCTGGAGGAGAACGTCGCCGCCGCGGCGCTCACCCTCGACGCCGACACGCTCGGCAATCTCGAGGAGGTGATCGCCGCCGACGAGGTGACCGGTGAGCGGTATGTCGTGGAGGGAATGAAGGCCATCCAGGAATGAGCGATGCCATGCACCACAACGACCTCGGTGGTTTCCTGCGGGCTCGCCGCGAGGCGCTGCGACCGTCCGACGTCGGGTTGATCGCCGGCGGCCGCCGCCGCACCCCCGGGCTGCGGCGGTCCGAGGTGGCCCTGCTGGCGAACATCTCCGTCGACTACTACGAGCGGCTGGAGCAGTCCCGCAACGCCCACCCCTCACAGGAGATGCTGGCGAGCCTGGCGGGGGCGTTGCGTCTGTCCGTGGACGAGCGCGACCACCTCTACCGGCTCGCCGGCTACGCCCCGCCCCTCGCCGGGGGAGCAGGCAGGTATGTCGACCCGGCGATGATGTTCCTCCTCGACGCCTTGACGACGGTGCCCGCGCAGGTCATGGACGACCTGTCCACGCTGATCGCCCAGAACCGGCTCAGCCAGGCCCTGTTCGGCACTTGGGCGCTGGGGGACACGCGGGCCGGCAACGTGACGTGGCGCTGGTTCACCGATCCGGCGTCGCGCGCGCTCAACGTCGCCGAGGAGCACGAGGCCATCGGCCGGGGCTACGCCGCGGATCTGCGGGTTGCCGCCGCACGGCGGGGCAGTGACGCGGTGGCGGACCGACTGATCGATGATCTCCTGGAGGCCAGCGAGGAGTTCACGCGCTACTGGAACGAGATGGCCGTCAAGCCGCTGAGTTCCACGCGGAAGCGGCTGGTGCATCCGCACGCCGGGCCGCTCGACGTGCAGTGCGACGTCGTGGTGAGTGCCGCCACGGGCCACCGCATGGTGATCTTCAGGCCGCAGCCGGGTTCGAGTACCGCCGAGCGGTTTGATTTCCTCGAGGTGATCAGCGCGCAGATCCTCGACATCTGACCTGGCCCCAGCCCCGCTCACCTCGTCGCCGGCCTGCAGGTGACCTTGACCGGCATCGACGGCCTCGATGTCGAGCTGTGGATCCCGTCGGCTCCGACGGCCTCGGCAACCGCTGGCACGACCAGGCCGTTCACCGGCGGGATCCGCATCCCGTCAGCCGTCCGGGCAGTGTGGCCGTGGTGGAACCTTCGGACCGCGAAGTCGCCGAGGTGGGCCGGGGGAGCGGGTCAGTCGCCGGCTTCCGGCGGGGTGTCTTCGAGCAGGGTTCGCAGGAGGGTTTCCAGGCGCCCGGCCAGCTCGTTGGGATCCGCTTCCACCAGTGCCGTGTTCCCGATCAGTTTCCGCATCACCCACACACCGGCGATCACTGACAGCGCGAGCGCGGAACGTTCCGATGTGTTTTCGCCTGTCATCAGACCGATGAGGTGCCGTTCCACATGCCGTTCGATGCCCTGGCGGGCGATTTCGGCGGTTCGTGGGTTGGACGCGGACCGCAGCATCAGCAGGAAGGGGCTCAGTTCGTCGGCCTCGGGCGCGGTCCGCTCCACCAGTGACCGGGCGACGTCGTGGACCAGGGCCGCGGGGTCGCTGCCCACCACGGTCCGCGGGGCGAAGGAGGTGTCCACCACCTCGGCGAACAGTTGTTCCTTGGATCCGAAGTAGCGGTTGACCATCATCGCGGTGACGCCGGCGTCCTTCGCGATGTCCCGCACGCCGGCAGCGTCGTAGCCGAGGCGGGTGAAGGCCTCCACGGCGGACGAGAGAATCGCCTCGCGGGTCGCTGCCGCGTTACGAGACCGGCGGGGGGCGGCAGGCGGCGACTCGGGCTGACGCGATTCGTTCTCCACGACACGAGTGTAGTGAGGCCGAAACGGCGGTCTACGGCTGTAGAGCTTCGAGGCGTCCGCGGCCCGTGCCGCCGCTCGGCCCGTAGACCGTAGGCCGACGGCAGGGCGCCGAATCTGCGCCGGGCAACCGTGGGGTCGGTTGCGCGAACCGGCTCAGCCGAATTTCTGACGGTCGCCGTTAGTGGGCTGATGAACCGCACCCCTCCGTCCTCAAGCCGCGCGTGATCACGTGGCCGCCATGGCGGCGGCACGGATTCCGGCCTACCGGGTTGCAGGCCCGTGGCACCGACCGCGAGCGCAGACGTTGACGTCCCTGGCTGGGACTCGCCGGTCCCTCGGAATTTTCGTGCGGGCGCTGTCGCCCAGTCGCCCCGCGCTCCGCAGGACGGACAACGGGCCGCTCACGGCCCTGCCCGAGCGGCCTGTTGGGGCGGCGGCGCCCTCAGATCGGCCCGGCGGGCCACATCCGCCGCGTTGCCGTCGGGCGCGGCCGCCCCGCGCCCGACGGGTACAGGAGCGACCGCGCGGGTCGCGTCCTGCCCGCGTTGCCGTGCGGGCCGCCGTGCGACGCATCCCGCGTCCGGGGGCGATTCGGCGGGCGGCCCGCATGGGTGCTCCGCTCAGAACGCCGAGCGGATCAGTCCGCCATCCACGCGGATCGTGGCTCCGCTGATGTACTCGGCGTAGTCGCTGCACAGGTACGCCACGGCAGCGGCGATTTCGTCCGGCTTGCCGAAACGGCCGTGGTCGTTCGGAATGAGGGCCTCGACCGCGTTCGGCTGGACTTCCTCCCAGGTCTGTCCCCACCCGCGGGCAGGACCGAGCGCTGTGACGAACTCCTTCGTCGCTTCGACGAGGATCGCGCCGGGCGAGACGACGTTCGAGGTGACGCCGGTGCCCTTGAGGTCGCGGGCGAGCGATACCGCGAGGTTGTGCCGAGCGGCCAGCGTGGCGTTGTACTGCGGATGGGTGTTCATCGGCTGGGAGGCGAGACCGCCGCCGATCGTGACCACACGGCCCCAGCCGTGTTCGCGCATCGCCGGAACCAGATGCCGGATCATCCTGACACCGGAGACGACGTTGACGTTGTAGGCGTCGGTCCACTCTGCCGGACTGGCCTCGGCCCATGAAAGATGCCGGTAGAAGCCGGCGTTGTTCACGAGGATGTCGACGGGACCGTCCGCGGTGGCGGCCTGGGCGACTGTGGCGGCCCCGTCGTCTGTGGCCAGGTCGCCCAGCGCCGTGTCGGCGGTGCCTCCGGCCCGGCGGATGGCTTCGGCGACCAGCTCCGTGCGGTCCTTGTCCCGGCCGTGGATCACGACCGCGGCGCCCTCCGCCGCCAGCATTTTCGCGGTGGCCTCGCCCAGGCCGGCACTCGAGCCGGTGACCAGAGCGCGCTTGCCCTCGAGATTGAGGTTCATTCCTTGCTCCCATACGGATTTCTCCCGCGCCGCAACGCGGGAAGGTCGTGCTGCACGACTAAGTATACAGTCGTAGACTTGAGTGTCCGTGTGGGCGCCGACACGGGTGCGTCCGGGTCCGGAAGCGATGCCGCCGGCGATGTGGTGACCCACGGTCCTCCGTCAAGACCGGCGGCCTGGGCACGGTGTCAGAGGTGAGCGCTATGGTGCGTGACCGTGGACGCCGCTGATCTTGAACACCGGGTCCGGACGGGATCCGGCTGCATCCCGCCCGAACTCGTCTCACGCCTGCTCGAACACGGCCACGTCGACGTGGTGGAGCAGCAGGCCGGGCGCGGGGAGTGGTTCTGCGCCCTGGCATGGGCGCGATTGCTCGGTGAACACGACCGCCAGGCCGAGGCGTTGAAGGTACTCGCCCCCTACTTGGCGACCGGCTGGTGGACGGCCGTCGTGGCCGCGGCCGAGCTGCTGGAGGGCTGGGGCCGGCCAGCGGAGGCGATCGAGATCACGCGGGTCCGTATGGCCGCCGGGCATCCGATGGCGCTGGAGTTCTACGCGCGGCTGCTCGCCCGGCACGCCCGCGCCGAGGAAGCGTTCACCCTGCTGCACCCGCACCTGCGCGAGCTGCCCCTGGTCGAGGCGATGGTCGACGTCGCCGCCGTTGCCGGCCGCGCCGAAGAAGCCGCCATGCTGCTCGCCCCGCTCACCACCGGGCACGAGTGCTCCGACTTCCCATGGTGCTGCCGAGGCCTCGACCGCGACACGGTAATCGGGCTGATCGCCACCATCCGCGAGCGCCAGGGCCGCGTCGACGAGGCGATCGCCCTGCTGGGCACCGGCAGCACCCGGCGCGTCGACATGCGTGAGCAACTGGCCACGCTGCTGGCGCGGCAGGGCCGCCTCGACGAGTTGCGCGCAGCCGCGGCGAACGACGACTTCAGGGCAGTACGACAGCTCGCCGTGCTGCTGGAGGGCCGCGGCGATGTGGAGGGAGCGATCGCGGCATACCGCCAGGCGGGCGGAACCACGGCCCAAGACCCCCACGCGGCTTGCGATCTCGCCCGGCTCCTGGCCCGGCACGGCCGGGGCAACGAAGCGATCGACGTGATGCGCATCCAGGCCGATGCCCACAACGGGGACGACTGGATCCTCCACACCCTGGCCTGCCTCTACCTCGACCAGCGGCGCCCCGGCGACGGCCTGGCACATCTCGACGCCCTTGCCGCAGCCCGTGCAGGCGAAGAGGACTGGGACCTGTACTGGATACGACTCCCGCTGATCGCCGCCCGAGACGGTGTCGACCAGGCGGTCGCGCAGGCGCGTTCCCACCCCGAGGGCGCTACCTGGTACGCGGCGTGGCACATCGCCGAGCTCCTTGCCGGGGCCGGACGCACCGAGGAGGCCGCCGCCGTACTCGAACAGCACGCCTGGGTGAACGGCCACGACCTGGCCGCCTGCCTGATCGACCTCGGACGCATCGAGGACGCCCTGGCCGTCTTCCAACGACGCGACCCCCCGCCGCCGGCGCTGCCGGACGGCCCTTTGCATGACGATCCCCCGTTCTGAGGCACTGTCCGGGCCCTGGACCGGTTCGGACGGCTGTCCGGGCCGCACCCGGCCCGCCGAGCGAGCCAGGCGGTCGGCCGCGCCCCGCCTCTCCACACGCATGTCCGGGTACCGAACCGGAAGCCGGAGGACGACCACCATCAGGACGTCCATCTGGCTTTCCGTCCCCCACTCGCCGGGCGACTCGCGGATCTTGCACCACCAATGCGCGACCAGTACATGGCGGCCACGCCGGGCGCCCTCGAGCTGGAGTTCCACCCGATGGTCGATCCCCTGCTCCAACTGCTCGGTCCACAGGCCCCCACCGCCGACCCGGTATGCCCAACCTTGTGCCGCCGCCCATTCACTGAGTCGCTTGCGGTAACGGCGATTCGCCACCGTGCTCAGGACAACGGCCGACACCCAGAGTCCGACGACGCCGATCGCCATGAATACGATCAGTTCCGTATCGGAGAAGTCCACGCTGCCCCCAACCCCCGGCCCCACGACCATCGTCGGTGCGGCACTCGGGGGTGTCCAGCCATCCGAGGTAGCCGCTCGGTGTCGCGGTTACCGCGATCAGTGCCCGGGGCTCGTTGCGGGTGGCCGGGTTGGTGCGGGCGCCGGTAGCCGTTGGTGGCGGCGACCGGCGCCCTGGTGCGGTTATGGCTTGGGCGGTGCGGCGTTGCAGTCGGGGACGCCGTCGAGCCAGGCGGGCCCTTGGATGTAGATGTTGGTCATCCAGGCCTTGTAGTCGGGCAGGTAGGCCCAGACGTCGTTGGAGTAGCCCTCGGCCTCGACGAGTTCGGCGTGCTTTTGGCACTGGACGCGGATGGTGGTCGGGCCGGGGAAGGCGTAGACGCGGCCGGCGCCGAGCGAGGGTGCCTGCTTGGTCCACACGCCGGTGCCCCAGGTGCGGTGGATGTGGCCGGTCACCGTACCGGTGTTGACGCGGACGGCGCCGTAGTAGTCGCCGCCCAGGCGGACGTCGCTGACCATGAGGCGGGTGCCGGATTCCTTGGCCTCCACCATCTTGCCCGCGCCGAGGTAGATGGCGATGTGGTGGAGGTCGTCGGAGCGGCCCCAGGCCAGCAGGTCGCCGGGGAGGAGCGGGGCCAGGCCCTGGGCGGCGGTGAACCGGTTCGCCGCCCGGTGGGTGTAGTACTGGGTGCTGGCGGTGCCGTTGAGGATGTCCGAGCCGGTGGCGCGGGCGTAGGCGTGGCGGACGAGGCCGGAGCAGTCGAAGCCGAGCCGTTCGGGGTCGTGCGCGCTGTCGGGGTCGGTCGGGTCGATCTGGCCGTAGGTGGCGCCGGGTTGGGCGCCGTGGCCACCGCCCCAGGTGTACCAGGTGCCGGCCGTGACCTCGGCACAGGCGGCGGCGATGGCGGCTTCGGCGGCCGCGGAGGCGCCTGGGGCGAGAGCGCCGCACGCGGCGGCTTCCCGTTGCGGGGCCGCGGCGGCGGTCGTGGCCGGCGCGGCGAGGAGGAGGGCGAGCAGGGCGATCAGTGTGTGGACGACTCTGGTCCGGCAGGCCATGCCAGGACCCCCGTTTTCTGGTGGTGTGCGGAACTGGTCGGACAGCAGCCTGGTGGCCGCGTCCTGGGCCCGTCGAGGTGCGGGGCGTCGCCCTGCTGCGGTGGGCAACGGGAAACTGCCGGGAAACCTGCGCTTACCTGGGGTGCGGCCGTCACGCCCGGCGGGCGCCTGTCCGGTGTACCGCTGCCTTTTCACGCAGTCGCCAGCCCGGCCTCCTTGGCAGTCAAGGTGCCACTACTGCTTCGCCACGGGACAGAAGGGCCATCGCTGGTCAGCGCGCACTGGCCAGAGCCCGACACGTTGGCCTCGGGCCGTCGTGGGGCCGTGCGAGGCGAACCGATGACATGCGGCGATGACAACCGTCGACAGTCGCGATCCAGCTCAGAGGGATCATCGGCAATCGCACCGCAGGTCGCAGGACCAGCGCACTACTTCCAGAAGAACTGACTGCGACCAGCTGCCAGGGGTTAGCGATGCCAGTCGCCACTGCCTGCGAGGGAACGGTGGAGATAGTCCTCCAGGTCGCGGGCGGCCCACAGCCGACTGTCGTTCTCGTGGTCCCAGACGAAGATGTCCGGACGATCCGGCGTCAGCACGAAGGCGAACTGGTCACCCCCGCCGTTGTCTCCGAAGAACAGCAGGGGATCGAAGGGCATGTACAGGCCCGGAAAGGAATCGGGGGACCAGAACAGTAGGTTCTCTTGCACGATCCGATCCAGGGACCAGACGACGTCCTTCCCGTAGGTGCCGACTACCCCGTTGGTCTCCAGCAGCAAGCCTGCCGGCTGTGCCGGCAGGCCTCGGCCGAGCCGCTGCTCCGCCTCAGTGAGAGCGGTCCTGTCCACAGGCGAGCGAAATCCGACATCGGGCAGAGCCCCGGCAGCAGCTTCTTTCCACACAAGCGCAGCCTCATCGGGAGGACTGGCCGTCCCGAGCGCAGGCGCCGTACAGCAACCACTGTGACCAAAGGTGTCCGGCAACAGCCTCAAGCGCCCAGCCGACGTCCCCGGCAGGCTCAGTGACCGTCGCGCGCAGTTCGCACCAAGGGGGTGGGGCGTGCCACGGCCGTGCAAGGTGAGGCGGTGCCGAACAGGAAGCCAACGGTGATGGGACCACGTTTCCGCAGGTCGGCGTCCGCCCAGCTCAACAGCAATCCGAAGCCTCACTCTTCCGAACTGGTGCCACCAACAGCAGCGGCCTGATTCCTGGCACCCATCACCGGATCACTCGATCCACTGCGCTTCGACATCGTCGGGGATCCAGGGGAACGGTATCCACGGGTGCCTGGCGGCCCGGTGGGCGTCAGGGTCGAATGCGAGAACAGCGTCGACGAAGGCGCGGGGCGGCAGATAGCCGTGGTCTACGACGTAGTGGCCGATGAGTCTCGGGGCCGCAAAGGCCGTTCCGGAAGGGCCGGGGACGCGGATCTCTCCGGTACCCCAACTGGCGTGGTGGTTGTCGGGCCGCGGTACGTACCACGGGTGCAGATCGTCGAACGGGATCGCGCAGAAGTCGCAGGGGTGGATCCCCATCATCAGATTGATCGCTTGCGCCTCGATGATGGACAGCAGATTGTCCGTGAAGCCGACGGGGGCCGGCCCGGATGTCCACGGCTCGTCCCCGCTCAGCCAACCGACGTTGAGGCGCTCGTACGGCGGCTGAAAGCATACGAATCGCAAGCTGTTGGGGTCGGGGTCGGGGAACGTGTCGCCGTCGCTGGTGTACTCGTAGCGGCTGAGATCCTCGTAGAACATCGACGCATCAGACCACCATTGCAGCCGCTGTGGCCGGCGAGTTCCCGCTCGCACCGGCTGAGTGCGGCGAGGGGGAGGCGGCGTTGATGTCGGAGTCGTCGTGGTTGTGCGGCGCACGTGTGCGTGGTGGGTGCGTGCGGGTTCCGCGTGCGGTGGTGGTCTGGTTCGGTTGCGTGGCGTGGGTCGCCCACCTGTCCCCGTTTGCCAGTACGGCCGTGCGACGGCACACGCCGAAGCTGCTGAGGGGCTGGGGCATTTCGCGTTCTTCGGCGTGACGCAGGGACGCACGTCCGAAGCCGGGTCGACGGCTCCGGACGTGCGTCCCTGTGGTGCACGGGTGAGGGCGGTGGCCCCGCGTGCCGCTCGCCGGTCGGCGGATCAGGTGAGGGTGGCTCCGCAGCCGCCGTTGACCCACTGGTGGGAGCGGATGTTGTTGTCCACGACGTTGCCGTCGGTGAAGTGGTTGTCGGAGAGGTTGTCGGCGTACAACTCGCCCGGGTAGAGGCAGGTGTGACCGCCCTGGTAGTTGTCCAGGTAGTAGAACTTCACGATGGACAGGCTGCCGGTGTAGCCCCGGTTCATCACCGAGGACGCGCGGTCGTTCGCGGCGCCCCAACTGGGGCTGTCGCCGGCGGCGACGACGAGCGGGCTGCCGTTGCAGTCGTAGCCGTCCCAGGCGTACATGTTGCCGTTGCGTGCTCCCCACTTGCTGTCGCACACGGTGCCGGCGACGCCGCTCTCGGCGGCCTGCGACGTGGCGGCCGGGACGGCCACGCCCAGGGCGGTGAGCCCGATGAGCGCTGCGGAGACGGTGAACTTGCGCATGGTGGTTTCCCTCGTTTCTCGATGGTGCCCGGTGGTGGTGCGCCGGCGGCGCGGGGCGTCGGGTGCCCGTGCCGGCGGGGCGGGGCGCTGTGCGTGTGTGCGAGACGGTCAGTCACGCTCAGGAACGATGCGCACCGCCCGGTCGTAGGCCTGCCGGCCGAGCCGGCGGTAGGTGTCGATGTCGCTGACGTACCGGTCGGGCAGGCGGTCCAGGTAGTACTTCTCTCGGGTTGTGGCCACGGCCCGCAGGTTGGCGCGGCGAGCGCAGCCGGCGTCCGCGACGGCGGTCCGGCGCTCGTCGGCGAAGGACTCCTCGGCGCGGGCCGCGCCCCGTCGTACGGCCGCGGCCCGCACGCCGTCCTGGGCGGCCTGGGGGTCGGGATAGGGTTCGCCCGCCTCGCGCATACACGCGGACCACGCCTGGACGGCCGTGGTGAGCTGCGGGTCCTTCATCAGCCGCCCGGCGTAGAGGGAGTTGGCGCTCAGCGCGGTCTTGCTGGTGCGGAACCACTCGGCGGGATCGCCGTAGAGCGTGCGCTCGGCCTCCTCGGTGCAGCCGCCGATGCGCTTGCGGATCTCGGCGCCGCCCGGCATCGGGGCGGTGAGCATGCGGGCGCCGTTGCCGCCGTCCAGGGCCTGGTCGAACAGAGCACGGCGGGTGGCGGGCAGGTCCTGGCGGTAGGTCCCGTTGATGTTGCGCTCGCGCAGCCGCGCGCTCTTCGCCTCGATGCGGCTGCCGTAGCCGTAGGTCCGCGCCCATGCCAGGTCGTCCTGGACGAAGCGCACGGGCCGGCTCTCCTGGAGCGTCAACTCGCGCTCCTCCTGGTACGTGAAGCCCTGGCGTCCCATGCACCGGCTGGTCAGCCGTTGGAGGGCGTCACTGACGCGGACCTCCTGCCGCCAGGTCAGCGCCGGTGTGCGTACGCCGGTGGCCTGGCGGGTTTGTCCGCTGGCGTCGCCGGCGCCGTCACCGCCGTCACCGCAACCGGTCACCACGGCGGTGGCGAGCACGGTCACCGCGCACCACAACATGAGCGCACGTCTCATGGACCCCGATTCCCCCTGCCGCCTCATGGCCCCGGATCTCCGGCACCGCCCGGTTCCCCGTGCGGCGCCGGAGAGGGCGCCCCCGTCGATTGCCGCCGGCCACGGTCGTGCCGTGCGCCGACGGGACACAGACTTGTGGCGCCGCCCGGCGGGGTCGACGGGTTTCCCGTTGCCCACCGGCTGCCGGACCGGGAAACCGAGGGTGATGTGGGGGAGCGGGGTGGGGGAGGCAACGTCGGCCAAGCAGCCCGGCGGGCCGCCGTCCGGCCTGTCCCGTCGGCGCTCTTGGCCAAGTTGAGATCGGCCTGCGTGTGGCACGTGGTCTGAGCCGGTGTCGGAGGTCCCTGGGAGGATCACGCGTATGGAGTTCCCCACCGCCCTCGCCGGGATCGACGTCCATCCCTGGTCCAGCATCAACCACGCCTACGGCTCCGCCGACGACCTGCCCGGCTTGTTGCGGACCTTCGCCGAGGGCGGCGAGGACGCCGAGGCGGCACTGGAGGAGTTGTACGGCTCGATCGTGCACCAGGGCACCGTGTACGCGGCCAGCGTCGACGCCGCCCCCTACCTCGCCCGAATCGCCGCCTCCGGCCGGCAGACCCTCGACGCGCTCCGGCTGCTCGGCTACCTCGCCGCGAGCGAGGACGAGTGCGACGTCGAGCCGGGCGCCGTCCGGGCCGCCGTGACCGCCCAACTGCCGCTGCTCATCACGCTGCTGGCCGATGAGGACCCCGCCGTCCGGCAGGCGGCCGGCTGGACGGTCGGCCACACCCGGGACACCCGCACCGCCCTGCCCGCCGTCCGGGCCCGCCTGGGCGCCGAGATCGAGCCCACTGTCCGGGCTGAACTCCTCACCGCGTACGGCCGGTTGGACCGTCCGGCCGCCGTCGCCGAGGCCCGCGCCCTGCTCGGCCCCGACACACCCGCGCCGCTGCGCCTGGCCGCGGTGTTCGCCGTGTTGGTCGCCGGGGAGCCGTGGCTCGCCGCCCATCGCGATGCCGTCCTCGGCCTGTTGCCCGCGCGCGAGACGGCCAGGTCCGGCCACGCGGACGAGCACCGCGACCCGCTGCACACCATCGTCGGGACCCTGCTGGAACGAAACACCGATACCGATCGCGAAAGTGCCCTCGACCTGCTCGACACCGCCCTGAGTGACGAGCGCCCCGAGGTACGGGCCGAAGCTTTGTGGGCGGCCGACCGCGCCTGCACTCTGTCCCGCAGCGCCCCGGGGCGGCTGATCCCCGCGATCGCCCCGCTCGCCGCCGAATGGGCGGCCGCCCAGTTGCTGGGCAAGATCGGCCCGGCCGCTGTCGAGGCCGCTCCCCTCCTCACCGAACTCGCCGTGCAGCCCGACGACGAGGCCGCCGACCAAGCCCTCGCCGCGCTCGTCCTGGTGGCGCCGCACGCTGCCGCCCCGCTGCTGGCCCGCTCCCTCGGCCGGCGCCCGCGCGCCATGCAGTGCGCCGCGGGGTCCCACGCTCCGGCGGATGCGCCCTTCCCGTTCGACCCGGAACTGTTCGCCGCGGTCCGTGCTCGCCTGGCCGCCAAGGCGCTGGAGCCCGCCGAGGGGTGCAAGGAGTGCGGTTGCTCGACGACCGAGGACCACAACGACACCGCCGGGCTGGTCCACCTGCTGCGACAGTGGGGCTCGCAGGCCGTGGAGGCGCTGCCCGAACTGTGCGCCGTCCTGCCCCGGTTCCCGTACGCCGCCACCGCGATCACCGCCGTCGCCGTCGGCATCGGGCCGGAGCAGCGCGAGAAGGCAGCCCTTGCCCTGCGGGCCGGCGCTCGGAAGCTGTTCGTGGCGCGTGCGCTGCACGAACTGACGGGCGAGACCGGGCCGCTGTTCGCCGCCGCCGAGGCGGCGCTGGCCACCGGTGCGCGCGACACCGCCGAGAGTGCCCGCGCCTTGGCCTGCCTCGGCCCGGCGGCCGCCCACCTCGCCGGGGCCCTGCGGACGGCGCTCGAGCGGACCATCGATTGCGACACCACACCGGAGGTGGAGACCGACCTTGCCTTGGCGCTCGCCCTGTGGCGGATCACCGGTGAGGCGGACGAGGTCGTTCCGGTGCTGGCCTCGGTGTTCGACAGAAGCGAGGGCCGGCAGTGGTTCCACTGGACGGCCGCCCGGGCCGCCCGTGAGATCGGCGTGCTCGGTCCGGCCGGGCGTCCGTTGACCGCCCGGCTCCAAGCTCTCCTCGACGACCCGGGAAAGGCACCCTCGGCCGTCCTCGGGCTGCTCGCCGTCGCCGACCCGGCCGGCCTCGACCGTGCCCGGCTCGCCGAGGCGGCACTGCACTCGGCCGAGACCTGCGCAGACCTCAAGAACGCCTGCGACGCCCTGCGGGCGCTCGGCGCCGCGGCCCTGACGCCGGAGCAGCAGGACCGGCTGGCCGCGCTCGTCACCACGGACCGCCGGCTGGTCGGCTCCTGGTTCGACCACGCGATGATCCGGGAGGACGAACGACTGCGCGCCGCACTGGCCTCGGTCCTCGATCGGGTCGGCTGAGGCCCAGGTCCCCTCGTCGGGAGCCTGCCGTCAGGCGTGTCGTCCGGGGTCTGGGTTTGCGTGTGTCGACGTGCTGGACGGGTGGGACGGTGATCGGTGTCCGTCCGACGGGTCGGGTTCGGTGTGTTCCGGGCCGGGTTCTCTCCTGCCCGGTGGACAACGCCCTCACAGGCCACCGGGCCAGTCCTCGATCCTGTTGAAGACCCGTCAGGTCAGGACGTCTCGCCGTCGAAGCGGTTCTCGCCGGCGTCCGGCAGCGCGGGCGGGGCTTGGCCGGCCGACACTGTTTCCACCTCGCCGATGTCCAGCGGTGTGAGGTCGCGGTCGGGGATCTCGTGGTCGGCGGGTTCCTCTTCCTCTCGTCGGGCCTTGCGCCGGTCATTGAGAAGCGCAAAGACAACGGCGGCGAAGTAGAGCGCCCAGATCGGCGCGGCGAGCGCCAGCATGGTCAGTGGGTCGGTGCTCGGTGTCGCCACGGCGGAAAAGGCCGTGATTCCCATGATCATGCCGCGCCACCAGCTGATGATCCGCCGGCCGGACAGTACTCCGGTGAGGTTCAGCATCACGAGCAGCAGCGGCATTTCGAAGGAGAGGCCGAAGACGACCGCCATGCGGGTGGCGAGGTCGAGGAGGTCGTCGAGCGGCAGGAGGTTGTCGACGCCGTGGGGGGTGAGGTGGATCAGTACCTTCGCGGTCGTGGGCAGCACTTTGTAGGCGAAGAGGGCGCCGCCGAGGAACAGCGGGGCGCCTGCGGCGACGAAGGCGTAGGCGTATCTGCGTTCGTGTCTGTGGAGGCCGGGGGCGATGAACGCCCACAGCTGGTAGAGCCATACCGGCGAGGCGAGCACGACGCCGGCCATGAGGGACACCTTCAGTGCGAGGGTGAAGGGCGAGAGCAGACCATTGATCGTGATGCGCGCGCAGGTGGTGTGTGCGGTCGGCTTGGCCAGGTCGGCGAAGGACGTCGGGCAGCCGACCGAGTCCAGTACGGGCTTGGTGGTGAAGTTGATGATGCCTTTGTAGTGGAAGGCCGCGGCGATCGTGACGACCAGGATGGCGAGGACGGCTTTGGCGAGCCGGTTGCGGAGTTCGCGAAGGTGCTGCGCGAGCGGCATGCGCCGCTGCGGATCCTTCTTGTTGTTGCGGGGTGGTGGGGGCACGCCACGTCCTTGTCTTGTGCGGCGGACCGGGGATGGCCGGCCGCGTGTGAGTGCGGCTGGCCATGGTGCGGGTTGTGGCCGGTGGCGGGTCGAGGAGGCGGTTGTTCCACCGCTCGCCGTTTTCTGGTCCGCCGTGCCTGGTTCGGGGGTGGGCGGTTTGACGATGGTCTTCGGACTGTCGGGTGGTGCGGGCCGGGCGCCGGCCGGAGCGGTGACGGCGGTGCGGGCTACGCGAGAGGTGACTGGGCCGGCATGGCTTCGGCCGGGGACGAGTACGACGGGGCCTCAGTCCGGGCGGCTGGTGGTGCTGTCCGTTGGCGCGGTGCGGGGGGTGGCGGTGTCTTCGGGTGCGTCCGGGGTCGTCTGCGGTCCCGGTCCCGGTGGAGGTTCTGGCTCGTGTGGGACGTCGTCGTG
This sequence comes from Streptomyces sp. NPDC088733, assembly GCF_044751185.1. Lineage (NCBI taxonomy): Bacteria > Bacillati > Actinomycetota > Actinomycetes > Kitasatosporales > Streptomycetaceae > Streptomyces > Streptomyces sp. NPDC088733. The sequence goes on from NZ_JBIVLH010000020.1 coordinate 141,799, forward strand.
CATGGCCTTGGTCTCGCTCTTGAGGATCCGCATCGATTTCCCCAGCGCCCGGGCGGTGTCGGGTAGTTTTTTCGAGCCGAAGATCAGAACGAGCACTGCGATCAGGATCAGCAGGTGCCAGGGTTCCAGTGCGTTGCGGAACATCGTCACACCGCTCCTTCGGACGGGTCGGTCTTCATGCCTGTCTCGGTGATCTGTGCTGCTTGTTCCTGAGGGGCAGTGGTGGGGACGGGGGCGTCTGCGGCGCGTCGTGTCGTGCTGTCCCGCGTGGTCGGGGGCGTTGGGGCCGGGTCGGGGCACCTGCGTTCGATTGCTTGGAGCGCCTGGTGCGCTTTCGCGTTCGGTGTGTCCGGTGGGTTTCCCTGGCGTCTGGCGTGATGTTCGAGTGTGGGGTGTGCTCGCTGCTGCGGGGCCTCGCGGATCATGTGTCGTTCCTTCGGTTCAGGTTCCGGGGCGTCCGGCGGCGGTCCAGGCGGCGTATTCCTGGCGGACGTAGGAGCGGTGGGTGGGGGTGGGTGTGGTGGTGTCGGGGTGGTGGGGGCCGGCTGCCTGGTCGGGGTGGTGGTGGTCGTGGAGGAGGAGTTGTTCGGCGGTTTCTGCGGCTGCTGCGAGGGGGCCGGGGCGGGGGTCGTCCAGGGCGATGCGGTCCATGAGGGCGGCCCGGCGTAGCAGTCTGGCCCGTTCGGCGGCTGCGGTGTCGCCTGTGGCGTCGGTCGGGGGGCGGGTGGCGGGCTGTGGTTGGCGGCCGTCGCGTTCGGCGTCGAGGGCGAGTACTTGGTGTATCTCGCGGTGCAGGTCGGGGGCGTTGGTGTACGCGTCGCGCGAAGGCGGGGTGCCGGTGTTCTGGTGGCTGTTCTCGGCGGCGTCCATGGTCACCACTCGGCCGGTGTGCAGGGGCTGGTGCCGTTGCGTCGGCGCAGCCTCCGGTCGGGGTCGGGGGCCGGCGGGTGTGCCGCGGTCCGCTCGGTGGTCTGGGCGGTGTCCGGGCGGCTGTTGGTGGGGCGGGGCCTCTGGGTCGCCGGGGTCGGCGTCTTGGGGCGTCGGGTGTCCCACCGGTTCGGCTTGCGCGGGGTGTCCGGGCCGGTCATGCCGGACACCTCAGGCAGGCGCGGACCTCGCGGCCGGTGCGTGTGTGGTGGATCTCGGTGGACTGGGCGAGGTCCTGGACGATGCCGGTGCCGCGGCCGTGTTCGTCGGGAGCGATGTCGCGGCGGGGCCGTTCCACGGTCGTGCCGGAGTCGGTGACCACGATGTGAAGGGTGCCGTGGTCGAGGACGAGGACGAGGGTCATGTGCTCGCGGCCGTATTGGGCGGCATTGGTGGCGAGTTCGTCGACGATGAGGACGGCGGAGTCGCGTTCGCCGGCGGGCACGCTCCAGGTCTCGAGCAGATCGGCCGCGAAGTGACGGGCGGCGGAGACGTGCGCTTCCTGCGCGGGCAGGGTGAGCAGCGCCTGGTGGCGGCAGGGCGGGTCGAGCGGCGGGCTCGGGCGGGGCGGATCGGTCACGAACATGGTCTTCCGGCTTTTCTGTGGGGGTGGAGCTCGGGACGGGGGAGACCGGGGGCAAGGTCGGGACGGTCGGTGGGTCGGTCCTGCATGGGCGCGCTCATTCAGTTCCACGGATGGCGCATGCCCAGCGGTTCGAGCCATTCATACCTTTTATGTGATTTCTTGTGGGTTGGGTCGATGCGGGGGCCTGGCGGGCCCCCGCGCCTGGGGCGGGGCTTGATCGGTGCCGTATCCGGCCGGGCGGGGCACCGGTGGCCAGGTCCGCTTGCGTGATCGTTGGCGCACTGAGGGCGTCAAGCCGGTTGTGGAGGCGGCAGGTTGGTGGGGGTCGGCGGTGGGGGGTGGGTGCCCGGCTCCCAGGAGGTCCCGGCCCGGGGTGGCGGGCCCGCCATTGCCGAGGTCGGGTGTCGGGAGCGGGTGGCAGTCGGGTGGCCGGGCCGTTGAACTGCCTTGGTGCCGGCACGGTCTCCCAAGACAGGTGGTGCGGGCGTGGCGGCGGCACTGTGCGGTGGCGGGGGTTGTCAGTGCCTCACGACCGGATGGTGAGCAGCCTCTGACCGTCTCCTGTGAGCATCTCGAAGTGCTCGATGGCTCCCGGTGAGATGGCGACCGCTCCTGGGATCGTGGTGCCGGGAGGGTATTGGCCTGCTCGCCAGGTGGCGCTGTCCGTCCTGGTGCCGCCGGGCCCGACCGCCTGCAGGCGGCAGGTGATTCCGGCGGGTGCGCCCTTGGCGGAGACCTGCAGGACGCTGCCCCAGGCGGAGGGGTAGACCTTGACGGTGGCCGAGACGCCGGTGGCGGGATCGGTTCCGGAGAACGTGCGCCAGGCGGCCGGCGCGGTCGGCCCGGGTGGCGTCGCCTGGCTGCTGGGGGGTCCGCCGGCCGCGAGCCAAGTGCCGCCGGCCGCTGCCGCGATGAAGGTCAGGGAGGCGGCGGCGCCGGCCAGTTGCAGACGCCAGGTCCTGCGGCGTCGGGCTGCGGCCTGGCCCAGCAGGCTGTCCAGGGGTGGCGCCGGCACCACAGGCCGTGCGGGCGAAGAGCCCGGTGTGCTCCTCGCTGCCCGTGCCACCAGCCGGTCGGCCTGTTCCCCGTCCGCCGCCGACGCCGTTCGGCCCGCGGCTTCGGCCGCAGCCGCGGTGACCGTCGCGAGCAGTGCGGGCAGTCCCGACAGCCGGATGTGTTCGGCCCGGCACTCGTCGCATCGCGTGAGGTGGGCGCGGACCTGCTCCGCTTCTGCGGGTGGCAGGGTGCCCAGGATGTATCCGCCCAGCGCGAGCCGGAGGGCGTCGTGCTCGGCGCTCATGGTCGCCACCTTCTGCACGCCGCGGTCATGGCTCGGTCTGCTGCTCCTGGAGGGCCTGTCGCACGGCGAAGTGCGTCCGTGGCGTCACGGTGCCAAGACGGGAGCCCGGCACCGGTGCGGCCTCCACCAGCGCCCGGGCCCGGCCGGGCGCCTCGCGGCCTGCGACCGTGGACCTGCTCCCCAGCGGCGTCCTGGCGGGCCGGTCCCAGGGAACTCGGTGCCGGTGCGGTCTCCGTCAGGGTCCGGCCCCGGTGGGAGGTCTCCAGCGGCACCGGGCGGTGGTCCGGGCAGGGTGTCTGTACGGCGTCGGCACTCACCTGGGTGTGCGGTGTCTGCTCGGTCGTGTCCTGGCCCGGTACGGTCCCGGTGGCCGGCTCCGGCGCGTCGCCGTCGGCCTCGGCAGGTGCCGCCCGCCGGGCCGGGCGGGCGTCGACGACCAAAGATGCCGCGCGCGTGTGCACAGCCGTGCCGGGGTCGGGCCGGGTGCGGGATCGCAGGCTGCGCCATGCTGCCGGGCCCGCAGCAGCGTCTCCTGCACCGCGTCGTCCGCCCATTGCCGGTCTCCTGTGGTCATTCGCAGCACGCACTGGAACGGGGGCCCTGCGTACTCCGCGTACACCGTGGGCGGCGGTTCCTCGTCCGCGGCCCGGAAGAGTCCCTCTACCTAAGACACGGCTCGCGGAGCGGATCCGGATCGGTCTTCGCATCACGTTTTCAGGAACTCCGGGACATGAGCCGGTCATCGCGCATAGGCACGGCCCCTTTTTCGTGACGCACAGGCAGGCGCGCACAGCGCTCTGTGAGTGCCGCGGGAGGTGCGTCGGCGACTGGTCCCGCGGACCTCATCGGGACCGTGCGTGCGCGGGCGCCCGGGCAGGCCGACCGATCTGCGGCGATGCCAAAAAACTCCATAAAAGTGCGGATATGTCGAACCGGGTGGCTCCCGGCGTCCGTGAAGTGGGGCAGAAGCCGGCTTTCACGCAGTTGCTCATCGATTCCCCGCGAGCCGAAGGACGGATCGGAGGCGACCGGGACACACCGCGCGAAGCATGTGTTCCTGGCGCCGGCCGTGCTCGCCGTGCCGTCGCGCATCGATGCCGGCGCCACCGCGTGGCCTCGGCCCGTGCCTGGCGCTCGCCGCGGCGACGGCTGTGCGCGTGCAGCGGTCCAGGCAGGCCGTGAAGGCGGCATCCACCCCATACCCCTGCGGGTTGCCTGCGCCTCTTGCCGTCGCAAGCTCCCAATTTCGTCCGACCAGTCAGGAACCCACATCATGCATCTGAACTTCCGTACACCGGACCGGCGATCACGCGTTGCGGCCGGGCTGGGTGTCGCCACCCTCGCCACTGTCGGCGCGCTGGGCCTGCTGAGCTCATGCGTTCTGTCGCCGCATCCCTCGTCCTCCGGAGCGGGCGTCAGGCCCGGTCCCGGTCAGCACCAGGCGGCTGGGATGCCCGGTGCCGCAGGGCCGGGGAACACGGCGGGCACCCCTCCCGGCGCCTCGCCGATGCCTAGCATGAACATGCCTACGAGCCACTCGGGCGCGGCCGCGCCGGCCGCGCCGGTGACCGGGAACGCCGTTGCCATCAAGAACTTCGCGTTCTCCCCGGCCACGTTGAAGGTGAAGGCGGGCACGACGGTGACCTGGACCAACCAGGACACCGACGCCCACACCGTCACCAGCGCCGCGACGGGCGGCCCGTTGCAGTCCGCTGCCCTGGCCACCCACGCCACCTACCGCTACACGTTCACCAAACCCGGCACCTACGCCTACCTCTGCACCATCCATCCGTTCATGACCGCCACCGTGGAGGTGACCTGATGACCGACTCCTACGACCGTCACGACCGAGCGCCGGACTGCGACCCCGGCCGGCCTGATACGGAACACGGCATGACACGCCGTCAGCTCGTGCGCCACGCAGGGTGGTTCGGCGGCGCGGTGGTACTGACCGTGGCCGGTGGGGAGGTGGTCAGCCACATCGCCGACGCCCAGACCGCCCACGCCCAGGCCCACGCCAACCCCGGTGCCGCAGGAAGCGGCGTGCTGCGGTTCGTGCAGGTCTCCGACAGCCATATCGGGTTCCAGGGTCCGGCGAACACGGACGTGGCCGGCTCGTTCACCGAGGCGGTCAACCAGGTCAACTCGCTCGGGTTCAGGCCCGACTTCGTCATGCACAGCGGCGATCTGACCCACCTGTCCACGCCCGGTCAGTTCGACCAGGTCAAGCAGATGATGGCCGGAATGAGCACGGACCGTGTCTTCACCGTCCCCGGGGAGCACGACTCCATCGGCGATGCGGGCCGCACCTACCGGCGGACCTTCGGTGCGGGCACGCTCGGCGACGGATGGTACAGCTTCGACACCCACGGCGTGCACTTCATCGCCCTGGTCAACACCCTGAGCCTGGAGAAGCTCGGCCATCTGGGCAATGAGCAGGTCGACTTCGTCCGCAAGGACCTCGCCGGACTGTCGTCGGACACCCCCGTCGTGGTCTTCAGCCACATCCCGCTGTTCGCGATGTACCCGCAGTGGGGCTGGAGCACCGACGACGCGCTGAAGGTCATCACTCTCCTGCGCCGCTTTTCCTCCGTCACCTGTCTCAACGGGCACGTCCACCAGCTGTTCACCAAGACGGAGGGCAACATCACCTTCCACTCCGCCACGACCACCGCCTACCCGCTGCCCAAGCCGGGCCGTGCTCCCGCGCCCACCCCGCAGGTCGTCCCGGCCCGGCAGCTCAAGGACGCGCTGGGCATCCGCAGTGTCGGCTACCGCCAGGGCGACCGCGAACTGGCCATCAAGGATCAGAGGCTGGCATGAACATCCGAAGGCTGCCCGTTCCCGTCCTGCGGTGGGCGACTGCCGCGACTCTCGCCGGCGGCGGATACATCCACGCCCAGCTCTACCTCGACGAGTACCGCTTCGTTCACCTCATCGGCCCGATGTTCCTCCTGCAGGCCAGTGCTTCCTTCGCTCTGGCCGCGCTGCTGCTGTGGGGAACCCCACCTGCGCTGCTGAGGGCCGCCGCGGCAGGCGTCGCGCTCGGGGCACTGGGCGGTTTCGCCGCCTCGCGCACCGTGGGCGTGTTCGGATTCACCGAGCGCGGGCTGCAGCCCGCACCGCAGGCCGCCCTCTCTCTCCTCGCCGAAACCGGAACGCTGCTGTTCCTGGCGGTCTGGCAGATGGTGCTGTCCGCACATCACCGCTCCGCCCGCCCTTCCGTCACGCCACCGGTCCGGGACCGGGCCGCCACCGGCACACCACCGGACTGAACCACCGCGGCGAAGCCCGCCGCCCACGCCATCTGCCACTCCTCCCGGAACCCAAAGGGGATGTCTCGCATGCGCCTGGAACCACGCCCTGGAATCGCCTGGCCGAGTCCGCACCTGTGCGAACTGAGGGACACGGTGCGCGTCCTGCTCGGCCTGGACGACGACACCGCCGTCATGATCCGGCAGTTCGGCTGCGGTGAACCCGGCCGTCCGCCGTGGGAAACCGTCGTCGAGGTGCTGCCCATGGACGGCGGGGTCCGCCGCTGGACACTTCGCCGCCCCGCCGACGAGATCACCGGGTACGACTTGGCTATTGCTTTTCGGTCGGCTCCGGCCGAGCCGGGACGACAGCGTCGGTGACGTCCTGTGTCCTGCGGCCGTGTGCGGTCGCGGGACATGCCGAGGGGCCCTTGATACGTGGGTGGGCACAGGCGGTCCCTGATGCCGGCTCGGATGGCGGGCCGGGGCAGGGTCTGCCGCCGGGCGAAGGCGGCGGGCGGAGCCGGGTGGCGGCGAACCGCAGGTACGGGCGGCGGGCGCCGCGGGTGAAACAGGCGGCGGCGTGCAGGAGCCGGCAGGGGGACCCTTGCCGACCGGACACCGGGCCGAGGTGTTGCGCCTGGGGCTCGACGTGTCGCTCACGCCGGTGCCGGGGGCACCTCGACACCGGCCACGAGGTACGAGCCGGGGCGGGGCCTCACGCCGACACGGTGAGGAGCTTCTGGCCGCTGCCGGCGTAGATGTCGAAGTGGCTGATGGCTTCCGGGAACATGGGTACCGTCCCGGAAATCCGGGCGCCGCCAGGGTACTTGCCGGCCTGCCAGGTGGCGGCGGTCGCTGTGGTGCCCGTGACCCCGACCGCTTGCAGCCTGCAGGTGATTCCGGGGGGTGCTCCCTTGGCCGAGACCTGCAGGGCACTGCCCCAGGCGGCGGGGGAGACCTTCACCGAGGCGGACACGCCGGTGGTGGGATCGGTTCCGGAGAAGGTGCGGACCGGGGCCGGTGACGTCGGCGCGGGCTGCGCCACCTGGCTGCTGGTGGAGGCGATGACAGCCAGCCACGTGCCGCCCGACGCCGCCGCCGCGATGAGCGCCGTGGCCGTGGCGACCCCGACCAGCTGCCTGCGCCAGGTGGTGCGGCGCCGGGACGCGGCCTGCTGGAGCATCCGGTCGAGTCGGCCCGGTTCGGTTCGCCGCACGGTGCCCGGTACGGCAGCGGGCGCGGGCTGCGGCGCTGCGCTTGCCGCGGCCCGCCGTACGAGCCGGTCCGCCAGTTCCCCGCTTGCCGCGGGCGCGGCCGCGGTTTCGGCCTCGGCGGCGCTGACCGTCGCGAGCAGCGCGGGCAGTCCCGCCAGCTCGGCATGCTCGGCGCGGCACTCGTCGCATTCCGCGAGGTGGGCGCGCACCTGCTCCGTCTCCGCCGGGGACAATGTTCCCAGCACGTATCCGCCCAGGGACAACCGGACGGCGTCATGGCCGCCATTCATGGCCCGCACCTCCTGAATCCCGCTGTCACGGCTCGATACCCCGTTCCTGCAGCGCCAGCCGCAGCGCCTTCAAGGCGTAGTACGTCCGCGACTTCACGGTGCCCACCGGAAGGCCGAGCATCTTTGCCGCCTCGACCATCGTCCGGCCCCTGTAGTACGTCTCCAGCAGCACGGCCCGGTGGTCCGGGGACAGGGTCCGGATGGCGTCGGCGACCGCCCAGCTCTGCAGCGCCTGCTCGATCTCGTCCTCCCCGGCCGTCCGCTCCGCGACCTGTTCCAGCGCCTCGCCTTCGACCTCGGTCGGCCGGGCCCGGCGGGCCCGGCGGGCGTCGACGACCAGATGCCGCGCAACTGTGCACAGCCAGGCCCGGGCCGGACCGCGTTGGGGGTCGAACGCCTCGGGATGCTGCCAGGCCCGAAGCAGTGTCTCCTGCACCACGTCCTCGGCCCATTGCCAGTCTCCTGAGGTCAGTCGCAGCACGAAGTGGAACAGCGGCCCGGCGTGCTCGGCGTACAGCGTGCGGAGCAGTTCCTCGTCCGCGGAGGAAAGGGTCCCCCTGCCGGAGACACGACTCCCGGGGCGATCCGGCCGGCTCGTCGGATCGCGCTTCGGAAGGCTCCACGGCATAAGGGAATCATCCCATATTGTGTAAATCTCCCAAATTCCACAAAAGGCACTTAGGTATCCGAACCATGCGTCCCGCGGCACCCGTGAAGCCCGACAAGCACCGATCCAAGGGATCCCCCTCCCGTCCCACAGGGCGTGAGCCGGGACGACCGAGAGGATCCCGCCGCCCCTTGGGGCCTCCCGCGCCGTGCGACCCCTGCGTACGCGACACGACCTCGTGCTGCGGCCCCCACGACGCGCTCGACGAGCACGACGGATCTGCTCCGAGAACGGGAGTCGGTGATGACGATCCGGCATCAGGTGGGTTCGGTGAGTATCCCCTGATCACCGGCGGGGAGCACGGATCTGCTCATCGCCGCAGGTCACGGGCACCCTCAAGACGCCACCGGCCCGCGGTTTCGGCCATGGCCACACAGCGGTGTCCATCGCGCCACCGGTCACGGCGGTTCCGGGAGCGCCCGTCCCAGGCGAGCGAGCGGGGAAATAGCCATCAGCATGGGAGACAGCATCATGCCCGCGGCCGTCACCAGGAGGCTGGTGCGCAGCCCCCACTCCTCCGCGAGAAGACCGCCGAGCAGCGAGCCGAGCGGGGTCAGCCCCATGCCTGTGAACGTGATGGTCGCAGCCGCACGGCCCTGTATCCCGTCCGGGGTGACGGCCTGCCGGACGGCCATGATCGTGACATTCACCAACTGGCCGCCGGTACCGAACACGAAGCTGACGGCGAGGAGCGCCAGAACCGTGATGGCGGAGGAGCCGTGCATTGCGGGCACACACAGGAACGCACCGTCGCCGAGTACCGCCGCGGACACGAGCACCGGGCCATGACCGAACCGACTCGGCAGGCGCGCGGCGAGCATCGAGCCCAGGAGCGCGCCCGGCCCCGTCGCCGCGAGCGCCAGGCCGACAGCGGTGCCCGACAGGTGCAGTTCCCGCGGCAGGAAGAGCAGATAGACGGTCATCATGGCCGCGAAGGAGAACTGGAAGGCAGCCGAGGCGAGGCACACGGTCCGCAGCAAGGTCTCGCCGACCACGAAACGGAGGCCCTCATGAATCCGCCGCCACACCCGAGGGGGACGCTTCGAGGGCTCCGGGATCGATTCGGTCCGGCGGATCCGTCGGATCGACAGGAACGACAACGCAAAGAACAGCGCACTGGAGGCCGCGGCGATCGGCGCCGACAGCAGTGACACCAACGCGCCACCGAGGGCGGGACCGCCGATCTGGGCTGCGGACCGGCTGCCCTCAAGCGCGCTGTTGCCCCGCAGCAACTGATCGCGTTGCACCAGCCCTACGAGTGACGCCTGGTATGCCACGTCGAAAAGCACGGAAAGGGCCCCGACGGCGAAGGCGACCACGAACAGCGCGGGCAGGCCGAGCCAACCGAGGAAGCCGGCCACGGCGGCGGCGCCCAGTGCCAGGGTCCGGCCGGCATCCGTCAGCACCATCACCGTGCGGGTCCGCCACCTGTCCACCCACGCGCCGACGAAGAGCGAGAGCAACAGGATCGGCGCCTGTCCCACCGCGCGCAGGACGCCCAACTGGCCGGCATCGGCGCTGAGTGTCAGGACGGCGAAGAGCGGCAGGACCACCAGGCTTGCGTGTTCGCCGAGTTGGGAGGCGGTCTGACCCACCCAGAGCCTACGGAAGTCGCCGTCCCGCCACAGGCTTGACGGAACAGGCCGACTGGAATCGGATACAGCGGAGGAAGCGGACGGCACAGGGGTCCCTTGGGTTGCCGACAACGAGGCCCGACGCCCAGCGCACGACAGATGCACTGAGGGTTCGGGCGGGGGAGGGCTCGCGGTGCCGCAACATCAAGAGCAGCACGCGATGACGGGCCGATCACGGCCTACGACGTCAACGCGCGCTCGGAAGACCGACCACGTTTCAGCCCCTCACGGGTAACTTGCCGCCCTCGAACAGTAGTCCGCGGCCGCTCACGGCGAAAGGCAATTTGGGCCCGTGGCAGACGGCGGGGCTCCAGTCCGGCACCCCGTCCCACCTCCTGCCCGGTGGGGGTCCCAGCCCAGCCCATCCTCGTGCTGTGGTGGTTACGAGCGGATGCCGAGTGTGTCGAGTTCCGCCCGCCGTTCCTCGGCAAGCGTGTCGGCCCGGCGCCGGCGTGCCGCGCTATGCGCCTGAAGGGAGAAGAAGGCCGTGGCGCGGGTGCGCTGGAGTGCGTGCTCCGGCGGACGACGAGTACCGCGGCGACGGCCGCAAACACGCCGACACCGTGCTCGACGACTTCGCCGAACGCGTCTACCGGGTGGGTCCCACGGCGTAATTCTCCACGTCGGTGGAGTCTTCGAGGTAGAAGAACTCGGCTACGAACGTGTACAGCCAGCCGCCCCAGACAGAGCCGATCCACAGCGTCCACCAAATGATCAGAGCAGGCGTGTGGGGCCGGACCGCTTGCTGCCCAGTCGGCCGGCCGGCCGTCCGGCGAGGGCCGGGCGGCTGCCACGATCGACGTGGTTCGCGATCTTGCGGCCCATCCAGAGGGCCAGCTTCTTCCGGGGCATCGTCAAGCGGACCGATTCCCCCATTCGATCAGCCGGACTCCGACCGTGCATCAGGAACGATCGGTGGTGCCGAGCCGAGCAGCTCACTGAACCGTTCACCGGCGTCGGGGGACAGCGGCTCGGTGTGGTCGATTCCGAGGCGCTGCGCGAGTTCGCGGATATTCAGGCGGACGGCTGCTTCCACAAGCTGGGCGTAGCAATCCGTCGTGCTGCGAGTGCGCCGACAGGCGGTCGTTCCCAGCAACAGGCCCACGATGCCTGCGGGCCACCATACGAACGCCAGCAGTGCGTACAGCGCTGCCCAGGCGCCGAGTTCGGTGGCACGGGCGATGGCGGTACGTGCCGCGGTGATCTCGTTGCGCGCTTCCTCACCAAGCATCAGCCACATGTGCGGCCAGAGCTGGGCCAGGTCCAGGCGATGATCACGCCGCAGCCGCACGGCAACAGCGTGCATTCGGTCACCGCTCCAAGTCGGCCGGTCCGGGCGTTCCGCAGAGATCGCCGTCCTGGTGTGGAGCGCGGCTTGCCGTGGCCCCGGGTCGTGGGGACGCTTCAGTGCCTGTGCGCGCGCGGCCTCCTTCCACCGGATGCTGTATTCCCGGTGTGCCTCGTCCCACCGGTTCCGGCGATGACGGGTCCGGCGTCGTGCGAGGGCACGCGCCGAGCGCGGCCACAAGCGCCAGTTTGTTGCCAGTGCCACCCGTTCGATCGCCGCCCCCACGGCGCGGGCCGACAGACCTGTCGCCACGGACGCCGCGAAGACGGCCGCGAGCAGTACAACCTGGCCACCCGCCGTAGTGACCGCCGGATCGTGGGCCCAGGCGGTGATGTGCCGGATCAGGAGCGGGACATCCAGTGCGTGGGAGTGACCGAGGGCCCGTCCGGCCGCGAACACCATGAGATACAGGGCCCCGGGCAGTGCCAGCAGGCTCACCCACTTGTCGGCGAGGTTCTTGCTGAGTTCGGTGCCGAACCCGCCGAGAAGGTCGGTCACGTCGTGAGTGTCGTGCGCCGGAGGGACGAGCCCGTCACGTGGCAGACGGGCCTACTCTCCGGCCCGGGCCAGGCGTAACGGGCGCACGGATGCTCGGCGCGCGGACAGAGCAGGACCGATTCGCCGGGCACTATGGGAATCCCGGCCACGGTCACCATCGACGCGTCACGGACGCGCCCGAAGACGCCCATGGCGTCCTGTGCCCGCCGCAACGCGCGATGAACGGTTTCGAGCAGGTCGGCAGGATCCGTGCCGTCGTGCAGGGCGGTGAGCAGTTCGTCGAGTTGCCGCAGGTCGTCTGCCGGGCCACGTTCCAGCTTGGCGCGGATACCCTCGACGTTCTCGCAGACGAGTGCAATGCCGTCGGCGATCTCTTCCGCCGTCCGCCTACCACCGCGTGCCACTGGCCTTCTCCCGAATTGTCGCCGTCAGTGGACCCGTGCGCTCTGGGTCGCCGTCATCGTACGCTGAGAGGCCGTGCTGCGAGGAGGGCTGATGGGACGCGATGAACTGCTGGGGCTGTTGGAGGAGTTCGTGCTGCGGATCCGAGCGACCGGTGATCCGTCACCGGCATGGTCCCCCGGTGTGATTGCGATGGCCGACAGCCTGGCGGAAAGCCTCGACGAGGAAGAGCGCCTGGACATCCCGGCCAGGCATCTGCTGGGCTGGCTGAAGTGGTATCAGGCCGAAGCCGTGCCGTCCGGACAGCGTCAGGCCCTGGTTGACGAGGCATGGGACCTGCTGTCCGCGGCCTCGATCGCCTTCGGCTTGGTGGACTTCCCCGAACCGTTGCTGCCCGCGTTGGCCGACCAGGCCTCGTTGCGACTTCCCGCGATGCTCAACCACGCGATGCTCGGCCCGGACACCCAGCTCCTCTCGGATCTGGTCGATCAATGGATCCACGTGGTGAACGCCACCCCGCGAGGGCATCCACATCGGGCGCGGCGGCTCGCGATAACCTGCGGGGCGCTGGTTTCCCGCTCCCAGCGCACCGATGCGCCAGCAGATCTGGACCAGGCGCTGGCGGTCGGCGCCGCGGCCGTGCAACTCGGCGCGGACGAGAAGGACCTGAGCATGTACCTCTCGAACCTGGGTGCCGCTCTCAAGCTGAGGTACGAGCGCACTCACGATGCGGCGGATCTGGACGAAGCCATCGCCGTCGCACGCCGGGCCGTCGCTGTTGCGGCAGGTGACAGCAAGGTGGCTGTTGCGGCAACAAACCTGAGCGGAGTGCTGAGTTTGCGCTTCACACGCGAGAGCAGGCCGGAGGACGCGGCCGAGGCGGCACGAGCTGCCCGGCAAGCCGTCGCAGCAGCTGACCCGCGCGACCCGAGCCTGGCCGCGATCCTGCACAACCTGGCCAGGGCGCTGTATGCCAGCTTCGAGCTCACCCGCTCGCCGGCGGATCTCGACGAGGCGCTGGGCGCCGCGCGTCGGGCCGTGCTGGCCGGCGAAGGACACGCCGATGCGGCCATGTACCTGTCGAACCTCGCGGACGTGCTGCGCGGCAGATTCGAGCTGACCGAGTCCGAAGCCGATCTGGACGAGGCCATCATGGTCTCGCGCCGCCTCGTCGACATCAGGCCTGTGGAGCACGACTCCCGCGTCCACGACCACTTACGCCTCGCCGCATTTCTGTCCGCCCGCTTCGCCCGCACCGGCGATCCGGCGGACATCGATGACCTGGTCGCGGTCAACCGGCAGGCCGTCCATGCCGTTCCCGGCAGCGTGCCGCTGCTCACCAGCCTGAGTACCGCGTTGCGGTTCCGCCACGAGGCGTCCGGGAAAGCCGCGGACCTCATTGAGGCCATCGATCTTGCCCGTCGCGCCGTCGCGATCTCCGCGGTGGGAGACCGGGCCCACCTCTCCGCCCTGCTCCAGCTCGATCGCGCGCTGTGGGCGGGTTTTCAGCTCTCCCGTGCGTCCCGGGACCTCGACGAGGTGATCGTCGTTCGGCGGTCGATCACCGAGGCGACTGCGGCCGACAGCGCGGACCTGTCCGAACGCCTCTCCCAGCTGGCTCAGGCGCTGTTCAACCGCTTCCATGACCGCGAGACCCCGGCGGACCTGGACGACGCCATCTCCGTCCTGCGCAGAGCCCTGGCTGCTGCGGCGACCGACGCGGAGCGTATGTCCTGCCAGTCGGACCTCAGTTGCGCTCTGCAGAGCCGCTTCGAGTACGTCGGCGGCGCCCGATCCGACCTGGACGAGGCGGCCGACATCGCCCGACGCTTCACCGTTACGGCGCAGCCAGAACCCGCGCCCGGGCTGCTGATCAGCATGGCGATCGTGCTGGACGCTCGGGCGCGGCGGGTCGGGACTGTGGACGACCTGGACGCAGCGATCACCCTCGTTCAGCGTGCCGCTGCCGCGACAGCCTCGGAACCCCGGCCACGGGCGAACCGGCCTCGTGGACATCTCCAGCTACGCGCCACGGAGATCTGGACGGCCCCGGAGGACGATGACGAGCCGGGGCAGACCGAGGTGCGGCGCCTGCTCGGGGCCTATCTGACCCGACGGTTCGAATGGAACTACGTGCAGGCTGACGTGGACGCCATTGTGGCCTCGCGGCGGGAAACGGCCGCGACGACGTGCGCCGACGGTACGGAGCACGCCAGGAACCTGGCTTCGCTCAGCTACGCGCTCAAGCTCCAGTACCACCGGACGGGCAATCGGGCGGACCTCGACGAAGCCGTGACAACGTGCCGGCAGGCCCTCGCGCTCGATCCGGAGAACGCCGTCTGTCTGACCTCTCTGAGCGACACCTTGAAACACCGGTTCCTGGCGGACCGGAACGACGCGGATCTCGAGGAGGCCATCGAGCTGGGCCGCCGCGCGACACAGATCGCGTCGGGCGGCGACGGACATCGGGCACAAGCGTTCGGCAACCTCTGCCAAGTGTTGGAGACTCGCTTCGAACTGCACCCGTACACGACAGACATCGACGAGGCGGTGGATGCCGCGCGTCAAGCCCTCCAGGCCGCCGCCACCGACTTCTCCCGACCGAACTGGCTCTTGGTTCTCGGGGAGGTACTGCTGACCCGGATCACCCACCGTCGCGGAAGTGACGCCGACGGCGAAGCCAGCCGGGAAGAGGATCGCGCAGAGGCGCTTCGTGTCCTGTCGGAGCTGGTCCGCTCCCCTGCCGCGGCGCCACGGCTACGCGTTCACGGGGCCAAGGTCGGCGCGCATTTGGCCGCCGCGACTCCCGCGACACCGGGCCCCAAGGATCTGGCGCTCGCGTCCGACCTTCTGGAGACCGCGGTCCAGCTGCTGCCCGAGGTGGCGCCGCGTCGGATGCGCCGCGCCGAGCAGCAGGGTGCCATCGAGTCGGCGAGAGGACTCGCCGACGATGCTGCGGCCATGTCCTTGGCCGAGCCGACCAGGCCGCCGGCCGAGCGGGCGCGCCGCGCCCTGTCGCTGCTGGAAGCAGGCCGCGCCGTGCTGCTCGGCCAACTCCTGGACACCCGTGGGGACCTGACCGGGCTCCAGGAGACCCACCCTCGGCTGGCGGCCCGATTCACAGCTCTGCGCGATGTTCTTGACCGGGACGCCGACCCGGCACTGCCCGGCGACGGCGACCGCATCGGGGCAGCCGCGGAGCTGGCGGCGACGCTTCGCGAGATCCGGTGCCTGGACGGCTTTGCCACCTTCGCCCTGCCTCCCACGGCCGCCGAACTTCTTTCCGTCGCCGACCGGGGCCCGGTCGTCAGCTTCAACGTCGCGTACCGCGGCGACGCCCTCCTGCTCACACGGGAGGGCGTCACCTCGCTGCACCTGCCCGCCGTCACCGCGAGCACGGTGATCGACCAGGTCAACGCCTTCCATGTCGCGCTACGGGAAGCCCAGGACCCGGCCGCGGACCGCGTCGCGGCGCAGAACACCATCATCACGGTCCTGAAATGGCTCTGGGACAACATCACCGGCCCGGTCCTCGACAAGCTCGGCTACCACGGCCCCCCTGCCGACGGCACGCCATGGCCTCGACTGTGGTGGGCGCCTGGCGGATTCCTCAGCCTGCTGCCGCTGCACGCCGCCGGCCACCACGACGATCCCATGAGCGGCCATACGGTCATGGACCGCGTCGTGTCGTCCTACACGCCCACCATCCGGGCGCTGCGTCACGCGCGACTGCGGCAGACGGCGGTTGGCACCTCCGCGAACACTTCACTGATCGTCGCCATGCCTACCACCCCAGGCCTGCCGGACCTGCGGAACGTCCCGTACGAGACCGAGTTGCTGGCGGACATCCTGCCCGTCCCCCTCGTTCTGACCGAGCCGGACCGTGACCGGGTTCTGACGGACCTCCCCGGCCGCGCCGTCGCGCACTTCGCGTGCCATGGCAGCTACGACATCGACGACCCGACGGCCAGTCGGCTCCTGTTGCACGACCACGAACAGAACCCGCTGACCGTCGCCGATCTCAACGCTGTCAACCTCGACGGCGCACAGCTCGCCTATCTCTCCGCCTGCCACACCGCCCTTAACCCGGCCGAGCGCCTGCTGGGGGAGGGCATGCACCTGGCCGGGGGACTGCAGGCGGCGGGCTTCCCACAGGTTGTCGGGACGTTGTGGGAAGTGGACGACGAAGTTGCCGTCGAGATCACCGACGACTTCTACACGGGGCTTCGCGACACACGCACCGGGAAGCTCGACCTCGGCCGCGCGGCGCGTTCCCTGCACCGGGCCGTCCGCTCGCAGCGGGACAACTACCCTGGCACTCCGTCCTTGTGGGCATCGCACCTGCACTTCGGCGCCTGATCACGCTCAGGCCTCACCCAGGATGATCCGGCGCAGCTCCGGCAGGTACCGGATCACTGGATCACCCTGGAACGACAGTGGGCCGGATCGCAGGACCGACGCCCCGAACCCGGGGCTGTCGGGCCGCGGTCCGTGCACGCCGACGGGGGTTCCGTCGCCGTTGACATCGGGTGATGTGGCGTAGACCGGGCCTTTGTAGCGCAGAGCGCGCACCGTCTCGACACCGGCCGCCGCGCAGCCGAGAAACACCAGCGCAGCGGCGTCCAGGTCGTGCTCCCGCGCCGCGAGACCCGCGACGAGCCCGCCGTAGCCGTGGGCAATCACGGTGACCCTCGCGGGAGCACGCCAACGTCCATAGCCCTCCGCCGTCACGGGCAGCCCCGCGAGGAACCTCGCGAGCCGTGGGGCACCGGTGGCGGCGGACGCCGCGTCCCGGGCCTCCTGGGGCGACCGGGGTACCACATAGTCGGCCCAGGTGATGACGGAAAGTGTGTCGTCGTCCGGTCCCGACGCGAACTTGCGGAACAGCTCCTCCGCTCGCTTCAGCTGTCGGTCCATGGCCTGAGCCCCCATACTGACGCCGGGAACCATCACGACCACATGGCGCGCGTCGTCCGGGTTGTTCCGTGCGATGACCACCCGCCCCTCTTCGATATCGAAATGCAGGAGCAAAATGCGGTTGCTGTCTGGCATGGACGGCAGTCTGTACGGCCGGGCGTTGCGATGGCAACCGCGCTGGGAAACAGTGCACTTGAGCAATAACCCAGTGACGTCGTAGATCCCACGCACACCTCCGCGTGGGGTGCCCAGGACTGGCAGTACGCTCGCCGCCGACTGCCCGGTGGGTGACCCCAAGATCAGTAAGAAGGCGTTGTCTTTCCGAAGGCGGTAGCTGCGTCTCCGCTGTGCAGGCATGAGATCGGTGCCCCGGCGGGAGGGATGGCGTGTCGTGTCGTCTCTTCGGGTGGAGTGCCGGATGCCGTCGGTGACGGGACTGTTGGAGGAGCGGGAGCGTGCTGCCCGTCAGAGCCCGAACGAAGCCGCCGCGCTGAAATGCGTCTGCACGGCCGTCATGAGCCTGGACCCCACCGGCGCTGGCCGCAAACGCTGGACCATGGCCCGCACCGCTCTCCAGCCCGGTGACATGTTTCCGGTCACGGGCAGTGCTACTGCCAAGCAGACCGATGGTCAGGCCGGGAGCCGACGCGTCCGTCCAGGCCGTCGACCGACCCGGCGCCCATGACGATCACCAGGACCCCCCGTCGGGTCGGCCCGGCCGCGAGTGCCGTCGCGTCCAGGGACTCACCCTGCGTCGGCACTGTCGGATCACGCCCCCTGTGGTGCTCCGGCGGCCCGACTGATCAGGCCGCCGGATTGATCACAGTCGGCTCTGGTAAACGGCTCCGTTGACCCCGCGGTAGGCGATCAGCACGGTGTTGTCGGGTGCCGCGGCCCCGCCGAGCGACCCGTCGAACACCCCGCTCACGAACGGCGGGCGGGAGAACCAGCCACCCCAGGCGCCTTTTCCGCCGGCGGAGTAGTTGCGCTGCCAGAGGGTGTAGTCGGCAGCCCTGGCGAAGAGGTAGACGCTGCTGCCCGCGGCCACCAACGTCGGGCTGCCGCTGACCGTACCGCCGAGCGAGGTCCAGTCCGACCAGGTTCCGGAGGCCGAACGCACGCGCTCCCAGATCGAATCGTCGGCCGTCCGAACGGCGACGTGGGTGCGGCCCGCCGAGTCCGTGACGGCCGAGGGCCGCCCGTATGTCGCGGCGCCACCGGGCGCGCCCACCGAGCTCCACGCCCCGGCCGGACCGGTCTGCCAGATGAGGCCGTCGGCGCCGCGCGCGAAGATCGTCCAGTCGCCCGGGCCCCGGAAGGCGACGCCGGGGGCGTCCGTGATCTGTCCGCCGATGCTCTGCCAGGCCCCCCACGTCCCGCTGGTGCCGCCGCTGAAGGTCCTGAGATACGTGGCGTCGTCCGTGCCTCGTACGAACACGTCGATCCGGCCGCCGGCCGAGCCGTACGCGGCCGGCTGGCCGAGGATCGCACCCGCGACGGGGCCGCCCAGGTTCACCGAGGCGCCCGTCCACGATCCGTCGCTGCCTGTGCGCTGGATCAGAGCGCCGTTCGCGTCACGGGTGAACGCGGTGAGGGTGGTCCCATTGGCCACGATCGCCGGGCTGGCCGAGGAGCTCGCGCCCAGCGGGACACCGGGGGCGGCGTCCGTGCCGGACAGCTTGAAGAAGGCGGTGCCGTGGGCGGGGACCGTGACGGTGTACGACCCGGTGTACGTCCCCCGGTCCTGGCGAGCGCGCAGGTCGCGGACGCTGATGCTCCCGGTCAGCCCGGCGTCGGCGAAGGTGACCGTGCGCTGGGCCGGGGAATTCGAGCGGTTGAGCAGGACGACCGCGCGCTTGCCGGCGCCCTGGAGGACCTTGCTGTAGACGTCGCCAGTGGAGTCGGTGGCCACCCGTACGCCCTGAATGGCCAAGGGGTCCTGGTCGACGGCGAGGATGTCGGGGTTGCGTAGAGTGTCGATCATCGACTGAGGAAGGGTGCGCGGGTCGGAGCCGATCACCAGCGGGGCGCCCATGACCGACCAGAGCACGAGCTGGGAGGTCGACTCCTCCTCGTTCAGCTCGTACGAGCCGTTCGCGAGCTTCCGCATGGGCAGCAGGTAGTCCGGGTCGTTGTAGTGGCCGGGGCCCTGCGCCTCGGGGTGCCAGGCGTTCGCGTCGGCGCTGCGCAGGATGTTGGGCCACACCCCGGTGGAGGGATCACCGAAGGCGAGGTCGGTGCCCGTGCGCCAGGAGTCCGCTGTCGTCGGGCCGTAGGTGTAGGTGTTGTGCGCGTCCTGGGCCGGGGTGTGCGAGAGCCCCCAGTCGTCGGTGAGCGGGTTGCAGATGTTCAGCAGCATGGGCCGCCCCGTCTTGGCCAGGGCGTCGCTGAACTGCTTGAACGCGGGGCCCGGGTCGAGCTTCGCGCCGATCCCGCACAGGAAGTCGGCCTTGACCGCGTCGAACTTCCAGTCCGCGAACTGTTGCGCGTCCTGCTCGTAGTACCCGCGACTGCCGAGCCCGCAGCTCTTGCCGCCGTCGTAGGTGCCCGCGTCGGTGTAGATGCCGGCCTTGAGCCCGTGCTGGTGAAGGTACGTCACGAGCGACGGCAGCCCGGAGGGGAAACGGGTGGCGTTGGGGGTCAGCCGTCCCTGACTGTCCCGGGGGGTGTCGGCCTGCCAACCGCCGTCCAGCCAGACGATGTTGTAGCCGGCGTCCCTGAGGCCGCTGCTGACCAGGTGGTCGGCGACGGACTTCACCTCGCTCTCCGTCGGAGCGCCCAGGCCGTAGTAGGTGTTCCAGCCCATGTACGGCGTCGGGGCAAGGCCGCTGTTGTAGTAGCGCGGCGCGCCTTGGTCGATGGTGCCGGGAGCGGCCGGGTCGGCGGCGTGCGCCCCTGGCACGGCCATCCCTACGAGCGCGGTGGCACCCAGGGCCGCCGCGGCCCGTCGGGCACGCACCATCCCTGCACGATGCGAAGTCACTGTGTCTCCCGAGAGTTGGGGGAATCATCGGCGCCCCGCCCCGTCGGAGAGTCCTCCGGATCGCGGCGGCGGCGCCACGACGACGACTGTGACCTTGTGTTCTTGCCATGTCAAGAAGTATTACTAATTTATGTTCACGGTTCGTGAGGCATGCGAGCGACGTGCCATCTGCCTGGTGCGCTTCTGGGCGCCCCACGGCCTGGCAACGATCGGCAGGAACGACCCCTTCGAGCCGAAGGTCGCGCGTACGCGGCAGAAGTGCGGCGTCGACGAGATGGTGATCTCTTTGTCCGGACCGGGCCCCTGTCAGGCGGTCCGGGCCACCGGGGCGCGGTAGGCGATGAGTGCGGCCGGCAGGTCGCTGCGCCGGGAGACGTTCAACTTCCGGTAGACCCGGGTCAGATGCTGTTCCACGGTGCTGACGGTGATGAACAGGTCTTTCGCTATCTCCCTGTTGGTGTGTCCCATGACCGCGAGTGAGGCCACCCGCCGCTCGGCGTCGCTGAGGACGTCGGGCACCGACGTCACCCCGCCGGAACGTGCGGTGAGCGCCGTGCCGTGGTCGGGGACGAGGTCTGTCAGCGCTCGCGTGATCGGCGTCGCGCCGGACTCCAGGGCCAGGTGCGAGGCTCGGATCATCATCACCCGGGATCGTTTGTGATCGCCCAGCCCGCGGAAGGTCTGGCCGAGATCGAGCAGTGCCTGGGCGAGTTCCACCGGATTGTCCACATGCTGCAGTTCGTCCACGGCCTGCCGCAGTACGCTCGGCCGGTTTCGGAGTTCTGTCGTTCCCGCGCTGACCCGCAGGGCCACGCCGCGTCCCCGGGAC
Source organism: Streptomyces sp. NPDC088733 (assembly GCF_044751185.1). Lineage (NCBI taxonomy): Bacteria > Bacillati > Actinomycetota > Actinomycetes > Kitasatosporales > Streptomycetaceae > Streptomyces > Streptomyces sp. NPDC088733. The sequence continues at coordinate 162,651 of NZ_JBIVLH010000020.1, forward strand.
GCCGCAGGACCCGACCGGCGAAGTTCCGTGTCGATGAGGACCTTGGCCCGCCGCTGGCGGCCCTCGCGCAGGTGCGCCTTGGCGGCCGATGTCCGCCACGGCACCAGGCTCGACCGGTCCATGTCCCACTCGGCCATCAGGTCACCGCAGATCAGGAAGTCCTCCAGCGCCGCGGACGTGTGCTGGGTCGCCAGCCGGTACTCACCGCGGGCGTACACGTAGTGAAGCCCGTAGCGGGTCTGGTAGACCTCCGGCGGTACCGGTCGGCTCAGGGTGTCCGCGGCCGCGTCGAAGGACCCGAGCGCGGTCTGGGCCATCACGAGCGTGGCCAGGGCCATCGCCGCCGTCACGCCGTGTCCCTGTGTGGGGCAGTGCGCGAGCGATTCCTGGGCGTAGCGTTCCGCGGCTCTCAACCGGCCCGTGCGCAAGGCGACTTCGGCCCGCAGGGCGAGCAGCGGACTCCGCCACCCCTCGGCTCCGACGGTCGCGGCCTGGTCCAGCAGGTGCCGGATGCCGCGTTCGGTCTCCGCCAGCCGCTCGCTGTAGAGCAGGGACAGCAGCGCGAAGTCCGCCTGCTCCCACGTGTCCTGGGTCACCCTGGTGCTGTAGAGGACCTGCTCCGCACCGCGCAGCGTGAAGGCGTCGGCGCGCCCCCGCAGCACCTGGGTGAGCAGTCCCGCGGCCTGCACCGTGGGGTCCGCGCGGACCGACAGCGACAGGCCGCGGCCCCCCTGGTGACCGCCGCCGGCGGCGGCTGACAGCCGGTCCGTACCGGGGATGCCCGGGTAGGACAGCGCCAGTTGGGCCTGCACGGTTCGAAGTTCCGCGGCCGTGTGCAGATCAGGGAATCCCGTTGACGGCAGGGCGGCGAGCCCCTTTCCCGCGGCCTCGGCCAACCCCGTCCGCAGGAGGTACTTCGCGGCTGTGGCCGACGCCTGGCCGTCGAGCCGGTCGGAGGCGAACGCCTCGGCAAGTCGGGTGAAGTGGCCTGCGCCACCGGCTGTCGGGAGCTGCCACGCGATGCCGGCCAGGAGGGTCAACGCCGTTCCCCGCTGGGCACGGTCGGCGGACATGTCGTACGCGTGCTCGGCGCAGATCCGGGCGAAGTCCCCGGCGCCCGTCTGCGCGGCCTTGCGGGCGGCCTCGCAGAGGAACGCCGCTCCCCACCCGTCGTCCGGCGCGTCACCGGCCAGCAGGTGGTCGACGACCTGCCGGTCGCCCGCGCCGTGCCCGTGGAGCAGTTGGGCCGCACGCTGGTGGAGCTGCCCGGAGTCTGTTGCCCGCAGGCTCCGCAGGACGGCGGTCCGCAGCGCGGGGTGGCGGAAGCGGCCCTTGCTCAGCAGGCCCGCGTTCTCGAGGTCGCGGACGGCCCCCCGCACGGTGTCGGCCGGGAGCCGCAGGACTTCCGCGAGCAGGTCGTCGCCGAGGTCCTCACCCAGCACCGCGCGGCCGCGGGCCACGGCCGTCGCGTCACGTCCGGCCTGGTGCAGGCAGCTCATGACCGCCCCGGAGTAGGCGTATCCGCTGCCCGGGCCGTCGGCCTCGCCGTCCGCGGACGGCGAGTCGTCGCCCAACTGGGCGTCGGTGGCCAGGGCGTGGACCAGGAGAGGATTGCCGCCGCTGAGAGCCAGGACCCGCCGGGGGTCCAGCCGGGCCGCCCGGGGTCCGCGCGATGCCAGCAGCCGCGCCACTCCCGCTTCGCTCAGTGGAGCGAGCAGAACGCGCTGGTAGTCGGTGGCGCGCAGGACCGTGTCCAGGGGCGAGGTGCTCCTCTGCTGACCGGTCGTCTGTTCGGTGAGGATCAGCGCCACCCCGCTCCCGGACAGCCGCCGGAGCAGGAAGGCGAGCCACCGGACCGACAGCTCGTCGGCGAAGTGGACATCGTCGACGCAGATCAGCAGCGGTTGCGCGGGCGTGCGGTCGAGGAGGTCCTGGGTGATCTGCTGCAGGACGGGCACGGCCGGATGCGAGTCGGAGTCGTGCGCGGTCAGCAGCGCGGTCTGCCGGCGCAGCTCGGCGCCGACGGTGGGGCAGTACCGGAACAACTGGTCGGCGACGCCGAGTGCGTTGCCCTGCTCGGCCTCCGACGCCACCGCCTTCAGCACGGTGAAGCCCGTTGCCGAGGCTTCTTCGCACAGCGCGTGGACGAGAGCCGATTTTCCGCTGCCTGCCGCTCCGAGGACGAGTCCGGCGGCTCCCGAGCCCCTTCTCGCTTCGGCCAGGACGTGCGACAGCGTACGAGTCTCCTCGTCGCGCTCCACCAGTTGCGGCCCAGCAGTCATCGGGTTGCTCCTCGAACGTATCCCCCGGTCGATCCCGCGAAAAAGCTAACAGCCCGATCATGGCGAAAGCGCCGGATCGGCGTATGGGGCGGGTTAAAGCTGGTTTTGAGTGGCGTCGGAGCGGTTTCGGGTGCTGTTCTGGCTGGTGGCAGCCCTGAGACGGCGGTGTGATGTCAGTCGCGTGGGTGCGGAGTTCGGGGACTTCGGACCGCGGCTCCGCCTGGGTGCCGGTGACCCGGGTACGGGGGAGTCCCGTCGGCCCGCAGCGCCGTGGCGCAGACCAGCAAGCCGTCCCGGGCGACCCACCGGCCGTGCAGGACGTCATGCCGGGTGGCGCCGACCAGCGGGCCGGGGGAGAGCAGCCGCGCGGTGAAGCCCCCGCTGCGGGCGGTGTCCGCGAAGGGGAGGATCTCGGCCTCGGAGAAGTCGATCATGCGAAGGGCGAACGGGTACCAGGTCTTGTACACCGCTTCCTTGGCGCTGAACAGCAGCCGGTCCCAGCTGACTTCCGGGAGATCGGCCTGCAGGGCCGTGATCAGCTCCCGCTCGGCCGGTGTGGCGGTGATCGCCTCCAGGACGCCGTCGGGCACCGCCGCGTCGGGCTCCGCGTCGATGCCCAGGGAGGCGATCACCTCGGCACGGGCGACCGCTGCCGCCCGGAAGCCGTCGCAGTGGGTGATGCTGCCGACGACGCCCGCCGGCCAGCCAGGTGCGCCGAACCGGTCACGCAGGATGGGGGCCGGCGGCTCGCCCAGCGCGGCCAGGGCACGGCGGGCGCAGGCGCGTCCGGTGCCGAACTCCGCCTGCCGGCCTGCGACGGAACCGTCCACCAGCTGCCGTTCGGCAGGGAAGAGAGCCGCCACGCCGCCCGGAACGTCGCTGAACGCCTCGGCGGACACCGCGCCGGCCGGCAGCACCGCCGCGATCACCTGGCCGCCCCTTGTCCGGTGCCGGAGAGCACGCGGCGCGGTACGGGCGGCGGACCGCCGTGGCGCTGCCACTCACGGGGATAGCCGACCGAGACCTCGGTGAACCGCACTCCGTCGATCCAGAGTGTCCTGGGGATGTGCAGGTGGCCGTAGACGACCTCGACCGCGCCGAAGCGGACGTGCCAGCGCGCGGTGCGCTCCGTGCCGCACCACAGGGCGAACTCGGGGTAGCGCAGGACCAGGGTGGGATCACGGGTCAGCGGAAAATGGTTGGCGAGAACGGTCCTGGTCCCCGGCGGGAGAGCGGCCAGGCGGGCCTCCGTCGCGGTGACCCGCGCCTGCGACCACGCTTCGCGGCTCGGCAGCGGGTCCGGGTGCAGCAGGAACTCGTCGGAGCAGACGACACCGGCCGCGTACGCCTGTTCCAGGGCCTGCTCCTTGCCGGTCAGACCCGGCGGGGTGAAGGTGTAGTCGTACAGGAGGAACAGTGGTGCGACCGTCACCGGTCCGTCCGGCGCCTGCCAGACCGGGTAGGGGTCCTCGGGGGTGAGGACGCCCAGTCGGCGGCACATGGCCACCAGGTACTCGTAGCGGGCCACGCCGCGCAGTTGCACCGGATCGTCCTTGGGCGTCCACAGCTCGTGGTTGCCCGGCAGCCAGATCACCCGTGAGAAGTTCTCCGCGAGGGTGGACAGCGCCCACTCCACGTCCGCGGCGTACTCGCCGACGTCTCCCGCCACGATGAGCCAGTCGCCGTCCGTCCCGGGCCGGAACCCCTCGACCATCGAGCGGTTCTCCCGGTATCCCACGTGCAGGTCGCTCACCGCGAGCAGCTGCGGCCCGTCAGACATGGGCGGACAGCGTGGCGGTGATCTCCGCCGCGACATCGGCGGCGGCCTCGCCCAGATAGAAGTGGCCACCGGGGAAGATCTTCAGCGAGAAGCCGGCCGAGGTGTGGTCGCTCCAGGCCGAGACCTCCTCGACGGAGACCCTCGGGTCCTGGTCGCCGATCAGGGCCGCGATCGGGACGTCCAGGACGGCCGGCGGGACCGGTGCCCGATAGGTCTCGACGGCGCGGTAGTCGCCCCGGATCGCGGGAAGGATCATCTGCACCAATTCGTCGTCCGCGAGGATGGCGGCGTCCGTTCCCCCGAGCGACCGCAGCTCCGTCACCAAGTCGGCGTCGGACTTCAGGTGCACCCGGTCGTCGCGTACCACCGAGGGCGCCCGCCGGCCGGAGACGAACAGGACGGCCGGCCCGCGGCGGCCGCGCAGCGCGAGGCACCGCACCACCTCGAAGGCGACGAGGGCGCCCATACTGTGCCCGAAGAACGCGTACGGCCGGTCCGCCATGGGCGCCAGCGCATCGCAGATCAGTTCCGCCAGCCGCGGGATGTCGTCCACCACCGGTTCGTTCCGGCGGTCCTGACGTCCCGGATACTGCACGGCCAGCACATCGACACCAGGTCCGAGCAGCGCCGGCAGCGGACGGAAGTAGCCGGCCGAGCCGCCGGCGAAGGGGAAGCACACCAGGGGCACAGTGCCGGGCGTGGCGGGTTGGAACCTCCTGATCCACAGGTCGTTGTCCATGACTGGTCCTGACACGTCGGTTCTCCCGCAGCGTTGATGGATTCCGGAACCTGACACCGGCCCGGACAGGCCGCTCCGGCCGGGCCGCGCGGCCGGATCGGCCCACGTCGGCCGCTTCGCGTCCCGAATTCCCGAACGTACCCCAAGCCGGTCCGCCGGACGGCAGGAGAGCCAGCGGCCTCAGGGGGCGTTAGGGGCTCTCCTAGGGGTCCGGGTCCGTTTTCACCGTCCTAGGGTCGTCCTGTCCGACCACGCCGGCCTCCGACCGCGCGGTGCACCGTGAGGAATCCGGGCCCCGGCGCCGCGGGCCACCCGGCTCTGATCCGCCGATGGGAAACCCATGTTGTCTGCCGTCCCCCCTGTCCGGGACTGCGTCCGCTCAAAGCGGCGCCCGCGCCGCCACCAGGGCACCGGCGGGACCCGGTGAACCGCCCACAGCCCGCGACGGGGCCCAGCGCCGTGGTCTTCCCGGGCATGGGACCGGTCCGCTACGCCGACGTGGCCCGCTTCATGCTGAGCAACCCGCACGCACGTGAACTCGCCGCGGTCGCGGACGACGTGCTCGGCCACAGTGTGGCCGACCGGTTCAGCGCCTCCGAGGACCCCTACTGCGTCGACGCCCAAGTCGCCTTCATGGTCAACTGCGTCGCCCTGGCCCGCTGGTCGCAGCACGAGCTGGGAACCGACCCCGCGTACTGCGCGGGACCGAGCTTCGGCGGGAAGTCCGCCGCCGCCTGGACGGGCAGCCTGTCCTTCCCGGACGCGGTCCTGATGACCGCGGAACTCGCCCGCATCACCGAGGAGTACTTCCGCACCGACCACCAGGACGTGGTCACCCACTCCTTCATCCGCACTCCCGCCGACCGGCTGGACGAGATCCTCGCGGAGATGGACGCAGCCGGCGAGTGGTACGAGATCTCCTGCTACCTCGACGACGACTTCTTCATGGTGACCCTGCGCGAACGCGCCCTCGACGACCTGCAGCGACGCCTGCGCGCGGTCGGCGGACTGCCCCTGTACACGATGCGGCCGCCCATGCACTCCAGCGTGTTCGGCCCACTGCGGGAGAGGGCGCGGCTGTTCCTGGACTCCCTGCCCTTCACCGATCCGGCCGTGCCGATCGTGGCCGACCACGACGGCCGGCTCGTCGACCGCGCGGACGACGTCCGCACCCTGCTCCTGGACTGCTTCGTCCGTCCGCTCCGCTGGCCCCTGGTCATCGGAACCCTGCGGGAACTCGCAGTGGGCGACGTCGTGGTGGCGGGCCCCGACAACCTCTTCGGCCGGGTCGCCGCGACCCGGCGCGCGTTCGAGGTCACCTCCGTCAGCCCGCAGTTCGCCCTGCTCCCCGCGGCGCGGCGTGCCGCCGCCCGCATGGCCCCGGACGGCGAGAGCCGACCGCAACCGACCCCGGAAGGAACCCGATGACCGTGTGGAACCAGCAGTTCGAGGACATCCTCCGCGGCCACCTGCCGTTCCTCGGCGCGCAGGAGCCGCTCGCCGAGGATCTTCCCCTGCGCGAACTCGGCCTGGACTCGATGGGCACCGTCGAGTTGCTGTCCGACCTGGAGACCGCCTACGGCGTGCATTTCCGGGACGACAACCTCACCCCCGCGACCTTCCACACCCCGGCCGCGCTGTGGGCCGTCATCGACGGCCTCCGACCTCGGTCGGCGTGACATGGCCACCGATCAGGCCGACTTCAGCGACGCACTGCACGGCCGGTTCCTGCGCGGCCTGGACCGGAACCCGGAAGGAACGGCGGCCCGGTACGAGGAACAGCGCGTGCGCTATGCCGAACTGCACGGACGTGCCCTGGCCTGGGCCGGGGCGCTGCTCGACGCGACGCCGCGGCGGCCGCTGACCCTGGGCATCCTGACCGCCGGAGGAATCACCGGCTGGACCGCGGTCCTCGCCGGACTCTACGCGGGCGCCCCCGTGGTCCCGCTCAACCCCGCCTTCCCGCCCGAGCGACTGCGCCGGATGGTCACCGCCGCGGGGGTCACGGCCCTTGTCACCGACGCGCTCGGCGACGCCGTGCTGCCCGCCCTGCTCCAGGCGCTGCCCGACCGGCCGCGCCTGCCGGTGCTCGCCGCCGAGGCTTCCGGCGGCGCCGGACCCGCGGCCGGCCCGGCCGTCCGGCCGAACCCGGGGTCGGCGCTGGACCGGCCGCGCGCCGTGAGCCCGCAGGACCGCGCCTACATCCTGTTCACCTCGGGATCGACCGGTACTCCCAAGGCGGTGCCGGTCACCCACGGCAACACCGCGCACTACTTCCGCACCCTGGACGCCCGGTACGACTTCGCACCGGACGACGTCTTCTCCCAGACGTTCGACCTCGGTTTCGACTGCGCCATGTTCGACCTGTTCTGCGCCTGGGGGGCGGGCGGCACCCTGCTGGGCGTCCCGGAGCGCGCATACCACGACCTGCCGGGGTTCGCCGCCCGGAACAGCCTGTCCGTGTGGTTCTCCACCCCGGCCGCCATCGCCGTCGTGCGCCGCGCCGGAGGCCTGACCCCGGACGCACTGCCCGGTCTGCGCTGGAGCCTGTTCATCGGAGAGGCATTCCGCCGGCGCGACGCCGCCGACTGGCAGCGGGCGGCCCCCGCCTCGGCGGTGGAGAACCTGTACGGCCCGACCGAACTGACCATCAGCATCTCGGCGCACCGCTATCAGCAGGACCGGTCGCCCGCACTGTCCGTCAACGGGGTCCTGCCCATCGGCGCCGTCCACGACGGCCACGAGCATCTGCTGCTCGACGCCGACGGCGAGCCCGTAGCCGACGAGGGTGAACTGTGCGTCACCGGTCCCCAGACCGTCACCGGCTACCTCGACCCGGAGCAGGACCGCGGTCGTTTCCTGGTCAGGGACGGACGTACCTGGTACCGCACAGGCGACCGGGTACGGCGGGTCGAGGGCGGTGAACTCGTCTGCCTCGGCCGCGGGGACGCCCAGGTGCAGGTACGCGGATGGCGGGTCGAACCCGCGGAGATCGACCATGCCCTTGCGGACTGCGACGGTGTCGACGAAACCCTGACGGTGGGCGTCAGGTCCGCCGGGACGGACGAACTCGTCACCTTCCACACCGGCGCGCCGCTTCCGGTCGCCACCCTCGCCCGCCACCTCCTGCGCACCGTCCCCGTCGAACTGGTGCCGCGGCGTTTCCAGCACCTGGCGGAGATGCCGCTGAACACCAACCGGAAGATCGACCGGGCTGCGCTGATCAGCAGAGCAGAACGCCTGGTCGGCCTCCCGGCGGCGGACCCCGCTCCCATTTCCGGGCCCGGCGCGGACCCCGGCGACCGGACCCCCACGGTGCCGGACGCCGGGTCCTTCCCGGCGAACCACAAGGAACCGTGATGCCGTCCAGTACCCACAACCTCCAGGGCGATGGCGCGCACGGGGCTGCCGCCTCGGGGCCTTCGCTCGTGCACGGGCTGCTCGACGCCGCCGCGCGCGAGGCCCCCGAAGCCCCCGCGGTCAGCGACGGCGCGGACCACTGGACCTACCGCCGTCTCGCCCGGCTCAGCCACGCGTTCGCGCAGTGGCTGCTTGCTCAGGGCGTTCGTCCGGGAGACCGTGTCGCGGTACGCCTGCCCACCTCGGCCCGGCTCGCCGTGCTGCTCTTCGGAACGTCCCGCGCCGGAGCGGTCTTCGTTCCGCTCAACCCCGAGACCCGGGGGTTCCAGCTGCGGCCGCTGCTGGCGGACGCGGAACCCGCGCTGCTGGTGGCCGAGGCCGAGGCCGCGGCCGCGAGCGGGCTCGGCGGCCTGACCCCGGCCCCGGTGCACAGCATCGAGGACGTCTGGGCCGACGTCGAGCGACGGGCGGACCTGCCCGACGGCGAACGGCTCCCGGGAGCGGCCGTCGCCCCCACCGCACTCGCCGTCCTGCTGTACACCTCCGGCAGCACCTCCACGCCCAAGGCGGTCGCCTGCCCGCACGCCCAGGTCGTTTTCGCGGCCTCGGCGATCCAGCAGGTCCTCGGCTACCGCCCCGACGACGTCGTGCTCAGCCGGTTCCCGATGTCCTGGGACGTCGGGCTGTACAAGGTCCTGCTGAGCACCCTGGGCCGCTCCCACCTGGTGCTGGTCGGTGACGGTACGTCGGACCTGGTCCTGATGCGCAGGATCCGGGAGACCGCGGCCACCGTCGTGCCGGTTGTCCCGTCGCTCGCCGCGATGCTGGTCAAGCTGGCCGCCCGGGAGGCCGAACCCGTACCGGGCGTGCGGATGTTCACCAGCACCGGAGCGGCCCTGCCGCAGGCGACCATCGACGGCCTGCGCCGCGCTTTCCCCGGTGCTCGCGTCGTGCGCCAGTACGGGCAGACCGAATGCAAGCGGCTGACCGTCATGCCCGTCGACCGTGACGACGAACGCCCCGGATCGGTCGGCCTCGCGCTGCCCGGCACCAGCGTCCTGATCGTGGACGGCGAGGGCCGCCCGGTGCCGGCCGGGGAGACCGGCGAGATCGTCGCCGCCGGACCGCACGTCATGCCCGGGTACTGGCGGGACCCCGAGCGCTCCGCCGTGACCTTCCGGCCCGACGGCGCCGGCGGTCTCCGGCTGCACACCGGCGACTTCGGACGGCTCGACGAGGACGGCTTCCTCTACTTCGAGGGCCGCCGCGACGACCTGTTCAAACGGCGCGGGACACGGATGAGCGTCGTCGAGATCGAGGCCGCCGCCGCCGACATACCCGGTGTGCGGGCCTGTGTCGTCCTCGCCCCCACCGACCGCCGCGACCTGGCGATCGTGGTGGCGAGCGAACTCGATCCCCACACGGTCCTTCGGGAACTCGCGCGGCGCCTGGAGCCCGCCAAGGTGCCCGCCCACTGCCGGACCCTGGCAGAACTGCCCCTGACACCCCACGGCAAGAGCGACCGCAAGGCGCTGGCCGCAATGATCGACGGAGAGACCCGGTGAATCGCGAAGAACTGGCGGCGCGCTACGGCACACCCCTGTACGTCTACGACCTCGACCGGGTCGCCGACGCCTGCCACGACCTGACCGCGGCGCTTCCCGAAAGGTTCTCGCTGTTCTACGCGCTCAAGGCCAACCCCCATCCCCGGGTCGCGGAGGCCGTGCGCGAGAACGTCCCCGGTACCTGCCGCGCCGAGATCAGCTCCTCCGGAGAACTGGCCGCCGCCCTCGCGGCGGGGTTCCCCGCCGCCGACTGCCTCTACACCGGGCCCGGCAAGACCGCCGGCGAACTGGCGCAGGCCGTCGCCGACGGCGTACGGCTCTTCTCCGCCGAGTCGCCGGGCGACCTGCGGCGGATCGGCGCGGCCGCGCTCGCCGGCGGAGCCGTCGCCGACTGCCTCATCCGCGTCAACAGCGCGAGTGCCACCGCGTCGACCAGCATCCGGATGACCGGCACCCCGTCCCAGTTCGGCTTCGACAGCGAACTCCTCGACGCCCCGGCACCCGGGATCCTGGACGTCCCCGGAACCCGGATCGTCGGTGCGCACTTCTTCCCGCTGAGCAACGCGCGGGAGGAGGACGACCTCATCGCCGAGTTCACCAACAGCATCACCGTGGCCGCCGACGTCGAGCGCCGGCTCGGCATCCGGCTGAGCCTGCTCGACCTCGGCGGCGGCTTCGCCTCTCCGTACGCCGCGCCGGGACAGCGGCCCCGCTACACAAGGCTGCGGGCCGCGCTGGAATCAGCCCTGGACGAGCACTTCCCGCGCTGGCGCACCGGTGGTCTCGAGATCGCTTGTGAGTCCGGCCGCTACCTGGTCGGCGACAGCGGCTCCCTGCTGACCCGGGTCGTCAACACCAAGGTGAGCCGGGGGAAGACCTTCCACGTCCTGGACGCCGGGATCAACACCCTCGGGGGCATGTCCGGCCTCGGCCGGCTCCTGCCAACCTCGGCCCGGCCCGCGGAGGACACCGGCGCCACCGCTGAACCGGAACGGCCGTCCGCCACCGCGAGCCTCGTCGGGCCGCTGTGCACCCCCGGCGACATCCTCGGCCGGGAGCTCGGACTGCCGCAGCTGTGCGCCGACGACCTGGTCACCCTCCCCAACGTGGGTGCGTACGGCCTCACCGCGAGCCTGCTCATGTTCCTCGGGCGGCCCGCGCCGGCGGAGGTCACGCTGCGCGGGGGTGCCGTCGCCACGGCGTCCCGGATCGAGCACATCCGCGTCGACGTGCGCCCGAGAAACCTGGACTGAACGGGTTCCGCCCCGGGACCGCTCGCGGTCGTGAACCGGCGGCCGTTGCGGGGCGGATACCACCGGGCACATCGTGCCCCGCACCAACCACCGCTCGCACCATGGAGTTCGTTCGATGAGTAGCACGCAGAGCGTCGCCTCCGCCCACGCCGACGGGGGCGACGAGAGAGCGGCCCGCCGCGAAGCCTGGGAGGCCAGACTGGCCGGCCTGCCGGCCGGGGCGCGCTACGGCCTGCTGCTGGAACTGGTGCGCGCCCAGGCGCTGGCCGTTCTGAACGACGTCGGGCCCACAGCCGCTGAGGCGGTGGACTCCGAACGCGCCTTCCTGGAACTCGGCTTCGACTCGCTGGCCGCGGTCGACCTCCAGTCCCGGCTCAGTGCCGCGGTCGGCATCGAGCTGCCGGTGACGGTCGTCTTCGACCACGCCAGTCCGGCCCAGCTCGCCCGCTACCTGACCGATCAGCTGGCCGGCGCCGACCCCGAGGCCCCCGCCCCGGTCCGGCAGGAGGCGGCGACGGACGGCGACCCCGTGGTGATCGTGGGCATGGGCTGCCGTTACCCCGGTGGAATCGGCTCACCCGACGACCTGTTCCGCCTGGTCGCGGAGGGCGGCGAGGTGCTCTCCGACTTTCCGGCCGACCGCGGGTGGGACCTGTCCTCCCTCTTCGACAAGGACCCCGACAAGCCCGGTACGACCTACATCCGCAAGGGCGGCTTCCTGGCCGACGCGGGCGGCTTCGATGCCGACTTCTTCGGGATCAGCCCGCGCGAGGCCACGGCCATGGACCCCCAGCAGCGCCACATCCTGGAAACGGCCTGGGAGGCGCTGGAGCACGCCGGGATCGACCCGACGGCGCTGCGGTCCAGCAGGACCAGCGTGTTCGTGGGTGCGGAGGTGCACGAGTACGGCACCCGGGTGCACGAGGCGCCGAACGGCCTCGACGCCTATCTGATGACCGGCAACACCCCCAGTGTCATCTCCGGCCGGGTCTCCTACGTCCTGGGTCTTGAGGGTCCGTCCCTCACCGTGGACACCGCCTGCTCGGGTTCGCTGGTGGCGCTGCACCTGGCGGTGCAGTCGCTGCGGCGCGGGGAGTGCTCGCTGGCGCTCGCTGGCGGGGTGACGGTCATGGGCAACCCCGGCATCTTCACGTCGTTCGCGCGGCAGCGTGGTCTGTCGGTGGACGGGCGGTGCCGGTCGTTCGCGGCGGGGGCGGACGGTACGGGGTTCGCGGAGGGGGTGGGGGTTCTGGTGGTGGAGCGGTTGTCGGACGCTCGGCGGCTGGGGCATGAGGTGTGGGCTGTGGTGCGGGGCAGTGCGGTGAATCAGGACGGGGCGAGCAATGGTCTGACGGCGCCGAACGGTCCTTCGCAGCAGCGGTTGATTCTGGACGCGCTGGCGGCGGCGGGTCTGGGTGTGGGGGACGTGGATGTCGTCGACGGGCATGGTACGGGGACGCGGTTGGGTGATCCGATCGAGGCGCAGGCGTTGCTGGCGACCTACGGTCAGCGGTCGGGTGGGCGTCCGTTGTTCCTGGGTTCGGTGAAGTCGAATCTGGGGCATGCGCAGGCGGCCGCGGGTGTGGCGGGTGTGATCAAGATGGTGATGGCGATGCGCCATCGGACGTTGCCGGTGACGTTGCATGTGGATGAGCCGTCGCCGCAGGTGGACTGGTCGGCTGGTGCGGTGGAGCTGCTGACGCGGGCCCGTGCGTGGGAGGTGGAGGGGCGTCCGCGCCGGGCAGGTGTGTCGTCCTTCGGGATCAGCGGCACCAACGCCCACGTCATCCTCGAAGAAGCACCCGAGGCTCCGAGCGATGGCGGACTGCCCGTCGGGGCACCGGCTCCGGCCCCGTAACGACACGTCCCGGACCGCGGCTCGACAGGGGACTGTTCCCCCGGCCGCGTTCTTGCGGCGGCGCCCGATCGGCTCCGCCCACGGCCCGGCCGGCTCATCGGCCCGCGGCCTTCCCGTCCGCTGCCGCGGACGTCCTTCCGGGCCGCCGGTGCCGGCATCCGGCCCTCACCCTCACAACGATCTTGACATGAGTACGGAGACTGACATGAGCACTGACCTGGGCATGAACGCGGGTTCCGAGAACGGGCGCGTCGAGTCTGACGCGGTGTCTGTTGTGGGTGTTGGGGTGCCGGTGGGTGGGTGGCCGTTTGTGGTGTCGGGTCGTGGGGTGGGTGGGTTGCGGGGGCAGGCGGGGCGTTTGCGGGATTTTGTTGCGGGTTCTGCGGGGTTGGGGGATGTGGGGTGGTCGCTGTTGTCGCGGGCGGGGTTGGAGCGGCGTGCGGTGGTTTTTGGTGGGGACCGGGGCGAGTTGGTGGCGGGTCTGGAGGCGTTGGCGGGGGGTGTTGAGGCTCCGGGTGTGGTGTCGGGGTCTGTGGTGGGGGGTTCGTTGGGGTTGGTGTTCACCGGTCAGGGTGCGCAGCGGGTGGGGATGGGGCGGGGGTTGTACGAGGCGTTTCCGGTGTTCGCGGAGGCGTTCGACGAGGTGTGCGGGGTGTGGGGGGTTCATGGCGGGGTGGATCTGAAGGCGGTGGTCTTCGGCGACGCCGACAGTGGCACCGGTGGGGGCGCTGACGCGGGTGTGGGTTCTGGTGGGGGGTTGTTGGATCGGACGGATGTGGCGCAGGGGGCGTTGTTTGCGTTCGAGGTGGCGTTGGTGCGGTTGTTGGAGTCGTGGGGGGTGCGGGCGGGTGTGGTGGGTGGGCATTCGTTGGGGGAGGTGGTGGCGGCGTGTGTGGCGGGGGTGTGGTCGGTTGAGGATGCGGTGCTGGTGGTGGCGGCGCGTGGGCGGTTGATGGGGG
>NZ_JBIVLH010000021.1:0-154451 GCF_044751185.1 Streptomyces sp. NPDC088733
ACCGTCACCCGCCTCATGGTCGACACCTGCTGCACCGCCCTGGAGAAGGCCGACCTCGTCTGACCAGCGGCTGCCGTCCGGCACCCACCGCTCCCGCACACCGAGGGCGCCCGTCACCACGACGGGCGCCCTCGGCGCGTACGGCCTCACCGCGCGCGCACGGCCTCGTAGAGGAAGCAGCCGTACTCCACGGCCCGTACGTGCACCAGCGCGACCCGCGGGTCGGCGAAGCGGGTGGCGAGCACGGCCTCGGCGGCGCCGGCCGCGGCCTCCTCCGCGCTGAGCAGCACCAGGCGGCCGCCCAGGATGCGGCCGTTGCCGTCGTACGAGCGCAGGACCCGGTGTTCGCCGTGGAGGCCGAGAGCCTGGGCGTGCCCGGTGCCCGCGGGCGGCCCGGGGCAGTCCGCGGCACGGGCGTGGACGAAGACCGGGCCGGTCTCGTCGTACGGGCCGGGCCGCGCGCCGGTCGCGGCCGCCCAGCGGCGCAACGGGGCGTACGCGACCAGGGCGACGCGTTCACCGGGAGCGCTGCGGCGCAGGCAGCAGCGCAGCGGGGCGCCGCCCTCGCCGTCCACCGCGGGCTCGGGCGTCAGCCCCGCGTCGTCGGTGCGGCGCAGCCGCTCCAGGACGGCCGGGTCGATGGCGCGAACGGAGAAGAAGGGGGAGCTGTACGTCGGGTGCACCGTGTATGCCGTGGTCATGCCCCCAGCCTCGCCGCGACGGGCCGCCCGGTCCGGCGGGATACGGACACCGTGTTCGGCCGTCCGCCCGCAACCCGATCCCACGCACCGTCAGATCGCTTGCGGGGAAAGGGGTTTCCCTGTCGCGCGGGGTTCGCCCGGAGCACGCGGGGGTGACCAACCGGGGGTTCACTCGTTCAACGGAACGTGACTTCTCAACAAGCGACCGCCTCCCGGACCCGGCGCGGCACTCCCGTGATCGTGGACGTCGAGGAGGCCGAGGCCGCGCTCGTCGAGAACTACCCGCACCTGGTCCGGCTGGCGTATCTGATCCTGCCCGCGGGGCTCGGCAGGCACCGCCGGGTCATGACCGCGCACTCCCTGGTGCAGCGCACCCTGCCGAGATCCGCGAGCGAGCCCGACCCCGCGTCCCTGAGCGTCCCGGGGCCGCGCGGCCCGGTGGACCGGTCCTACGCGCTGATGCGGCAGGAAGTGCTCTGCGCCGCGCTGGCCTTCGAGCAGGAGGAGGGTGCGCGCGGCTGGCTGCGGAAGACGGCGACGGGCGTCCTGCCGCCGCACGTCTGGGGCCTGCGGCTGCACCCGAAGGCCGGCGGGACGGACGAGGCGGCGCTGGACCGGGCGCTGGCCGGGCTCGACGCCCCGGCGCGGGCGGCGTACGCGCTCCTGGAGCTGGAGAACCTGCGCCGCTCCGACGGCCGCGAGGTGCGCAAGCTGCTCGCCGCCGCCGACGCGCCCGACCCCCGCGGCGCGCTCAAGTCCGCGGAGGCGGTCCCGTACGGACTGCTCGGCGCGGGCGGGTTCGACCCCTGCACGGTGCAGGCCCGGCCGACGGATCTGCTGCGCAGGCGCCAGCACGGCCGGGCCGCGCTGATCGCGGCCGCCGCGGTGGCCGTCACGGCGGCCCTGGTCGCCGTGCTGGGCGGCGGGCCCGAGCCGTACTCCGCGGGCGGCCCCCCGAACGCGTACGGCGCGAGTCTCCTGGACCCGGCGCGGCTGGTCCGGGTCGACGGCGCCGTGTGGAAGCGCGCCTCCCGGGTGGACTTCACCGTCTGGCCCGCCCGCGGCGGCCGGGTCAAGGACGCGAAGCTGCTGGGCCGGGCGCTCGAGGTGTGGGCGCACCCCGGCGAGCGGGTCGCGGTCTCGGCCACCAAGGGCACCACCGAGGGCCTGCCCGCGCAGCCCCCGCAACTGCTGTACGCGGGCGACGTGGACGCCGCGCGCGTGGTGCTGATGTACGACGGCCTGCGGCTCGTGCGCTACGCGGAGCCCCGCGACGGCAAGGGCCAGGCGGCCCTGGACTTCACGCGGGTGGACGGCGCCGACGTCTCGACGGCCGCCGTCGTGGTGGGCCGGATCGACGGCAACACGCGTTTCCTGGCCGCCCCTTGGGTGACCGGGACGGCGTCCCGCGACCTGCTCGGGCCGGACCGGCCCGCGCAGAAGCTGCGCCTGGCGGCGGACGGGGTGACCGACCCCGTGCGGATGCCGGGCGCGGAGAGCGACAGCGCCTCGGCCGGTGCGAAGGGGCCGTGCGGCACCGCGTGGCCGGCCCTGGAGTTCCGGGCGGCGGACGGCGTGGGCCCGGGCAAGCCGATCCTCCTCACCGACCTGGGCGACCTCGTACCGGTGCACCTGACGTACCAGCCGGCCGGCAGCGCCGTCCCGGGCGAGGCCGCCGGCAAGGACGCCCTGGCGAGCTGGGCGCGCACGGTCTGCCATCTCGGCGCGATGCGGGGGCTGGGCGTGCGCACGGTCAACGCCTGGCAGTACGCCGAGCAGCCGCTGCCCGAGAACAACGGCCGGGCCGCCTGGGTGTGCACCCGCGCCGACACCTGGACGGGCACGGACGGGCGGACCCTCGCGCTGTTCCTGCCGCCGGTCACCGAGCCGACCAGCCCGGGCGCGCCGGTGGGCCAGAGCACGAAGGACACCGGGGCGTGCGGCCGGTCGGTGCCGCAGGTGCTGGCCGGGGTGCTGTGGAAGTCCACGGCCGGGCACTGGTACCTGCTGGCGGCGGGCAGCCCCGACGTGGAGCGGATCACCGCCACCGGCGGCGTGACCGGTTCCGCCGACGGCCCCGCGATGGCGGTGCGTGCCGAGCAGGGCGCCCGGGCGGAGCTGTCCGCGGTGCTCGACTCGGGCACCAGGATCAGCACGCTGCGCTGAACCGTCCGGGCCGCCCGGCCGGTGGCCGTCCACGCCACCGGCCGGGCGGCCCGGCCCCGTCCCGGGTCCGCGGACAGGTCGGCGGACGGGTCGGCGACAATGGCGGCATGGACCCTCTCGGCTTCCGGCTCGCGGAGCACTCCGACGCCGCCCTGCTCGTACGTCTCAGGGACGGCGCCGCGCGCTGGATGCAGGAGCGGGGCATCGACCAGTGGAAGCCCGGCGAGATGGGCGAGGACCACTTCCGGGCCCGCATGGCCGAGGGCGAGGTGTGGCTCGCCGAGGACCGCGGCCGGGTCGTCGGCGGCTGGGAACTGTGGTGGGCGGACGAGCCCGCCTGGGGCGTGCGGCCGCCGGACGCCGGCTATGTGCACCGGCTGATGGTGGACCGCGGGACGGCCCCGCGCGGCGCCGGCGCGGCGATGCTGGCCGAGGCGGAACGCCGTATCGCCGCGGAGGGACGCCGCTGGGCCCGGCTGGACTGCGTGGCCGGCAACCCGCGGCTGCGCGGCTGGTACGAGGCGGCCGGCTACACCGTCGTCGGGGAGCAGCCCCGCAAGCAGGGCGGCAGGGGCAGCCCGTACGCGGTGACGCTGCTGGAGAAGGCGCTCTAGCACAGCGGAGCGGCCCGCCCCCGGAGGTCCGGGGGCGGGCCGCTCCACCGCTGGGCGTGACAGGGCTCGCGGATCAGGGCTGTGCGCGACGGGCCCGGTCGTACGCCGCGTCGGCCGCACGCCGGATCTCCTCGCGGTCCCGCAGGACCGCCTCCATCTCCTCGTCCACGCCGGGGCCCGGGCCGGACCCGCGCCGCGTCAGCCGGTCGTGGAGGTAGCGGCAGGCCGCGTCCTCGCTGTCGAAGCGCCGGTGCGGGTCGTAAACGCCGCGTTCCCAGTTGCCGACCACCCAGGCGTCGTCCTCCTGCCGGAGGTAGGAGAAGTCCGGGGGCCGCACGTCGAACTCGTGGAAGCCGGGGATCTCGTACAGGCCGCCGGGCACCCCCTCGGAGGCGAGCGCCTCGCACAGCTCACGCCGGTCCATGGGCGCGGTCCCGTCAGTTCAGCCGGACGAGATCGCCGTTGGCGATGTGGTTGGCCACGCTGTCGCCGTTGTCCAGCACGTACTGGAGCCCGTTGCCCGGCTGGCCGTAGAAGGGCGCGACGAGCCCCGCGCGGACCTCGAAGCGATGCACGACCTTGTACAGGTGGTAGTTGAAGGGGTAGCCCGCGTCGAAGGTGTTGAGGTTCGACGGCGCGATGGAGCGCTGCGCGTACGGCGAGCCGGCCGGCGCGAGGAACCTGCCGCCCTCGCCGCCGAAGCGGTCGATCTTCTGTCCGACGCTGAGGTTGAGGGTCGTGGTGGGGGCGTCCGGGAGGAAACCGTCGTCGACCGGGAACCGGTACCTGCCCGCCGCGGAGTCGTACCAGGTCGACAGGAATCCGTTGGCGTTCTGGCCGTCGAGGCGGCGGTAGCCGGTCAGCATCGCGCCGATCAGGCCCTTGCGGGGCAGGACGCGCGGGCCGAGCCGCGGATCGCCGCAGAAGAACGTCGGGACGGTGAAGGTGGCACCGACGCAGATGCGGGGGGTGTGCGGGCCTGCGGTGAAAGGCCGGCCGGGACCCACCAGAGGGGCCGCCGCCGGAGCCGCGGCAGGGCGCACGGAAGGCGCCGGACGGACGGAGGGGGCCGGGGCGTGCGAGCCCGGGCCCCGGTCGTCGGCCTGCGAGGGCGCGACCGTGCCGACAAGGGTGCTGACAACCAGGACGAGCAGAGCAGGAAGAGTGGTGAGCGATATTCGCTGGCGCCGCTTCAAGGGTCCTCCATGGGACGACGGGAACCGGGCATTCGGGAGCCTCGGTCACCCTGGGTCACCGAGGCCGCGCGAATACGTACCCCGCCCCGCCCCGCCCGCCGGACCGGCGCGCCGTGAATTCATCCGGATGGGCCCGCACTTCGCCCGTACGCAGCACCGCCCGGCCGGGGCACCCCCTCGGGGGAGCTCCGGCCGGGCGGTGACGGAGTGTCGCGTTACCGGTGGACGTACACCGCGACGGTCCGCGCCGGGACCGTGAAGGTGCCCGAGGCGCGGTCGTAGGCGGAGTGCCTGACCACCGGGTCGGAGCCCGCGGCCTGGACCGGGTGGAGGGCCCAGCCCGTGCCGGCGAGGGCGGTGACGCGCTGCTCCTGGGCCTGCGGGGTGGCGTTGAGGACCACGACCAGGTCGCCGAGCCTCATGGTGATGACGCCCGGGGTCTCGTCCTTGCCGGACAGCGGGAAGGAGAGCCGGTCCCGCACCTGCGCGGCCGTGCTGAGCCCGAAGTCGGGCTCGGTGGAGCGGATGCGCAGCAGGTCCTGGTACGCGGCCGAGGCCGAAGTGATCTGCTCGCAGCCGGCCTTGAGGGTGTCCGCGGCCAGCAGCGGCCTGGCGTAGGGCCACTTGGACTCGTTGTCGGCCTTCGGGGGCAGGCCGCGTCCGAAGCCGTTGCCGGCCCGGCAGTCCCAGTGGACGGCGTTGAACCAGTCACCGGAGTCGTAGGAGTTGCGGTCCAGGGACTTGGAGCGCAGCAGGTCGGAGCCGGCCTGGTAGAGGGCCGGGCCCTGGGAGAGGGCGGGGACGGCCTCGGCGAGCACCTGCATGCGGGCCCGGTCGGCGGGCGAGGTGTCCTTCGGCAGCTTGAAGGCGAGCGCGTCGAAGAGGGCCTCGTTGTCGTGGGCGTCCACGTAGGCGAGCGCGTCGCCGGGGGCGTCCGCGTAACCGGCGGGCGAGCCGTTGTAGTCGACCTCGGCGCCGGTGACCTCCTTGCCGCCGCTGTCGGTGAAGGAGAAGGACTTCAGGTTGCCGGTCAGGCCGACTTTGATGAGGTCCTGGTAGTGCAGCAGACGGGCCTTCTGCTCGGCCTGCGTGCCGTTGGCGGCGGAGCCGTTGGGGTCGGTGAACAGGCCCGAGGCGAAGCCCTGGACGCCGGGGTCGGCGTCGAAGGGGCCGCCGCCGCGGACCGCGTCGCGGGCCCGGTCGGAGAAGGTGGCGACGCCGGTGCCGGCCATGTTCTTCTGGGTGGCCTGCACAAAGCGGGCGTCGTCGGCGACCTCGCCGAAGTTCCAGCCCTCGCCGTAGAGGATGATCTTCCTTCCGTCGACGCCGTCCTTGGCGGGGGTCAGCGCGTCCAGCGCCTTGCGGACGGCGAGGATGTTGGCCTTGGGGTGGTGGCCCATGAGGTCGAAGCGGAAGCCGTCGACCTTGTACTCCCTGGCCCAGGTGACGATCGAGTCCACCACGAGCTTGCCCATCATCGCGTTCTCGGGCGCGGTGTTGGAGCAGCAGGTGGAGTTCGCGACGGTGCCGTCGTCCAGGAGACGCTGGTAGTAGCCGGGCACGATCCGGTCGAGGACGGACGTGTCGTCCTGGCCGCTCGCGGCGGTGTGGTTGTAGACCACGTCCATGACGACGCGCAGGCCGGAGGTGTTGAGGCTCTGCACCATCCTCCGGAACTCCACCGTGCGCCGGGTGCCGTCCGGGTCGGTGGCGTACGAGCCCTCGGGGACGGTGTAGTGGAAGGGGTCGTAGCCCCAGTTGTAGGCGTCCTCGGCGGCGACGGCCGCCACGCACTCCTGCTGCTTCTCGGAGTCGGCCGGGTAGGCGGCGAGGTCGCAGTCGACCGTGGACCGGTCGGCGTCCTTCTCGGCCACGGTGGCGAAGTCGAAGGCGGGCAGGAGGTGGACGTAGGAGACACCCGCCTTCGCCAGCGCCCGCAGGTGTGCCATGCCGGCGGAGCCGGTGTCGGTAAAGGCGGTGTACTTGCCCCGGTCCGCGGCGGGGACGGAGGTGTCCTCGGCGGAGAAGTCCCGGATGTGGAGCTCCTGGATCTGGGCGTTGTTCAGGCCGACCGCCTCGGGCTTGGCCAGGTGCGACCAGCCGCTGGGGGCGAGCGCCTTGTCGTCGAGGTCGACGACGAGGCTCTGCTCGGAGTCGGCGGTCAGGGCCACGGAGTAGGGGTCGGTGACGGTGTTGGTGACGACCTTCTGGACGCTGGGCGCCCAGACCTTCACGGCGTACCGGTACGGCTTGCCGGTCCAGTTCCGCTCACCGGTCACGCTCCACACGCCGGTGGAGGCGTCGCGCCGCATCGGGACGGTGCGCCCGTCCAGGTCCAGGGCGACGGACTGGGCGGTGGGGGCCCACACCGACAGCGTGGGCCTGCCGCGGTCGAAGACCGGGCCGAGCGCGGCCCTGGTCGCCTTCGCCGCGTACAGGTCGTCCAGGACGCCCTGGATCTGGACGCCGGTGGCGGACAGCAGCGCTCCATTGGCAAGGTGCTGGGTGGCGACGACCTGGCCGGTGAGGGCCGCGCGGACGCGGTCGCGGTCGCGCGGGTCGATCGTGAAGGCCGCGTAGTCCTTCAGGTGCGGGAAGCGGGCCTTCTGGGCGTCGGTCAGGCCGCCCGGGACGCGGTGGAGGCGCAGCCAGTGGCCCTCACCCGTCAGCACGCCGTCCTTGACGGCGAGGCCGCCGTCCGGGGCGTAGACCAGCTGCTGGCTGGCGGCGCCGTCGCCGGTCTTCCAGGCGACGGTGTCCGCGTCGATCCACTGCGCCTTGGCCGTGGAGAGGTCGAGGTCGGCGGAGGAACCGGACGTGGTCGGCAGCAGGTACTTCTCGGTGCCGTTCAGGAGCCACACCTCGTGTCCGTAGGTGGCGAGGTCGAGCGACTGGTCGGCGGGCAGGTCCTTGGTGTCGCCCTTGTGCAGGATGTAACTCAGCGACGTGGCGCCCGCGGCGAGCGGCACCTCGAAGACGGCGCCGAAGGCGTCGGTCCGCACCGGCTGCAACGGGGCGGTCCAGTCGGTGGGGTTGGCGGCGCCGGTCCAGGTGTGCAGGCCCCAGCCGCTGTAGTCTCCATCGGCCCGGTGGTAGTGGAGGACCGCTTTCGAACGGTCTTGTCCCGGCTCGGTGCCGGAGGGGGCCTGGGTGGCGACGGCCTCCTTGCCCTGCTCGACCCAGATCTCGCCGGTCCTGGTGACGTCGATGAAGCGGTCGGAGCCGACGTCCTTGGTGCCGTCCTTGTCGATGACGAGGTAACCGACGCTGGAGGCACCCGGCTTGAGCTTCACATAGGCGAAGGCGCCGTAGGCGTCGCGGCCGATGAAGTCGTGCCCCGCGGGCCACGTGGTGCCCTCGCCTTCGGCGATGTCGCCCCAGGCGTACAGCCGCCAGTCGGTGTAGTCGTTGTCGGTGCGCTTGTAGTGGACGATCGCGTAGTCGCGGCTGCTCGCCACCGGGGGCTGCGGCGGGACCGGGGTGCCGCTGGTGGACTCGGCGGTGGCGCTCGCGGTGCGGCCGGCGGAATCGATCACGACCGCCTTGTACCGCAGCGCGGTCCCGGGCGTCACGTCGTCACCGACCGTCTGGGTGACCTTGTACGGCGCGTGGTCCGCGGAGCCGAGCACCTTCCAGGGCCCGTTGCCGGTCTGCGCGGCGAAGACGACCCGGTTCAGCTGCCCGCCCTGGACGCCGGCCGACAGTTCGACGGTGCCGGTGGCGCCCGCCGCGGGGGCTTCGAGGGTGAGGGACGGCCTGGTGGCGGGGGCGCCGAGCGGCTTCGCCGCCTTCCAGACCACGGCGGACAGGGCCGGGACGGTGACGGCGATCCTGGTGTCTGCCCCGCTGCGCACCGAGCCCTCGGTACCGTAGAGCGCGGTGAAGGCGGTGTTCGCGGAGCCGGTGGGCACCTCCGCGGTCCGCTCCCCCGTCGCGTTGTTGACGGCGACGACGTACTCGGTGCGGGTCCTGGGGTCCGTGCGCGAGAAGGCGTAGATCCCGGCGCCGTCGGCGGCGTAGCGCTCGGTCTGGACGCCGTCGGCGAGGGCCGGATCGGTTCTGCGCAGCGCGGCGAGCCTCGCGATCGCCCGGTAGAGCGGGGCGCCGGTGTCGTAGGCGTCGCTCGCGTGGGTGCGGTCGGTGCCGAGTTCGTCGTCGTCGAGGTAGTCGGCGACCTTCGAGGCGAACATCGTCTGGCGGGCGTCCTTGTCGCCGCCGGCGCCGGTGAAGCCCTGTTCGTCACCGTAGTAGACGACGGGGTTGCCGCGCGTGAGGAACATCAGCTCGTTGGCGAGCCGGTCGCGGCGCAGGAGTTCGGCGTCGCCGGCCTGCGGGTTGTCCTGCTCCAGGAATGTGCCGATGCGGCCCATGTCGTGGTTGCCGAGGAAGGTGACCTGCTCGTACGCGTTGGCCTTGTCGGTCGTGTAGCGGTAGTCGTCGCCGAGGACCGAGGCGAGCCTGCCCGCGGAGCCGCCCTGGGAGGCGTACTGGCGGACGGCGTCCTGGAAGGGGAAGTCGAGCGTGGAGTCCAGGCGCCCCTGCGTGACGTACGGGGAGGTGATGGCGGTGTCGGCGGAGTAGACCTCGCCGAACATGAAGAAGTCCTTGCGGCCGTGCCGGGCGGCGTACGCGTCGAGGGCGGTGGCCCACTGGGTCCAGAACGGCAGGTCGACGTGCTTGACGGTGTCGATGCGGAAGCCGTCGACGGCGAAGTCGCGGACCCACTTCTCGTAGATCTCCTCCATGCCCTTCACGACCTCGGGGCGCTCGGTCCACAGGTCGTCCAGGCCGGAGAAGTCGCCCTGGTCGGCGCTCTCGCCGGCGAAGGTGGAGTCGCCCCGGTTGTGGTACATCGCCGGGTCGTTGAGCCAGGCCGGGACCTTGGCGTCCGAGGTGACGACGGGGGTCCGGGGGAAGGAGTCGCGGTCGACGGCGGGGAAGCCCTTGCCGCCCTTCGCGTAGTCGGCGTCGTCGAAGGGCACGCCGTCCTTCGTCAGGTAGGGGAACGCGCCCTTGGAGAGGTAGCCGTAGGACTTCTCGTCGTAGTCGACGACGTCGGCGGTGTGGTTGGTGATGACGTCGAAGAAGACCTTCATGCCCTTGGCGTGGGCCTTGGAGATCAGCGTCTTGAGGTCGGCGTTGGTGCCGAAGTGGGGGTCGACCTGGGTGAAGTCGGTGATCCAGTAGCCGTGGTAGCCGGCCGAGGCCTGGTCCCCCGTGCCCTGCACGGGCCGGTTCTTGAAGATCGGCGCCATCCATATCGCGGTGGTGCCGAGGCCCTTGATGTAGTCGAGGCGCCGGGTCAGGCCCTTGAGGTCGCCGCCCTGGTAGAAGCCCTTGTCGGTGGGGTCGTAGCCGGTGCTGAGCCGGGTGCCGGTCAGGCCGCCCCTGTCGTTGGAGGGGTCGCCATTGGCGAAACGATCCGGCAGGACGAAGTAGAACTGCTCGCGCGTCAGGTCGTGACGGGCGGGCTGTACGGCGAGCACGGCATCGGACGGCGGGGCGGGCGGGGCGGCCGCCGACGCGGCGGGGGCCGAGGCGGGAACGGCGAGGGCGGCGGCGAGGGCCGCCACCGCGACGGCTGCGGCTCCGCGTCTGCGCGCGCGGGGACGCGCGGCGGACGCGGGCAGCCCGGTGGGCTGGGCCACGGGGGTTCTCCTTGCGGAATCCGTGTGCGGACGGTTGTACCTCTGGGAGCCCACGCGCCATGAGCCGTGGCCCGGCGGCAGTGCCGGACCGTGAGCGGGACCGTACCTCTTGCGCGGGTCTTACAGCAAGATGTCGCAAGGATTTCCAACCGGGTCGCGCCCTGCCCCTGCGACCCGCCCGA
Organism: Streptomyces sp. NPDC088733; assembly: GCF_044751185.1. NCBI lineage: Bacteria > Bacillati > Actinomycetota > Actinomycetes > Kitasatosporales > Streptomycetaceae > Streptomyces > Streptomyces sp. NPDC088733. The sequence goes on from NZ_JBIVLH010000021.1 coordinate 10,508, forward strand.
CCCCTTCTCGCCACACGAGTTCTGACGAACCGTCACCGAACACTATGAACGCAAACGCGATGTCCCTGGACCGCCGGCCCGCGGTCGCCGAGCATCGGTGCGCCGCGCGACGAGGCGCGGGAAGACCGAAGGGAGACGACGAGATGCTCGGGCTTTTCTCTCGCCGCACACGCTCCGCGGTGCCGCCGGCCGGGGGCCGGTCCGCGGGACGCCGCGTCGCCGCGGTGGCCGGCGGCCTCGCCGCGATCCTCGCCGCCGGCACGGCCGGACCCCTCCCGGCCGCCGCGACGGACGGCCCCGCCCCCGCGCAGTGCCCGGCGAACCTGGCGGCGGAGGCCACCTGCTACCGGGGCCAGGACGCGAGCGGCGCCTTCTACGCGATGGCCGTCCCGCACGACTGGAACGGCTCGCTGGTCGTGCACGCCCACGGCGGCCCCGACCTCGGCGACACCTCCGACCCCGAGCGCAGCACCGGGGACCTGGAGCGCTGGTCGGTGATGGTCAAGGAGGGCTACGCCTGGGCGGGTTCGTCGTACCGCCGCGGCGGCTACGGCACGCGGATGGCCGCCGCGGACACCGAGAACGTGCGCCGGCTGTTCGTGAAGCGCTTCGGCACCCCGCGCCGGACCTTCGTCCACGGCCAGTCCTGGGGCGGCGACGTGGCGGCCAAGGTCGCCGAGATCTACGGCACCGGCAGGCACGCGCCCTACGACGGCGTCCTGCTCACCAGCGGTGTCCTCGGCGGCGGTTCGCGCGGCTACGACTACCGGGTGGACCTGCGCGTGGTCTACCAGTACTACTGCCGGAACCACCCGCGTCCCACGGAGCCCCAGTACCCCCTGTGGACGGGGCTGCGCGCGGACTCGACGATGACGGCCACGGGTCTGCGCTCCAGGCTCCAGGAGTGCACCGGTTACGCGTCGCCGCCGCAGGAGCGCACGCCGCTCCAGCAGCGGAACCTGGACGACATCCTCGCGGTGACGCGCGTCCCCGAGCGGACGCTGGAGTCGCACCTGCGCTTCGCGACCTTCACCTTCCGCGACATCGTCGTCAACCGGCTGGGCGGCCGCAATCCGTTCGACAACACGACCGTGCGGTACCGCGGTTCGCACGACGACGCCGCCCTCAACGCGGGCGTGGAGCGCTTCGCCGCGGACCCGTCGGCCAAGCGGGACCTGTCCTTCGACAGCGACATCACCGGCGCCGTCTCCCTGCCCGTGCTCACGATGCACGCCATCGACGACCCCACGGCGTTCGTCGAGCACGAGGCGGCCTACCGGGCGTCGCTGGAGGGCGCGGCCCGCTCCCGCGGCGACCGGGGGCGGGTCCGTCTCGTGCAGACCTTCACCCGGGAGTCCGAGCACAGCGAACTGAGCTCCGCGGAGTACGCCGCCGCCCTCGACGCCCTCGCCGGCTGGGTGCGCACCGGCCGCACGCCCACACCGGCGTCGGTCGCGGCCTCCTGCCCGGCGTACGACGCCGGCTACGGCACCGGCTGCTTCTTCGCCCCGGACTGGTTCCCGCGCCCGTACGCCACCCGCGTCTACCCGCGGCCGGGCGGTACGCACTGGCCGGCGCTGTCCGCGGCACGGGAGCGGGTGCTCAGCCGGCTGCCGGGCGTGGGCATCGCGCCCTGAGCGGCGCGCCCCGGGCGGCGCCGCCCGCCTCCCACCTGCAGAATCTTGCAGAAAGTTTCTGCAGGGGCCTTCCGTCCCGCCGGGAAGCGCTGTTACGTTCCTCATCGTCCCGGTCCGGCCGGCCGGGGGTCCGCGCCTGACGGCGGCCCCACGCGCCCGGCCGGCCGGACCGGGGACGTACGGACAAAGGCCGTTCCTGACGCCGGGCCCGGCGTCAGGAGCGGCGGCCGCCGCCGGGCGCCTGGCCCGTGGAGCCGCGCACGACGAGCTCCGTCTGGAAGACGAACTCCGAACGCTGCACCGGATTGCCGCCGATCTCCTCCAGCAGCGCGTTCACGGCGGCCGCCCCCATCGCCTCGACCGGCTGCCGGACCGTGGTCAGCGGCGGGTCGGTGAAGGCGATCAGCGGCGAGTCGTCGTAGCCGACGACCGAGACGTCCCCGGGGACCGTCAGCCCCCGCTCCCGCGCCGCCCGCACGGCCCCCAGCGCCATCAGGTCGCTGCCGCACACGATGCCCGTGCAGCCCCGGTCCAGCAGCGCGCCGGCGGCCGCGTGACCGCCCTCGACGGAGAAGAGCGTGTGCTGCACGCAGCCCGCCGCCTCCTCCTTGTCCAGGCCCAGGAAGTCGCCCAGCGCCTCCACGAAGCCGTCGACCTTGCGGTGCACCGGCACATACCGGTTGGGCCCGACGGCCAGCCCGATCCGCTGGTGGCCGAGGTCCACCAGGTGCTGCACGGCGATCCGCGCCGAGGCGCGCTCGTCCGGCGAGATGTACGGGCCCGCGATGGCCGGGTTGTAACCGTTGACGAGCACATAGGGCACGCCCTGGCCGAGGAGCCGGGCATAGCGCTCGGGGTCGGCGGTGACATCGGCGTGCAGGCCGGACAGGAAGACGATGCCGCGCACCCCGCGCTCCACGAGCGCCTCCACCAGTTCGTCCTCGGTGGAGCCGCCGGGGTGCTGGGTGCACAGCACCGCGGTGTAGCCGTAGCCGGTCAGGTTCTGCTCGATGACCTGGGCGAAGGCGGGAAAGATCGGGTTGTTGAGCTCGGGGGTGATCAGGCCGATCTGACCGGCGCTGCGCCGGCGCAGCCGCACCGGGCGCTCGTAACCGAGCACGTCGAGTGCGGCCAGCACCTTCTGCCGGGTGGCGGGGGCGACCCCCGCCTTCCCGTTCAGCACGCGGCTGGCGGTGGCCTCGCTGACCCCCGCCTGTGCCGCGATGTCGGCGAGGCGGGCCGTGGTGTTCACGATCCCCGAGCCTATGCGACCGCGGCGCACGTCAAACGGCCCACCAGACGGTCGTGTCGGACGGGAGGACGGCCCCGTCCGCCGTGACCTCGACGGGGGCGCTGCTCAGCAGCACCGTGCCCGGCGCCGGCAGGGTCACCGGGGCGCCCGTGGTGTTGACGGTGCAGACGAAGCCGGGGCGGCGGAAGACCAGCACGCCCCGCGGGGCGTCCTGCCAGTGCACCGACTCCCCCGCGCCGAGGCCCGGCAGTTCGCGGCGCAGCCGCAGGGCCGCGCGGTACAGCTCCAGCGTGGACGCCGGGTCCCCGGTCTGCGCCGCCACGCTCAGGCCGGCCCAGGAGGCGGGCTGCGGCAGCCAGCTGCCGCCGCTGCCGAAGCCGTACGAGCTGCCCTCCGCCGTCCACGGGATCGGCACCCGGCAGCCGTCGCGGAAGCCGTCCTGGCCGGCGGCGCGGAAGAACGCCGGGTCCTGGCGGACCTCGTCCGGCAGGTCGGTGACCTCGGGCAGGCCCAGCTCCTCGCCCTGGTAGACGTACGCGGAGCCGGGCAGCGCCAGCATCAGCAGGGAGGCGGCACGGGCGCGGCCCACGTCGTACGTCCGCTGGTCGGCGGAGAGCCGGGTGGCGTGGCGGACCACGTCGTGGTTGGACAGCACCCAGGTGGTGGGCGCGGCGACCGGGCGCATGGCGTCCAGCGAGCGGTCGATGACCTCGCGCAGCTCGGCGGCGTCCCACCGGGTGCCCAGGTACTGGAAGTTGAAGGCCTGGTGCAGTTCGTCGTGGCGGACGTAGTTGGCCGTGCGCTCCACGGTGGGCGTCCAGGCCTCGGCGACGGCGATGCGCTGCCCCTGGTACTCGTCGAGGATGCGCCGCCACGAGCGGTAGACCTCGTGCACGCCGTCCTGGTCGAAGAAGGGCAGGACATCGTTGCCAAGCAGCTTGAGCTGCTCGTGGGCGCCGATGTCGGGCAGGCCGTCGGCCTTCACCAGGCCGTGCGCGACGTCGATGCGGAAGCCGTCGACGCCCATGTCCAGCCAGAAGCGCAGGATCGAGCGGAACTCGTCCTGGACGGCCGGGTGCTCCCAGTTGAAGTCGGGCTGCTCGGGCGCGAACAGGTGCAGGAACCACTCGCCGTCGGCCGCGCGGGTCCAGGCCGGGCCGCCGAAGACCGACTCCCAGTCGTTGGGCGGCAGTTCGCCGTTCCCGCCCTTGCCGGCACGGAAGTGGTAGCGCTGCCGCAGCGGGGAGCCGGGGCCCTCGCGCAGCGCCTGCTTGAACCACTCGTGCTGGTCGGAGGAGTGGTTGGGGACCAGGTCGACGATGATCCGCAGGCCCAGCCGGTGGGCGTCGCGGATCAGCCCGTCGGCGTCGTGCAGGGTGCCGAACATCGGGTCGATGGCCCGGTAGTCGGCGACGTCGTAGCCGCCGTCGGCCTGCGGGGAGGCGTAGAAGGGGCTCAGCCAGACCGCGTCGACACCCAGGTCGCGCAGGTACGGAAGGCGCTCGCGGACGCCGGGGATGTCGCCCATGCCGTCGCCGTTCCCGTCGGCGAAACTCCGGGGGTAGACCTGGTAGATGACCGCGTCTCTCCACCAGTCCGTGGCGGCCACGGGCTGGTCGGAGGGGTGGGGGTGACGGGTGGAGTCCGCCAGGTACTGGGTCATGGTGATCCCTTGGAGGAGTGGAGGCGCGGTACGGCGAGGAAGGCGGGGCCGGGGTGCCCGGCCGGTCGGGCCGGGCACCCCGGGGCGTGCGGTCAGGACTTGGCGGCGCCGGCGGTGAGGCCGGTGACCAGGTGCTTCTGCACGAGGTAGAAGACGAAGCTGACGGGGATGGCGATGAGCACCGCGGTGGCGGCCATGTAGTTCCACTGCGCGTCGTGCTCGCTGACGAAGCTGCTCAGGCCCACGGCGAGGGTGTACTTGCCGTCGTCGAGCATGAAGGTGGTGGCGAAGGCGACCTCGCCCCAAGCGGTGAGGCAGGTGTAGAAGGCGGCCACCGCCAGGCCGGGCCGGGCCAGCGGCAGCACCAGCCGCCAGAAGGTGCCGAACGGGCTGAGCCCGTCGACGCGGCCGGCCTCGTCGATCTCGAAGGGGATCGTGTCGAAGTAGCCCTTGAGCATCCACGCGCAGTACGGCACGGCGGTGCTGCAGTAGACGAGGATCAGGCCGCCGTAGGTGTCGATCAGCCCCAGGTCCGAGAGGATCACGTACATCGGGACCATGAGCACGGCGACCGGGAACATCTGGGTGATCAGCAGCGCCCACATGAACTTCTTGTAGCCCGGGAAGCGCATGCGGGAGACCGCGTAGCCGGTGGTGGCCGCGATCAGTACGCCGATGAGGCAGGTGGCCCCCGCGACGATCAGGGTGTTGCCGAACCAGGTGAGGAAGCCCGTGTGCTGCAGGACGAAGGAGTAGTTGGAGAAGCCGGCCTTGTCCAGGATCCGGCCGGGGTGCAGGTAGTCGTCCTTGTCCGGGCCGAGGGAGAGGAAGACCAGCCAGCCGATCGGGAAGAGCGCGATCAGGCTGGCGCCGGACAGTACACCGTGCGACAGCACCGAGGCGGTCCGGCTGCGGCGGCCGCGGCGGTACCCGCCCGGGCGCCGCTTCCCCGGCGCGGCGCCCTGCGGCTCGCCGGAGGAATCGGGGCCGGGCCCCGGGATCGTGGTCTGGGTCGTGGTGCTCATGCTGATCCCCTCAGGCGGCGAGCTGGTCATGGCGGGCCAGCCAGCGGCGGTAGAAGGTGGTGAAGACGACCAGGATCGACAGCAGGAGCACGCCGTAGGCGGCGGACTGCGCGTAGTCGCGCGGCTGCTGGCCGAACCCGAGTTGGTAGGCCCAGGTCACGAGGATCTGCGCGTCCGGCGCGCCGCTGCCGAAGAGCAGGTAGATGATGGCGAACTGGTTGAACGTCCAGATAATGCCGAGCAGCACGACGGTGCTGCTGACCGAGCGCAGGCCGGGCAGGGTCACATTGCGGAAGCGCTGCCAGGCGTTCGCGCCGTCCATCTCGGCGGCCTCGTACAGCTCCGACGGAATCGACTGGAGACCGCCGAGGAGCGAGACCATCATGAAGGGCACGCCCACCCAGGTGTTGACCAGGATCGCGGCGATCTGCTGGAAGGTGCTGTCCTCCAGCCACTGCGGCTGCGGCAGGTGCAGGCCCCCCAGGACGGAGTTCACCACCCCGGAGTCGCCGAGCATGATCCGCCAGGAGAAGACGGTGACGAACGTCGGCACCGCCCAGGGCAGGATCAGCATCATCCGGTAGAAGGTGCGCCCGCGCAGCTTCTGGTTGAGCAGCAGCGCCAGGCCGAGGCCGAGGCCGTAGTGGAGGGCGACGCAGACCGCGGTCCAGATCACCGTCCAGATGAAGTGCGACCAGAAGCGGTCGTAGGAGGTCGGGCCCCAGAGGATGTCGGCGTAGTTGTGCAGGCCGATGAACTGGTAGGTGGCGTCGATGTGGTTGACGCCGATGGTGCGGGCCGAGTTCAGGCTGTTGGCGTCGGTGAGCGTGAGGTACATGCCCTGGACGAGCGGGTAGCCCACCAGGACGCCGAGCACGACGACCACCGGGGCGATCATCGCGTACGCGTACCAGTGCTTCTGGTAGGAGCGCTTGAGGCGCTCGATCGGACCGGGGCGCGATCCGCGCGTTTCGCGGGACTCGCGCACCGTGCCCGGGGCGGCGGCTGTCATCGTTGGGGCCTTCTCCACGGGGTGTCGTGCGGGGCTTCGTGCGGGGCGTCTTCCGGCGGAGGACAGCCGGTGGCCGCCGGCCCGCCCGGTTCGGGGGCGGGGCCGGCGGCCGCGGGGATCACTTGCTGTAGTCGGGCAGCAGCTTGGCCATCGCGACGGCCGCGTTGTCCAGGCCCTTGTCCAGCGGCTCCTTGCCGCCGGCGACCTTGGTCAGCTCGTCGCCGAGCGGACCCCACAACGAGCTGTACTCGGGCAGCTCGGGGCGCGGCTGGGCGGAGGACAGCACCGACTGGAAGCCCGCGACACCCGGGTCCGCGGTCACCTGCGCGGTGTAGGCGTCCGAGCGGGTCGGCAGCGTGGAGTTCTTCAGGGCGATGGTGGTCTGGCTCTTCGCCGAGGTCATGAAGTTCACGAACTTCAGCGCGGCTTCCTGGTGGGCCTTGTCCGAGCCGGCGTAGACGGCGAGGTTGTGGCCGCCGGTGGGGGCGCCGGCCGAACCGGCGGAGCCGGCCGGGACCGGGGCGATACCGAGGTTCGCCTTGTCGGCGAACGCGGAGCCCTTGTAGAAGTTGGTGATCTCCCACGGGCCCTGGATGATCGCGGCGACCTTGCCGTTGACGAAGGCGTCCTGGATGTGGGCGTAGGCGTCCGCGGTGGTGTCGGCCTTGTGCAGCCCGGCGCCGGAGAACATGCTCTGCCAGGTGGTGAGGCCCTTGACTGCGGCGTCACCGTTGACGGTGATCTTCTTGGCGGAGGTGTCGACCATGTCGGTGCCCTCGCCGTACAGGAACGGCTGGGCGTAGTAGGAGGCGGTGTTCAGCCAGAAGCCGTCGGCACCGGTCTTCGCCTTGATGGTCTTGGCGGCGGCCTTCAGGTCGTCCCAGGTCTTGGGGGCCTCGGCGATGCCGGCCTGCTGGAAGAGCTTCTTGTTGTAGACCAGCGCCAGGGTGTCGGTGGTGAAGGGGACACCGTAGGTCTTGCCGTCGAACTGGGCCTGCTTGAGCAGGGACGCCTGGAACTTGTCCTGGTCGGCGAGGGCCTCGGTGCCGTCCAGCGGCAGGAAGTAGCTCTTCTTGGCGAACGCGGGCGTCCAGCCGACCTCGGAGCGGAGCACATCGGGGGCGCCCTTGCTGCCGGCGGCGGTGTCGAACTTGTTCTGCGCCGCGTCGAAGGGGACGTTGACGTACTTGACCTTGATCTTCGAGTTCGCCTTCTCGAAGTCCGCCACCAGGGCCTTGTAGGTCGGCGCCTCATTGGTGGCGTTCGAGGTGTCCCACCAGGTGATGGTGACGGGACCGTCGGCCTTGTCACTGCCGCTGTCGCCGCCGCAAGCCGTCGCCGCGAGCCCGAGCGCCGCAACCAGCGCGGTGGCCGCTATGCCACGCCGCATGTGATCTCCTCCAGGATGAAAGCCCGTGATACTGCGGGGCGCGTCGCCGCGTCCCCCCTGCCGACTGCACCGTTGCGGCCGCCGGGCTGTCGAGGAACGTAACAGGGATGAAAGCTTCCGGAAAGACCTTGCAGCAAAGACTTGCAAGATCTTCCGATCGTTACGTCGGTGTGTCCCGGCAGTTGCCGAGAGGAGACGTGCGGGAGGAAGCACGACGACGTGGAAGTCATTACGCCATCTTCCGCAAAATTCTGAAAGGCATTGCCGATCGGGCGGTGGATGGGAATCATCGGCAGGAACCGGCGCCGACTCACGAGGGACCGACATGACCCAAGAGCTCGCCCCCGTCGTCCACGGCGCGGCCCCCGCGGCCGCGGGCCGCCCCGAGGGCTCGGACCCCGACTGGTGGCGCAGTGCCGTCATCTACCAGGTGTACGTGCGCTCCTTCGCGGACGGCGACGGCGACGGCGTGGGCGACCTGCCCGGCGCCCGGGCGCGGCTGCCCTACCTGGCGGAGCTGGGGGCCGACGCCGTCTGGCTGACCCCCTTCTACGCCTCCCCGCAGGCCGACGGCGGCTACGACGTCGCCGACTACCGGACCGTGGACCCCCTCTTCGGCTCCCTCGCAGACGCCGACGACCTCGTCCGGACCGCGCACGAACTGGGCCTGAGGGTGATCGTGGACGTCGTCCCGAACCACACCTCCGACCGGCACGCGTGGTTCCGGGCCGCGCTCGCGGACCGGCACGGGGGTCCGGCCCGCGAGCGCTACCACTTCCGCACCGGCAAGGGCGGGAACGGCGAACTGCCGCCCAACGACTGGGAGTCGGTCTTCGGCGGCCCGGCCTGGACCCGCGTGCCCGACGGCGACTGGTACCTCCACCTGTTCGCGCCCGAGCAGCCCGACCTCAACTGGGAGCACCCCGAGGTGCGGGAGGAGTTCGAGCAGATCCTGCGCTTCTGGCTCGACCTCGGCGTCGACGGCTTCCGCGTCGACGTCGCCCACGGCATGGTCAAGGCCCCCGGCCTGCCCGACATCGGGCACAAGGAGCAGGTCAAGCTGATCGGCTCCCAGGTGCTGCCGTTCTTCGACCAGGACGGCGTGCACGAGATCCACCGCTCCTGGCGGCGGCTGCTCGACGGCTACCCGGGCCGGCGCATCGGCGTCGCCGAGGCCTGGGCGCCCACCCCCGAGCGCATGGCGCTCTATGTGCGCCCCGACGAACTGCACCAGGCCTTCAACTTCCACTTCCTGCGCTGCGACTGGGACGCCGCCGCCATGCGCGCCGTCATCGACGAGTCGCTGGCCGCCACCGTCTCCGTCGGCGCCCCCACCACCTGGGTGCTCTCCAACCACGACGTGGTCCGCCATGTCACCCGCTACGGCGGCGGCGCCACCGGGCTGCGCCGCGCGCGGGCCGCGGCGCTGCTGATGCTGGCGCTGCCCGGCTCGGTCTACGTCTACCAGGGCGAGGAACTGGGCCTGCCCGAGGTCACCGACCTGCCGGACGAGGTCCGCCAGGACCCCTCCTTCTTCCGCGACAACGGGCAGGACGGACTGCGCGACGGCTGCCGGGTGCCGATCCCGTGGACGGCGGGCGGCAGCTCGTACGGTTTCGGCAGCGGCGGCAGCTGGCTGCCGCAGCCCGCCTCCTGGGCCGGCCTGAGTGTCGAGGCCCAGACCGGGGACCCGGCGTCCACGCTGGAGCTGTACCGCAAGGCCCTGCGGCTGCGCCGCGAACTGCCCGGTCTCGGCGACGGCCCGATGCGGTGGCTGGACGCCCCCGAGGGTGTGCTGGCCCTCTCCCGGCCCGGCCTGGTCTGCACCCTGAACACCCGCTCCACGCCCGTCGAACTGCCCGTTCCCGGGCGGCCGGTGCTCTCCAGCGAGCCGTTGGGAACCACCGGCGGAAACATCCGTCTTCCGGCCCATTCGTGCATCTGGTGGGCGATCTGAGATGCGACCGGTACAGTCCAATCCTGTGACCGCAAGGCTTGCCGACATCGCAGCCCAGGCGGGGGTGAGCGAAGCGACGGTCAGCCGGGTTCTCAACGGCAAGCCCGGGGTCTCCGCGGCAACCCGCCAATCCGTGCTGACCGCACTCGATCTGCTCGGCTACGAACGGCCGGTCCGGCTGCGCCGGCGCAGCGCCGGGCTCGTCGGGCTCATCACGCCCGAGCTGGAGAACCCCATCTTCCCGGCCTTCGCCCAGGTCATCGGCCAGGCGCTGACCCGCCAGGGATACACCCCGGTGCTGGCCACCCAGACACCCGGCGGCTCCACCGAGGACGAACTGGTGGAGATGCTCGTCGAGCGCGGCGTCGCCGGGATCATCTTCGTCTCCGGCCTGCACGCCGACTCCACCGCCGACATGGAGCGCTACGACCGGCTGCACGGCCAGGGCGTGCCCTTCGTCCTCATCAACGGGTTCTCCGACCGGATCAAGGCGCCGTTCGTGTCCCCCGACGACCGGGGCGCGATGCGGCTGGCCGTCACTCATCTGGCATCGCTCGGCCACGAGCGGATCGGCCTGGCCGTCGGGCCCAAGCGCTTCGTCCCGGTGCAGCGCAAGATCGAGGGCTTCCTGCGCAGCATGGACCAGGTGCTCGGCATACCGGCGCGGCTCGCCGAGGACCGCATCCAGCACTCGCTGTTCACCTTGGAGGGCGGCCAGGCGGCCGCCTCGGGGCTGATCGGGGCCGGCTGCACCGCCGTGGTCTGCGCCTCGGACATGATGGCGCTCGGCGCCGTCCGGGCCGCCCGGCAGCACGGCCTGTCGGTGCCCGGTGACGTCTCGGTCGTCGGGTTCGACGACTCCCCGCTCATCGCGTTCACCGATCCGCCGCTCACCACGATCCGCCAGCCGGTCACGGCGATGGGCCAGGCCGCGGTGCGCGCGCTGCTGGAGGAGGTCGGGGGCACCCCGGCCCCGCACAGCGAGTTCGTCTTCCTGCCTGAACTGGTCGTACGCGGTTCGACGGCATCAGGTCCCGGGGCCGGGGCAGCCGTACCGGTACAGCAGTCGGCCTGGAGGCGTACGCAGGATGCACGGAATCCGACCGGGGGCTGATCGGACGGCCTACCCCCGCATGGCAGACTATCCCCCCATGGGGGAATCGACCGCGAAGATCCTGGCACGCCGAGCCGCAACGGCAGCCCCGCCGCGCTCCATCGATTCCCGTGACGCCGATGGAGCGACGACGGGCAACGGGCGGCTGGCACCACGCCGACCACGGCTGTGGTTCGAGATCCTGCTGATCGCCGTCAGCTACTGGATCTACTCACTCGTGCGCAACGCCGTGCCCGAACAGCAGGCCGCGGCCATGCGCAACGCGGACCGGGTGTGGGACCTGGAACAGTCCTTCGGCCTCGCCTTCGAGCACGCGATCAACCATGCCGTGAATTCGGTAACGTGGCTCATCGTCGGGATGAACTATTACTACGCCACGCTGCACTTCGTGGTAACTCTCGCGGTGCTCGTCTGGCTCTTCCGCCGGCACCCCGGGCGCTACGCCCCGACCCGGCTGGTGCTGTTCGTGACGACCGGCATCGCACTGCTGGGGTACTACTTCTTCCCGCTGGCGCCGCCGCGGCTGATGGGCAGCGGCTTCATCGACACCGTGCGGATCCACCACACCTGGGGCTCGATGGCCTCCGGCGACCTGGCGCACGTGTCCAACCAGTACGCGGCCATGCCCTCGATGCACATCGGGTGGTCGCTGTGGTGCGGCATCACGGTCGCGATGCTGGCGCGGCACACCTGGGTCCGGGTGCTCGGGGTGCTCTACCCCGTCACCACGCTGCTCGTGATCGTGTCCACCGCCAACCACTTCTGGCTGGACGCGGCCGGCGGCACCGCCTGCCTCACGGTCGGCTTCGCCGCGTCCTGGGCGGTCTACGGCGGGCTGGCGTACAAACTCCCCCGCCAGGTGCGGGTCGCCACCGCATAGCGCCGCGCGGGCGGTGCGGGACACGGTCGCGTCCCGTCCCGCCGGCGCTAGGCGTCGTAGAAGAGGCGCTCCACCACCGCACGTGCGCGGCGGGTCGTCCGGCGGTAGTCCTCCACCATGTCGCCGACGTGCCCGGGTTCGTACCCGAGGTGGCGGCCGACCGCGGCGAGTTCCCTGCCGTCCCCCGGGAAGGTGTCGCCGGGGCGGGCGCGGACGAGCATCACCGCGTTGCGGACGCGGCCGGCCAGCACCCAGGCGGCGTCGAGGACTTCGGCGTCCTCCGCGCCGAGCAGGCCCGCCTCCGTCGCCGCGGCGAGCGCGGGCCGGGTACGGGTGGTCCGCAGGCCCGCGATCCGCGCGCCGTGCTGCAGCTGGAAGAGCTGCACCGTCCACTCGACGTCGCTGAGCCCGCCCCGCCCCAGCTTGGCGTGCGTCGTCGGGTCGGCGCCGCGCGGCAGGCGCTCGGACTCCATGCGGGCCTTGAGACGGCGGATCTCCCGGACCGCCTCCTCCGTCAGTCCCCCGGCCGGGTAGCGCAGCGGGTCCGCGAGCTCCATGAAGCGCGCGCCCAGCTGCTCGTCGCCCGCGACGTGTTCGGCCCGCAGCAGCGCGTGGCTCTCCCACGCCAGCGACCAGCGCCGGTAGTAGGCGGCGTACGAGGCCAGCGTGCGCACCAGGGGGCCGCTCTTGCCCTCCGGTCGCAGGTCGGCGTCGATGAGGAGCGGCGGGTCGGTGGTCGGGATCTGCAGCAGGCGCCGCAGTTCGTTGGCGACCTTCACGGCCGTGCGGGAGGCGTGGTGCTCCTCCACTCCCTCGTACGGCTCGTGGACGAACAGGACGTCGGCGTCGGAGCCGTAGCCGAGTTCGTGACCGCCGAAGCGGCCCATGCCGATGACCGCGAAACGGGTCGGCAGCGGCTCACCGTCCGCCGCCTCGACGGCGTTGACGGCAGCCTGCAGCGCCCCCGCGACGGCGGTGGCATTGACGTCGGTGAGGGCCGCGCCCACCGCGTCGGGCGCCTCCCGGTGGACCCCGGTCACATCGGCCGCGGCGGTGCGGAACAGCTCGCGGCGCCGGACGCCGCGCACGGCGGCCACGGCCTGCTCGGCGGAGCCGGCGCGGTGGACGGCGGCCAGCACCTCCTGGTCGAGCGCGGCCCGGGAACGCGGTTGCAGGCCCTCGTCGTCGGCGAGGAGGGCGACCGCCTCGGGCGCGCGCATCAGCAGGTCGGGGGCGAGCCGACCCGAGGACAGCACCCGGGCGAGGTTCTCGGCGGCGGCGCCCTCGTCGCGCAGCAGCCGCAGGTACCAGGGGGTGCGGCCCAGCGCGTCGCTGACCTTGCGGAAGTTCAGCAGGCCCGCGTCCGGATCGGCGGAGTCGGCGAACCAGCCGAGCAGCACCGGCAGCAGCGTGCGCTGGATGGCGGCCTTGCGGCTCACCCCGGAGGCCAGCGCCTCCAGGTGGCGCAGGGCGGCGGCGGGATCGGCGTAGCCGAGCGCCTCCAGGCGCTGCTTGGCCGCGTCCGGGCTGAGGCCGACCTCGCCGGGCGCGAGCTGCGCCACGGCGTCCAGCAGCGGCCGGTAGAAGAGCTTCTCGTGCAGGCGGCGCACCTCACGGGCGTGCCGCTTCCACTCCCGGTGCAGCTCGGTGACGGGGTCGGCGCGGAACCCCAGGGAGCGGCCGAGGCGGCGCAGGTCCGTCTCGTCCTCGGGCACGAGATGGGTACGGCGCAGCTTCTGCAGCTGGATACGGTGCTCCATCGTCCGCAGGAAGCGGTACGAGGCGTCGAGCGCCGCTGCGTCCGCCCGCCCCACGTAGCCGCCGGCGGCGAGCTGGGCGAGCGCGGTCAAGGTGGTGCCGCTGCGCAGCGCGGGGTCGGTGCGGCCGTGCACGAGCTGGAGGAGCTGCACGGCGAACTCCACGTCCCGCAGTCCGCCGGGGCCCAGCTTGAGCTCCCGGTCCACGTGCGCGACGGGGATGTTCTCCACGACGCGGCGCCGCATCTCCTGCACGTCCGGCACGAAGTGGTCGCGTTCGGCGGCCTGCCACACCATCGGCGAGAGGGCCTCGACGTACGCCTGGCCGAGCGCCGGGTCGCCGGCGACCGGGCGGGCCTTGAGCAGCGCCTGGAACTCCCAGGTCTTCGCCCACCTCTTGTAGTACGCGACGTGGCTGGAGAGCGTCCGGACCAGGGGGCCGCGCCGGCCCTCGGGCCGCAGGTTGGCGTCGACCTGCCAGATGGTGCCCTCGGCGGTGGTGTCGGAGCAGATCCGCATCATGCGCGAGGCCAGCCGGCCGGCCGCCTGGACCGCCTTGGCCTCGTCCTCCAGGCCCTCGGTCTCGGCCCGGGCCTCGGCGACGAAGATGACGTCCACGTCGGAGATGTAGTTGAGTTCGTGGCCGCCGCACTTGCCCATGGCGATCACCGCGAGCCGGCACTGCGCGGCGTCGGCGGGGGCCTCCGCCTCGGCCATCGACAGCGCGACGCGCAGGGTCGCGGTCGCCAAATCGGCCAGTTCGGCGGCGGTCTGCACGAGGTCGCTGGTGCCGCACACGTCGCGGGCGGCGATGCCCAGCAGGCAGCGCCGGTAGGCGGCCCGCAGCGCGTCGGGGTCGGCGGCGGCGCGCAGGCCGCGTTCGAACTCCGCTGTCCCCGGGTGGAGATCGGCGTGCTCGTAGGTCACCAGGGCGTGCCAGTCGCGCGGGTGCCGGGTCAGGTGGTCGCCCAGCGCCTCGGAGGCTCCCAGCACGCCGAGCAGCCGGTCGCGCAGCGGTTTGGCGGCGGTGATCGTGTCGAGCAGGGTGCGGCGCTCGCCCTCGTCCAGGGCCTCCACCAGCCGGACGAGACCGGTCAGCGCCTGGTCCGGGTCCGCGGTGGCGCCCAGGGCGTCCAGGAGCACCGGGTCACTGCCGACGGACCCCAGTTCCTCGCCGCCCAGGAGCCGCTCGGCGGCGACGGCGTCGGCGAAGCCCCGTTTGAGCAGCCGCCCGAACCTGGTGTCCCGTCGCCCTTCCAGCACTCCGACCACCTTCCGCCGTCTCCCGGCGTCACGGCGTCCGGCCCTCGGCCGCGCCGATCCGCATGTCAGAGAGTATCCGGCCTGTTCCGGCTCCGATATGCCACGTTATGGGTGCTTTCGCGCGAACCCCGACCGCGACGCGAGGGGCCAAAGGGCCATCTGATAGAAAGCGTTGGTCATTTGAACCTACAACCAGCCGGCCGATCGGTCATCAGGGGCGGGGCAACGGAATGCCAAAGGGATCCAGGAGATCCGCAGGGTCGAGAAGACTGCCGGGACTGCCGCCGCTGCGCGGTCGGGCCTGGCTCGCGGTGGGAGCGGTCGTGCTCGGCGGCGTGGGAGCGGTCACGGCCGTGACCGTCGCGCAGAGCCCGGAGGGCACCACCACCGCCGCGTCGGAGGCCGGCAAGCCGGTGCCCACCGTCGTCCGCTCGGTGGAGCTGAAGGGGCAGGGCGGCGAGCGCACCGTGCCGCAGCGCGCCACCGACACCTTCGGGCTGGTCGGCGTGACGTGGGACGACCCGCGCAGCGTCCTGGACGGCACCGTGCAGGTACGGACCCGGTCGGTGGCCACCGGCCAGTGGTCCGACTGGAACACGGTCGACCCGCACAACGACGACGCGCCGGACCCGGACGCCGAGCAGGGCACCCGCGGCGGCTCCGCGCCGCTGTACGTGGGGCCGTCCAACGGCGTGCAGCTGAAGGTCGTCTCCGCGCACGGCGTGTCCGGGAAGCTGCCCGAGGGCATGCGCCTCGCACTCGTCGGCGACGCGGCACACGGCGACTCCGGCACCTCCGGCTCCGGCCT
This sequence comes from Streptomyces sp. NPDC088733, assembly GCF_044751185.1. NCBI lineage: Bacteria > Bacillati > Actinomycetota > Actinomycetes > Kitasatosporales > Streptomycetaceae > Streptomyces > Streptomyces sp. NPDC088733. The sequence goes on from NZ_JBIVLH010000021.1 coordinate 26,266, forward strand.
GGCGATGGCCCCCGCGGCCTTCGAGGCGGACGCCGCCGGCGGCGAGGACTCCCCCACCGCCACCGCCGGCGAGTCCACGCCGACGGACACCGCGACCGGCAGCACCACGCCGGACCCGTCGGCGACCGCCACGGCCACCGACACCGCGACCGCGTCCGCCCCGGCCTCGCAGACCACCACGCCGACGACCGGCACCTCGCCGTCCGTGAGCGCGACGCCGACGAAGACCGCCACCCCGACGGCCACGGCGACCAAGAGCGCCACCCCGACCCCGACCTCGACCCGGCCGGTCGCGCCCTCCTCGACCGTGGCGAAGCCGGCCATCGTCACCCGGGCCGGCTGGGGTGCCGACGAGAAGATCCGCGAGGCCGGCGACCCGGACTACGCGGACAAGGTGAACGCGGTCTTCGTGCACCACACCGACACCGCGGTCAGCTACGACTGCTCCCAGTCGGCGAGCATCGTGCGCTCGGTCTACGCGTACCACGTGCAGGCCGAGGGCTGGCGCGACATCGGCTACAACGCCCTGGTCGACAAGTGCGGCAAGATCTTCGAGGGCCGCTTCGGCGGCATCGACCTGCCCGTCATCGGCGCGCACACCTACGGCTTCAACACCCGCAGCTTCGGCATCGCGGTACTGGGCACCTACCAGGTCATCGACGGCAAGTCCGCCACGCCCATCACCTCGCAGATGCTGGGTTCGGTGGCGGCGCTCGCCGCGTGGAAGCTCGGCCAGTACGGGATCAACCCCAACCCGGGCAGCAAGACGCAGACGCTGACCGAGGGCGCGAGCGACAGCAAGCCGTTCGTCCTGGGCAAGACGTACTCGTTCAACGCGATCTCCGGGCACCGTGACGGCTTCGCCACCGCCTGCCCCGGCCAGGACCTGTACGACAAGCTGCCCACGATCCGCGCCTACGCGGCGGGCCCCGTCGCGGCGCCCACGCTCGGCACGCCGACCGGCGCCACGAAGTCCGGCACCACGTACTACACCAAGGGCGCCATGACGGTGACCTGGAAGACCACGACGCCGGCCGTGCTGGTCAAGCGCTTCGAGGTGCTGGTCGACGGCGCCGTGAAGGCCACCGCGACCGCGACGGCCACCTCGGCCGCGATCACGGTGCCGACGGGCAAGCACACGGTGGCGGTGCGCGCGGTGCACATCAACAACAAGACCTCCGTCTCGGCGTCGCTCGCCGTGACCGGCGACACCACCGCGCCCACGTTCACCACCGCGCCGGCCGTGAAGATCCGCAACGCCACGGTGTCCAACACCTCGGTGCCGGTCACGGTGACCTGGAAGGCCGCCGACAACACGGTGCTCAAGGGCTCCTCGGGCACTGCCCCGAGCGTCGCCTCCTTCGGTCCCACGACGACGAGTTGGAGCACCGCGGGCAAGGCCGGCAGCGCCGTCACCTACGGGCTCAGGGCCACCGACATGGCCGGCAACTACGGCAGCGCCTCGGTGAGCCGCACGGCGGCGATCATCCAGGAGACCTCCGCGGTCAAGACCGGAACCTGGTCGGCGAAGAGCTCCACCAGCTACCTGGGCGGCAAGTCGCTCACCTCCAGCTCCAAGAACGCGTCGCTCACCTGGACGTTCACCGGACGCTCGGTGGGCTGGGTGGTCTCGCGGGCCTCGACCTCGGGACAGGCGTACATCTACGTGGACGGCAAGAAGACCGCCACCGTGGAGCTGAAGTCCGCCGGCACGCTGTACCGGCAGACCATCTGGTCCACCTCCTGGAGCACCAGCGCCAAGCACACCCTGAAGATCGTCGTGGTCGGCACCTCGGGCCGCCCGGCCATCACCACGGACGGCATCACCTACATCAAATGACCTGAGGTGACGCTCTGACAGCAAGGGCCCGGGAGACGCGAGTTGCGCGCCTCCCGGGCCCTTTGCCTGCCCTTGACCTCCCGGAACCCGGTCCTACGGAGCGTTCGACGTACCTTCATCTGCGGAGCGCTTCCGGCTTCCGCGGCCCCCTCCTAACCTGGCGCGGCGCCACTCCCTGTCCCCCGCCCCGGAGGTCCGTCGTGTCCGGCTGGTCCCTGTCCAGTCCCCGCCGCACTGTCACCGCACTCGCATCCGCCTGCGGCCTCGCCGCCGCCTCGCTCGGCCTGTGGGCCGCGCTCGGCGGCTCCGAGACCGCCCACGCCGCGGGCAGCGTTCCCAACCCCGACCACGTGGTCGTGGTGATGATGGAGAACCACGCGTACAACCAGGTCATCGGCAGCTCCAGCGCCCCGTACATCAACAACACGCTGAAGGCCGGCGGCGCCAGCCTCACCCAGTCGTACGGCGTCACGCACCCGAGCCAGCCCAACTACATGCAGATCTTCTCGGGCGGCAACCAGGGCGTCACCGACGACGGCTGCTACACCCCCGGCTTCAGCAAGGCCGCCAACCTCGCCTCCGAGCTGATCGCCGCGGGCAAGAGCTGGGCCAGCTACAACGAGACGCTGCCGAGCCAGGGCTCCACCACCTGCAGCAGCGGCGACTACGCGCGCAAGCACAACCCCTGGTTCGCCTTCAGCAACGTCCCGACGTCGACGGCGAAGACCTTCACGCAGTTCCCGACGGACTTCACGACGCTGCCGAAGATCTCCTTCGTCACGCCGAACCTGTGCAGCGACATGCACGACTGCTCCGTCTCCACCGGCGACACCTGGGTGAAGAACAAGCTGGGCGCCTACGCCACCTGGGCCAAGACCCACAACAGCGTCCTCGTCGTCACCTTCGACGAGGACAACCGCCTGGCGGGCAACCGCATCCCGACGGTCCTGTACGGGCAGCTGGTCACGCCCGGTTCGACCTCGGCCACGACCTACAACCACTACAACATGCTCCGCACGCTGGAGGACCTCGCCGGTCTCACCACGCACGCGGGCAACGCCGCCTCCGCCTCCGACATCACCGGCATCTGGGCGAGCTGAGCGTGTACGTCGCGGACAGCCGCGGCGCCGCCGGCAGCGAGGCCCGGGACGCGACGCGTCCCGGGCCTCGGGTCGCGGCCGCCGTCGCCCCCACGGTCCTCGTCCTCGGCACGGTCAGCCTCATCACCGACGTCTCGTCGGAGATGGTCACGGCCGTACTGCCGCTCTACCTCGTCGCCGGGCTCGGCCTGTCACCGCTCGGCTTCGGCCTGCTCGACGGCGTCTACAACGGCTTCAGCGCGCTGGTGCGCCTGGTCGGCGGCCACCTCGCCGACCGCGGCGGCGGCCGCCACAAGGCCGTCGCCGCCTTCGGCTACGGCCTGTCGGCGGTGTGCAAGCCGGCCCTGCTGCTGGTCCACAGCCTGCCGCTGATCGGCGCGGTCCTCGCCGTCGACCGCACCGGCAAGGGCCTGCGCACGGCGCCGCGCGACGCCATGATCTCGCTCTCCTCCACGCCCGAGGCGCGCGGGCGGGCCTTCGGCGTGCACCGCGCGATGGACACCGCCGGGGCGCTGCTCGGCCCGCTGGTCGCCTTCCTCATCCTGCGCCAGGCGGCCGAGGGCTACGACGCGGTCTTCACGGTCAGCTTCTGCGTGGCCGCGGTCGGCGTGGTCGTGCTGCTGCTCTTCGTCCCCGGTGGCCGGGCGCGGCCCGCCGAGGACCCGGCGGTCCCCGCGGCCCCCGCCGCGCAGCCCTCACTGCGCGCGTCGGTGGCGCTGCTGCGCCGGCCCGACGTACGGCGGCTGACGATCTGCGCCACCCTGCTCGGGCTGTCGACGGTCAGCGACTCCTTCGTCTACCTGCTGCTCCAGCACCGCCTCGGGGTGCCCGACCGCTGGTTCGCACTGATGCCGCTGGGCACCGCGGCGGGCTTCCTGCTGCTCGCGATCCCGCTGGGGCGGCTCGCCGACCGGCTGGGGCGCTGGCGGATGTTCCTCGCCGGGCACGTGGCGCTGCTCGGCGCGTACGCCCTGCTGCTCGCGCACGGGCCCGCCGTCCTCGTGCTGCTGCTGCACGGCACCTTCTACGCCGCCACGGACGGCGTCCTGATGGCCGCCGCCTCCACCGCCGTGCCCGCCGAGCAACGCGGTGCCGGGCTCGCCCTCATCCAGACCGGCCAGGCCGCGGCCCGCTTCGCCGCGTCCCTGGCCTTCGGCGCCGCCTGGACCGCCTGGGGCGACCGTACGGCCCTGACCACCGCCACCGTGGCCCTGGCCGCGTGCGCGGTCTGCGCGGTGTGGCTGCGCCCGACAGCCCCGCCGGCCCCGGCCGCCTGACCTCCACAGAAAGGCTGCGCATGGACAGCGCCCACAGCGCCCCCCTCGGCACCCGGAACCGCCTGCTCGTGCTGCTGGCGGCGGTCGCGGTGCTGGCCGCCGTCGCCGCGGCGGCCGTGCTGCACGCCGCGGACCGGGCCGCCGAGAAGGACCGCCCCCAGGCGGGCGGTCCCGCCGTCACCGAGGGCACCGTCTCGCTCGCGCCGGACGCGCCCCGCATGGTCTTCCGGAACATGGCCTGGGGCCCGCACCGCGACGAGCTCGCCACGGTCCCCGCCGACGACCCCACCGGGGCCCGTACCGCCTCCGGCACCAAGTGCCTGCGCTTCTACGCGGCCGCCGGCACCGGCATCTGCCTCCAGGCCGTGCACGGCGCCGTCCAGGACTCCTACCGGGCGGTCGTGCTCGACGCGCACCTGAAGGAGCTGCGCTCCTACCCGCTGGCCGGCATCCCCACCCGGGCCCGGGTCTCCCCCAGCGGCCGCATGGTCGCCTGGACGGTCTTCGTCGGCGGCGACTCCTACGCCGGCACCAACTTCTCCACCCGCACCTCCGTCCTCGACACGCGCACCTGGGACCTGCGCGCGAACCTGGAGGACTTCTCGATCACCAAGGACGGCAAGCCCTACCACGCGGCCGACGCCAACTTCTGGGGCGTGACCTTCGCCGACGACGGGCACTTCTACGCCACCCTGGGCACCGCGGGCCACACCTACCTGGTGCACGGCGACGTCGCGGCCCGGACCGTCCGCACCCTGCGCAGCAACGTGGAATGCCCCTCGCTGTCCCCCGACGGCACCCGCCTGGTCTTCAAGAAGCGCGTGGCGGGCCTGTCCCCCGACGCCCCGTGGCGGCTGTACGTGCTGGACCTCGCCACGATGCGCGAGCGCCCGCTCGCGGAGGAGCGCAGCGTGGACGACCAGGTCGTCTGGCGGGACGACCGCACGCTCGTCTACGCCCTCGCGGGCGACTTCGGCGCCGACCTGTGGACCGTGCCCGCCGACGGGACCGGGACTGCGCGGCGCATGGCCACCGCCGCGCTGGCGCCGGCGTACCTCGGCTAGCCGCGGCGGCGGGGACCCGGGCGGTGGGGCCGGGTCAGGCAGCGACCACCCGCACGGGGAGCTCCGCCCAGCGGGTGACGCCCTCGCAGTCGGTGCGCATGCCGTAGCGGGCGGACAGTGCCTTGACGATGCCGAGCCCCCGGCCGTGCTCGTCCGGGTCGATGCCGCCGGGCGGCCCGCAGGGGTTGGCCGGCCCGGAGTCGGTCACCTCGATGTGCAGGGCGCTCAGACCGTCCAGCGCGGTCCACGACACCCGCAGGGTCGCGGGCCCCAGGGCGTGCACGATCGCGTTGGTGGTCAGCTCGGAGATCACCAGGAGCACGTCCTCCGCCAGCTCGGGGCAGAGGTTCCAGTCGGCCAGTACCGCGCGCACCCGCCGGCGCACGACGGACAGGGCGCCGGGGATGTGCGAGAGCGGGGCCACGTGCACGTCTTCACGCTGCGGCATCGTGTTCGGCTCCGCCGCCATGTGTCCTCCCTCCGAGGGGCCCGGCCGGGCGTGGGCACCCGGGCGTCGTGGGAACGGTATTGACAGACCCGGCGAAGGGCAATGAAACCGGGTCGGCATTACCGAACGCCGCAATCCGCCCGCCCCGGGGCCCCCGGGAGCGCGTCCGCTGCCGACCCGTAACAGCCGGGCTACGATCGATACATGGCCGGCCCGCTCCAGTCCATCGAACGGGCGGCGGCGATCCTGCGTCTGCTGGCCGGCGGCTCCCGCCGACTGGGACTCGGCGAGGTGGCGGCCTCGCTGGGGCTGGCGAAGGGCACCGCCCACGGAATTCTGCGCACCCTCCAGCACGTCGACTTCGTCGAGCAGGACCCCGCCACCGGGAAGTACCAGCTCGGCGCCGCCCTGCTGCACCTGGGCAGCAGCTACCTGGACGTCAACGACCTGCGCTCGCGCTCCATCAACTGGGCGGACGCCCTGGCCGCGCGCAGCGGCGAGGCGGTACGGCTGGGCACCCCCCTGGAGGGCCAGGTGCTCATCGTCCACCACGTCTTCCGCCCCGACGACAGCCTGCAGACCCTCGACATGGGGGTGCTGCTGCCGCTGCACGCCTCCGCCCTCGGCAAGGTGCTGATGGCGTTCGGGTCCAGCCCCGTGGAAGCGGCGATCGCCGCCGGACTGGAGGCGTACACCCGGCACACCCTGACCGACCCCGACGACCTCCAGCGCGCCCTCGCGGAGGTCCGCGAGCAGGGCTGGGGCGGCGAGGTGCAGGAGATGTCGATGGGCGAGGCGGGCATCGCGGCACCCATCCGCGGGCACGGCGGGCTGGTGGTGGGCGCGATCGGGGTCTCCGGCCCCGTCGAGCGGATCTGCGACTCCAAGGGCCGGCCGCAACCGGCCATGGTCACCCTGCTCCGGGAGGCGGCACGGGCGATCTCCAGAGACCTGGGCGCGGCCCGCTGGTAGCAGGTCACCCAGCTGGCCCCGAACGCATCGGAAGGCAGGCCCCCGACATGGTTGAACGGTATGTGTTGTCCATCGACCAGGGCACCACCTCCACCCGATGCATCCTGTTCGACCATCGCGGCCGCCTGGTGGCGGTCGCCCAGCGCGAGCACCAGCAGCACTTCCCCAAGCCCGGGTGGGTGGAGCACGACGCCCTGGAGATATGGCGCAACCTCCAGCGCGTCGTGCCGCAGGCGCTGTCCGAGGCCGGCATCACCCCCGAGGAGGTCGCCGCCATCGGGATCGCGAACCAGCGGGAGACCGCCGTCGTGTGGGACCGCGCCACCGGCACCCCGCTGGGACGGGCCATCGTCTGGCAGGACACCCGCACCGGCCCCCTCGTCGACGAGCTGCTGCGGGACCCCGGGGCGGAGTTCTTCATGGAACGGTGCTGCCTGCCGCCCTCCACCTACTTCTCCGCGCCCCGGCTGCGCTGGCTCTTCGAGCACTCCCCCGGCCTGCGGGAGCGCGCCGCGGACGGCGAGGTGCTCTTCGGGACGATGGAGACCTGGCTGCTGTGGAACCTCACCGGCGGCCCGGACGGCGGCCTGCACATCACCGACGTCACCAACGCCAGCCGCACCATGCTGATGAGCTTCCGCTCGCTGGCCTGGGACGACGAGCTGCTGGACTTCTTCGGCGTGCCCCGCGCCATGCTCCCGGAGATCCGCGCCTCGGCCGAGGTCTACGGCGAGGCCAAGGCCGTGCTCCCCGGGGTGCGCCTGGCCGCCGCCCTCGGCGACCAGCAGGCCGCGCTGTTCGGGCAGACCTGCTTCTCGCCCGGCGAGGCGAAGTGCACGTACGGCACCGGCAGCTTCCTGCTGCTCAACACCGGCGACCGGCTCGTACTCTCGAACCACGGGCTGATCACCACCATCGCCTACAAGATCGACGGACAGCCCGCGGTCTACGCGCTGGAGGGCCCGATCGCCGTCACCGGCTCGCTCGTCCAGTGGTTCCGGGACCGGCTCGGCCTGATCAACAGCGCGCCGGAGATCGAGACCCTGGCCCGCACGGTCGAGGACAACGGCGGCTGCTACATCGTCCCCGCCTTCTCCGGGCTCTTCGCCCCGCACTGGCGCAGCGACGCCCGCGGCGTCATCGTCGGCCTCACCTCGTACATCACCAAGGGCCACCTGGCCCGCGCCGTCCTGGAGGCCACGGGCTGGCAGACCCGCGAGGTCGTCGACGCGATGAACGCCGACTCCTCGATCGCCCTGAAGGAACTCAAGGTCGACGGCGGCATGACCGCCGACAACCTCCTCATGCAGTTCCTCGCCGACGTCCTCGACGTCCCCGTGGTGCGCCCCATGGTCGCCGAGACCGTCTCCCTCGGCGCCGCCTACGCCGCCGGCCTCGCCGCCGGCTACTGGCCCGATCTGAAGGTCCTGCGCCGCAACTGGCACCGCGCGGGGCAATGGCTGCCCGCGATGGAACCCGCGGAACGCGAGGCCGAGTACGACTGCTGGAAGCGCGCCGTCGAGCGCTCCATCGGCTGGATCCGGCCCCCCAAGGCCCCCTGACCCGGCCCCGCGGCGCGGGGGCGCAGCCGGGCCGGCCGGCGACGCCCCGGTTATTCGAGGAGCCGGAAGCCCGGCCGGGCTGTCCACGCGCGCAGGAACTCCGCTGTGGCGAACGCGGTCGGCCACGCATCGTCCGTCATCGCCGGCACACCCGGAAGGCCTGCCACGACGGCCATCCGGCCGTCCCACAGCTCGACACCGGCCACGCCGCCCATCACGTCCATGATGGAAGCCGTCAGCAAGGCCGTGGCGATGTGATCGATCCGGTCGTTGCACCCGGCGATGACGTCCACGGCATGCGTGGGGCGGAATCCGACGAGTGCCTCCAGATCAGGCCCGTCTTCGTGCTCGCCTTCGAAGATCTCCTCGTCCCCGATGCCGGGCCCCACCACGGACACCAGGAAAGGCCGGCGCGTGTCGACATTCCCTGGGCCCACAACGCCCAGACGGTCCGCGAAGACGTTGATGTCGTAGAAGCCGGGACGCCGCTCCTCGAACCAGGACGAAGCACCTACCAGCAGGTCGCGGAGTCGCTGGATCACCGCGGCGGAGGGAGCCGCGGGCAACTCGATCACCAACACCGGGTCGGCCACAGCGCGAGCCCAGCCCGCCCGCCACGGCGGTCCGGCGCATGTGATCATCCAGCGTATGAGCGATGAGCCGGACCACTTGTTCACCGTGCACCTGGCTGTTGAGATGGACGAGCGCGAGGAACTGACGCGCCTTCTCGATGCCGGCGCCGATCCTGACGAAGTCGACGAGTTCAACGGCTGGACCCCGCTGCTCCGCGCGATCGAAGGCGAGTCGGACGGGTCGGTGCAGACGGGAAAGCCGCTGGAGGCGGCAACGACCGCGATTCTCCTGGCGTACGGTGCTGACCCCGAGCGGCCCTCACGGGACGGACTCACCCCGATGCATCTCGCGTTCCAGGCACGGCACGAGATGGCGGTGCGCCTCCTGGAAGCGCACATTGCTCGCCGTCGCGCCCAGGGGTAGCCGCCTCAGGCGTTCTCGTGGCGTATCCGGCGCGCAGGCGTCAGGGCCGCAGGTCCTCGCCTTGCGGGTCGCCACTTCACAGGTCGGTCCGGGACACGTCGGCCTCGCGGCAGAGGACGACGTGCGCCGGCCGGAACGGAAGCGCGCGCAAGCCCGGTTCCAGCACGGCAAAGAGGGCATCGGCATCCGGGCCGTACGCGTAGAGCACGGCTTCACCCCCGCCGAACTCGTTCCCGCCCAGCTCACCGACCCCCGCCGCCTCGACGGCCGCCGACAGCGCACGTTGCGCCGCGTAGAAGCGTGCGCGCTCGTCAGGCTCGCCGAAGCCCTCGCCGCCGAGGCGGTAGCGAGCGGTCACGGACTGTTCGGAACTGTTGGTCGCCGGCATACGAAACACGGTTCCAGCAGGGTCCGACACACGCGGCACCGAACGGGTTGAGCCACAGCAGGTTCAACGGCCGTACGGGGCAGGCGCGTTCGTTCGTCCTTCACCTGGCCGTCGTCGTGGGTTGCGGCCGGGCGCGCAGTCTTACGCGATGCGAACAAGGCGCAGGGGGCCCTTGATCGCACCGCGGGCACGGAATCCGTGCTCCGCGACACGGGGGGATCGATGGTTCATGGGAACGGTCGGCAATCGACGGCACCGGCCGGTACCGGCCCGGCGCCGGAACGCCGAGCACGCGTGAGCAGGCGAGCCCGCCTCAGGTCCGCAACCGCCGCCCCGGGCACTGAGCAACCGCTCCACCGACGGCACGCACTCACCCACAGCAACCAGGAGTCCTTCACCATGCCCGGCTCACTTCCGGCATTTCTCGCACGCCTGAGAGTCGTCACCGCTCTCACCCTTCTGGCCGGCGTCCTGTTCGGCGCCGGCCCGGCAACCGCCGCGACGTACACGCCGATCTCGGGCGCCGGGTCGACCTGGAGCCAGAACGCGCTCGACCAGTGGCGGGCCAGCGTCAAGCAGTACAACATGATCATCAACTACAGCGGCACGGGCTCGTCGGACGGCCGCAACCAGTTCCGCAACGGCACGGTGGACTACGCCGTCTCCGAGATCCCCTACGGCATGGCGGACTCCGGCGTCGTCGACGTGCCACCGGTGCGCCGTTACAGCTACCTACCGATCACGGCCGGTGGCACGTCCTTCATGTACAACCTCACCATCGACGGGAAGCGGGTCACCGACCTGCGGCTGTCCGGCGAGGTCATCGCCAAGATCTTCACCGGCCGGATCACGAACTGGAACGACCCCGCCATCAAGGCCGACAACCCGGCCATCGCTTCCAAGCTGCCCGACCGCCCGGTCGTCCCGGTGGTGCGTTCCGACACCTCCGGCACCACGGCGCAGCTCAGCACCTGGATGAGCAAGCAGTACCCCTCCCTGTGGGACGACTACTGCGCCCGGGCCGGGCGCAGCGCCCCCTGCGGGACGACCTCGAACTACCCGCTGGTGCAGGGCAGCGGCTTCGTCGCCCAGGCGGGCTCGAACGGGGTCTCCGGCTACGTGGCGCAGAGCGGCAGCATGGGCACCATCACGTACGTCGAGTACTCGTACGCGAAGTACACCACCGGCTTTCCGGTCGCCAAGGTGCTCAACAAGGCCGGCTACTACGTCGAGCCCACCGCGTCGAACGTCGCGGTGGCACTGCTGGAGGCGCGGATCAACCAGGACGCGACGCAGAACCTCGACGGCGTCTACAACAGCACCGACCCGCGTGCCTACCCGCTCTCCAGCTACAGCTACATGATCATTCCGACCGCCTTGGAGTCGCACTTCAACGCCCAGAAGGGCGAGACCCTGGGCGCCTTCGCCTACTTCGCGCTCTGCCAGGGCCAGCAGAGCGTGGACGACCTGGGTTACGCGCCGCTGCCCGTCAACCTCGTGCAGGCGGGTCTGGAACAGGTCCGCAAGGTCCCCGGCGTCAACGTCGCCGGCATCGACATCACGAACTGCCACAACCCCACCTTCTCCTCCGACGGCACCAACACCCTCGTCAAGACGGCCCCTTACCCGTCCGTCTGCGACCGCTTGGGCAGCGGTCCCTCGTGCGACGGCACCCCCGACGACGCGTCGGAGTTCATCACGACGACCCTCGAACCCGGGACGCTCGTGATGTCCGTCGCGGGCGACCCTCACGTGGAGCTGCCGACCCCGCTGCTCGGTGAGTCGGGCGAGTACCTGCACACCTCGGGTCAGCTGACCCCGGTCACCGTCACCGACACCCGCCCCGGCAACTTCGGCTGGACCGCCACGGCCCAGGCAGGCGACTTCACCGACCCGGCCGGCAACACCATCGACGCGACCCACCTGACCTGGACCCCCAGCGTCGCCGACCGCGGCAACGTCCACACGGTCACCGCAGGCGACCCCATCCCCCTCGGCGACGGCACCGGCCTCGCGGACGCCCGGACCCTGGCCACCGGCACCGGCCCCGGCACCGCGGACCTCGGCGCCGAGCTCAACCTGGACGCCCCCACCACCACCGTGCCCGGCACGTACACCGCGGTCCTCACGCTGACCGTCATCTGAGCGACCCGGCCCCGGCCACCGCGGGCCCGCCCCGGAACGAGAGCGTGAGCGCGGCCGCCCCGCGCTCACGCTCCTCGTACGGCCCCCGCACCGGCGCGACCCACGATCGCTGTGCGGCGTCGACGATGTCAGACGGCAGTGTCACTCCGGACTTCCCCGGCTGTCGGCGGGCGACGCGAACGGAAGGCCCGCCACACCAGACGGAGTTCGCTGAGAACCCCGAGCGCGGGCACGAGGGCCCACCAGACCGAGCCACCCTGCCGGTACTGGGAGACTCCCACGCTCAGGATCACGAGGGCCACCACGAGCCCGGCGCAGGAACTGACCCGGTCCACCAGCGGACGACCGGGACCCGGTCGGCCGCGAGCGGGGAAACCCGCGGGCGGCACAGGCCGAACAAGACGACGCCGGGCCGGCAGCGTCGTGCTGCCGGCCCGGAGCGCGTCGTAACGGCGGGACCTCCGCCGGAGGCGCGGCTACAGGTTCGGGAGGTTCTTGCGGAGCTCGAACGCCGTGACCTCGGAGCGGTACTCCTCCCACTCCTGCTTCTTGTTGCGGAGGAAGAAGTCGAAGACGTGCTCGCCCAGCGTCTCGGCGACCAGTTCGCTGCGCTCCATGAGGTGGATGGCCTCGCCGAGGTTCTGCGGCAGCGGCTCGATGCCGAGGGCGCGGCGCTCGGCGTCGGACAGGGCCCAGACGTCGTCGTCGGCGCCCGGCGGGAGCTCGATGCCCTGCTCGATGCCCTTGAGGCCGGCCGCGAGGAGCACGGCGTAGGCGAGGTAGGGGTTGGCGCCGGAGTCGAGGGAGCGGACCTCGACGCGGGTGGAGCCGGTCTTGCCGGGCTTGTACATGGGCACGCGGATCAGCGCGGAGCGGTTGTTGTGGCCCCAGCAGATGTACGAGGGGGCCTCGCCGCCGGCGCCCGCGGTGCGGTTGGCGCCGCCCCAGATGCGCTTGTACGAGTTGACCCACTGGTTGGTGACCGCGGAGATCTCGCCGGCGTACTTCAGCAGGCCGGCGATGAAGGAGCGGCCGACTTTGGAGAGCTGGTACTCGGCACCGGACTCGTGGAAGGCGTTGCGGTCGCCCTCGAAGAGGGACAGGTGGGTGTGCATGCCGGAGCCGGGGTGCTCGCTGAAGGGCTTCGGCATGAAGGTGGCGTTCACGCCCTGCTCCAGCGCGACCTGCTTCATGACCAGCCGGAAGGTCATGATGTTGTCGGCGGTGGAGAGCGCGTCCGCGTAGCGCAGGTCGATCTCCTGCTGGCCCGGGGCGCCCTCGTGGTGGGAGAACTCCACGGAGATGCCCATCGACTCCAGCATCGTGATCGCCTGGCGGCGGAAGTCCTGGCCCACGTTCTGCGGCGTGTGGTCGAAGTAGCCGGAGTTGTCCGCCGGGACCGGCACGGTGCCGTCCAGCGGAAGGTTCTTCAGCAGGAAGAACTCGATCTCGGGGTGCGTGTAGAACGTGAACCCCAGGTCCGAGGCCTTGGCCAGGGATCGCTTGAGGACGAAGCGCGGGTCCGCGTACGACGGCGAGCCGTCGGGCATGAGGATGTCGCAGAACATCCGGGCGGCGCCGGGCGCCTCGGCGCGCCACGGGAGGATCTGGAAGCTGCCGGGGTCCGGTTTGGCGATCATGTCGGACTCGTAGACCCGGGCGAAGCCCTCGATCGCGGAGCCGTCGAAGCCGATGCCCTCGTCGAAGGCCTGCTCCAGTTCCGCCGGCGCGACGGCCACGGACTTCAGATAGCCCAGCACGTCCGTGAACCAAAGCCGCACAAAGCGGATGTCCCGCTCCTCAAGGGTGCGGAGAACGAACTCCTGCTGCTTGTCCATAGCTACATCCTTGCAGGTCATACGGCCTGTGCACCACAGCCAAGGGCATGGCGGGAGCACGTCAGTATCACCCGCCGCGGTTTCCACAAGATTACGCATCCGTCGCGCCGCTACGACAGTCGGGAAAGCACGGACGTGGCTTGCGCCACACAGCGCGCACTCCTACATCGCGTCGGTTTGACGATTACACTGGGCGCCGTGCCTCAACTACGCCTCGCTCTGAATCAGATCGACTCCACGGTGGGCGACCTCGCCGGCAACGCGGAGTCGGTGGTGCGCTGGACCCGGCACGCGGCCGAACAGGGAGCCCACCTCGTGGCGTTCCCCGAGATGGCGCTGACCGGGTACCCCGTCGAGGACCTCGTGCTGCGCTCCTCCTTCGTCGAAGCCAGCCGGACCGCCCTGGAGCGGCTCGCGGCCCGCCTGGCCGCCGAGGGCCTCGGGGACCTGCCGGTGATCGTCGGCTACCTCGACCGCAGTGAGAAGGCCCAGCCGCGGTACGGCCAGCCGGCCGGCTCGCCCCGCAACGCCGCCGCCGTGCTGCACGGCGGCAAGGTCGTGCTGAAGTTCGCCAAGCACCACCTGCCCAACTACGGCGTCTTCGACGAGTTCCGCTACTTCGTGCCCGGCGACACCCTCCCGGTCGTCCGCGTGCACGGGGTCGACGTCGCCCTCGCCATCTGCGAGGACCTGTGGCAGGACGGCGGCCGCGTGCCCGCCGCCCGCACCGCGGGAGCCGGGCTGCTGGTCGCGATCAACGCCTCCCCGTACGAGGTCGCCAAGGACGACACCCGGCTGGAGCTGGTGCGCAAGCGGGCCCAGGAGGCCGGCTGCACCCTCGCCTACGGTGCGATGATCGGCGGCCAGGACGAGCTGGTCTTCGACGGCGACTCCATCGTCGTCTCCGCCTCCGGCGACGTGATCGGGCGCGCCCCGCAGTTCGAGGAGGGCTGCGTCCTGCTCGACCTCGACCTGCCGGCCGCCGACCCCGCCAAGGTGCCGAGCGGCATCGTGGACGACGGGCTGGAGATCGAGCACGTCACGCTCTCCGCCGAACCGCTCCCGGCGTACGAGCCGGAAGTCCGCGGCGAGGAGGCGGCCCGGCTCGGCGACGACGAGGAGATCTACACCGCGCTCGTGGTGGGCCTGCGCGCCTACGTCGCCAAGAACGGCTTCCGCTCCGTCCTCATCGGGCTCTCCGGCGGCATCGACTCGGCCCTCGTCGCGGCCATCGCGTGCGACGCGGTCGGGGCGGCCAACGTGTACGGCGTCTCCATGCCGTCCCGGTACTCCTCGGACCACTCCAAGGACGACGCGGCCGAACTCGCCCGGCGCACCGGGCTCAACTTCCGCACCGTCCCCATCGCCCCGATGTTCGACGCGTACATGGGCGCCCTCGGGCTCACCGGCCTCGCCGAGGAGAACCTCCAGTCCCGGCTGCGCGGCACGATGCTGATGGCCATCTCCAACCAGGAGGGGCACATCGTCCTCGCCCCGGGCAACAAGAGCGAGCTCGCGGTCGGCTACTCCACCCTGTACGGCGACTCCGTCGGCGCGTACGGGCCCATCAAGGACGTCTACAAGACCACGGTCTTCCGCCTCGCGCAGTGGCGGAACCGCGCCGCGGCGGAGCGGGGCCAGACCCCGCCCATCCCCGAGAACTCCATCGCCAAGCCCCCCAGCGCGGAACTGCGGCCGGGGCAGGTCGACACGGACTCCCTGCCGGACTACGACGTCCTGGACCGGATGCTGGCGATGTACGTCGACCAGGACCAGGGACGCGACGCGATCGTCGCCGCCGGGTTCGACGCGGAACTCGTCGCCAAGGTGCTGCGGATGGTGGACACGGCGGAGTACAAGCGGCGGCAGTATCCGCCGGGGACGAAGATCTCGGCAAAGGGGTTCGGCAAGGACCGGCGGCTTCCGATCACGAACCGCTGGCGCGAACACGCCTGACGCTTCGCGTCCGGACCGGTCAGGTTCCTTTCCTGCCCTCCCGCCCGTGTGCCCTGTGAAGTCACGCGCCCCGACGCAAGTCGTCGGGGCGCCGGGTTCGGGGCCTCCGGGGCTGCACGTCCTGGACTGGATATTTACGTGCCTTTCCAGCGCTTTCCACTGTTCGCCCCGGATACCGCACACAAATATGCCGAACGTCCAGAACATCCACCCCTACGACCCCGCCCCCTCCGTGAGCTCTCGCGCCTGATCCCCGGTGGGGGGTATGAAGCAGCACCGTGCTCAGGCCACCTGTCGGCGCGGCGCAGTCGGGTGCAGGGGAACGGCCACCAGCCTTCGGCCGGGGGTGCCGCAGGTGGGCATTCGCGCCCGATCCCCGGCGGGGGGTAGGAAGGCGGCCAGGTCACCCGTCGGTGCGGCACGGTCGGCTGCGGTCGATGACCAGCCGACAGCGCTGGGCAGCCCCGCGATCCTCTCGCGACACTTCCCGGTGCATTGGCGATCCGGCGCGGTCCGAGTGCCTACAGGTGACGGCCGCGCTGCGCCAACGACGGCTTGGGCACGGTGCCGTCTCTACCCACCCACCGGGGATCAGGCGCGATACGAGACGGAGGGGGCGGGGTCGTAGGGGTGGCGTTCTGGACACTGGAGCATATTTGGGTGCATGACCCGGAGTGATCAAGCCGGGTACCTGAGGCACCTAAATGTGCTGTCCAGAATGGCAGCCCCGGAGGCCCCGAACCCGACCCCCAACAACGCGCGTCGGGGCGCGTGACTTCACAGGGCACACGGGAGGGAGGGCGGGGGAAAAACCCCGGCGGCCAGGCGCTAGCCGACCCGCTCGGGCGCCGCCCCCCGCACCACCCCCGCCGCCACGACCCGCGACCCGGACACCCCGCCACGCCGCTCCAGCAGCGCAGCCGCCCCCGCTATCGCGACGCCGAACACGGCGAGCCCCGCCCCCGCCACCGCGGGCGCGACGTAGCCCAGGCCGCGGGCGATGACGAACCCGCCGAGCCACGCGCCGCCCGCGTTGGCGAGGTTGAACGCCGCCTGGTTCGCGGCGGAGGCGAGGCCGGGGGCCTGCCGGGCCTTGTCCATGACGAGCATCATCAGGGGGGAGCCCGCGGCGAACGCCGCGATCCCGAGGAGGACGACGGTGAGCGCGGCGCTCCACTGCGCGTGCGCGGTCACCGTGAACAGGAGCAGGACCACCGCGAGCGCGCCGAGGCTGCCGAGCAGGGCGGGCCGCAGGGCCCGGTCGGCGAGGCGGCCGCCGAGCAGGTTGCCTATGGTGGCGCCGACGCCGAAGAGCGCGAGCACGATCGTGACGCTGCTCTCGCCGAAGCCGGCGACCTTGGTGAGCAGCGGCGTGACGTAGCTGTAGACCGTGAAGACCGCGGCGAAGCCGAAGATCGTGGTGGCGAGTGCCAGCCAGACCTGTCCGTTGCGGAAGACCGAGAGTTCGTGCCGCAGTCCGCCGCCCGGCGTCATGGGCAGGCGGGGGACGAGGAGCGCGATGCTGGCCATGGCGATGAGGCCGATCACGCCGACGGTGAGGAAGGTGGCCCGCCATCCCAGGTGCTGGCCCATGAGCGTGGCCGCGGGGACGCCCACGATGTTGGCGACGGTGAGCCCGGCGATCATGAGGGAGACCGCGCGGGCCCTGCGCGCCGGGTCGACCATGCCCGCGGCCACGACCGCGCCGGCGCCGAAGAAGGCGCCGTGCGGGAGCCCGGCGACGATGCGTCCGGCGAGCAGCCAGCCGAAGCCGGGGGCGAGCGCGGAGAGGGTGTTGCCGACCGTGAACAGGCCCATGAGCATGATGAGCAGGGTCTTGCGCGGCATGCGCGTGGTGAGGGCGGCCAGCGCGGGCGCGCCGATGACGACGCCGAGGGCGTAGCCGGAGACGAGGTAGCCGGCGGTCGGGATGGAGGTGTGCAGGTCGTCCGCGACGTTGGGCAGCAGGCCCATCATCACGAACTCCGTCGTGCCGATGCCGAATGCGCTGATCGCCAGTGCGAGCAGGGCGAGAGGCATGAGTGACCCTTCCGGGGAGGTGGGACGCGGGGAGCGTTATTAGTTTATCTTCGGAACAAACTCTCCCCGACCATTCTTCCCGTGGTGTCACCCACAGACGAACGGCACGTTAAACCCGCTTGCTACGAAAGGGCCACTTTCGCGGCCACCGGCCGGTGGTCGCTGTCGGTCGCCGGCAGCACCCAGGAGTCGGTGGGTTCCGCGCCCCTGACGAGGATCTGGTCGATCCGGGCCATCGGGAAGTCGGCGGGCCAGCTGAAGCCGAACCCGTGGCCGGCGGCGCCCTGCGTGGAGCGCATCTGCGAGGTGATGTTGGCGAGCGCGCGGTCGTTCATGGTCCCGTTGAGGTCGCCCATGAGGATCACGTCGGGCATCTTCTCCTCGGCGATGGCCTCGCCGAGGTCGTCGGCGCTGTGGTCCCGCTCCCCGGCCGTGAAGCCCGCGTTGAACTTGACCCGCACCGAGGGCAGGTGGGCGACGTAGACCGCGGCCTTCCCGTCCGGTGTGGTGATCGCGGCCCGCATGGCGCGGACCCAGCCGAGCCCGATGTCGACCGGGTGCACGCCGGTGAGGGGGTACTTGCTCCACAGCCCGACCGTGCCCTGCACCGAGTGGTAGGGGTAGGCGGCCTTGAGGCCGTGCTCGTACGAGGGCGCCTGGCCGACCGCGATCTCCTCCAGGGCGATCACGTCGGCGCCGGAGGCGATGAGGTCGCGGGCGGTGCCGGCCGGGTCGGGGTTGTCGGCGTTGACGTTGTGGGTGAGCACGGTCAGGTCGCCGCCGCCGGTGTGCTTGTCCGAGAGCAGGCCGCCGAAGAAGTTGACCCAGACCAGCACCGGCACCAGGAGCGCGATCAGCGCGGTCGCCGAGCGCCGCAGCAGGGCGACCAGGAGCAGGACCGGGATCGCCAGGCCGACCCACGGCAGGAAGGTCTCGGTCAGGCTGCCCACGTTGCCGATCCGGTTGGGCAGGGCACCGTGAAAGCCCATCACCAGGGCAATGAGGACGGCCAGTACGGCGGTGATGATGCCGCGCCGCCACATGCCGTCCCTGAACTTCCCGGCCCAGCGCCTGAGTCGCCCCGCCGCGCCGGACCCGCGTCGCGGCTCTCCGCCGCCGTCGGTGGTCACGTTCGCGTCGTACGCCTGCGCCATGGGGGAAGTCCTCACTGTCTTGCGAAGTGCTCAGTCGACCATAGGGGATCGACACAAGGAGGACGGGGCGCGCCGGACGGCGGGTTCCCGCGAAGGGTGGCGGGAGGCCGCCTGTGACACAACGGGCACATTCCGCCCGTTACCGCCCGCTCAGGGCGCGCCACGCACGGCACGCACGCCGCTCAGCACCGAGTCCACGATCTGCTCGGACAGTCCGTCCGGGAGCGAGGCCTCCGGGCGGAGCATCACGCGGGAGAGCATCGGCCCGACGAAGAGGTCGCTGAGCAGTTCCAGGTCCACGTCGTCGCGCAGCTCGCCCTCGCGGATACCGCGGGCGAGCACGTCGGCGACCTGCCGGCGGCGGGTGACGATGACGGTGTCGTGGTACGCGGCCCACAGCTCGGGCACGTTCTGGAACTGGGCGAGGACGTTGCGCATGAGCGCGGACGACCGCTTCACCAGGGCGCGGCGCCGTATGAACTCCACGCAGGTCACCAGGTCGTCGCGGACCGAGACGCCGGCGAGTTCGGGCGCCTCCTCGTCGACGGAGCGCAGGACGTCCAGCATGAGGGCGTCCTTGCCGGGCCAGCGCCGGTAGACGGTGGCCTTGCCGACGCCCGCGGCGCGGGCGATGCCCTCCATCGACAGCCCGCCGATCGTGGCGCCCTCCTCGATGAGCCGCAGGACGGCCTCGACGATCGCCGAGTCGGCCTCCGCGCTGCGCGGACGCCCGCGCGGGCACCGGGGCCGGCCGGCCTCGGAGTCCTCCCGCGCGGGCGTCGCCGGCAACGTCATCGGCCGACCTCCACCGGACGGGCCTCACGCTCCTCGCCGCCCGCGGGCCGCGCCGCGGCGCCCTTGCGCGGCAGGAAGATCAGCACGACGACCATCCCGAGCAGGGCGACGGCGGTCGAGGCCAGCGCGGTGACGTGGATGGCGTGGATGAAGGCGTCGGTGGCGGGGGCGATCAGCGCCTTGCCCGCGGGCCCCATGTGCTCGGCGACGGCCCGGGTGGCCTCGATGGACTCGCCGGCCTGGTGCTGCACGCCGGCGGGGAGGCCGGTCAGATGGTCCTTGATGCCGTCACGGTAGACCGTGGACATCACGGAGCCGAGGACTGCCACGCCGAGGGCGCCGCCGACCTGCCGGAAGGTGTTGTTGACGGCCGAGCCCGAGCCGGCCTTCTCGCGCGGCAGGGAGGACATGATGGCGACGGTCGCCGGCGGCATGACGTGCGCCATGGCCGTGCCCATCAGGAAGAACAGCAGCTCGAGGATCCAGATCGGGCTGTCGGAGTCCAGCAGCTGGAAGCCGAGGAAGGACAGCGCGATCAGCCCGAGGCCGGCGCCGCAGGTCGCCCGGGCGCCGATGCGGTCGACCACGAGCCGGGCCCGCGGCGCGAAGATCAGCTGGGCGACGGCGAGCGGGAGCAGGAGCAGACCGGACTCCAGGGCGCTGTAGCCGCGCACGCTCTGCATGTAGAAGACCATGAAGAACGTCACGCCCATGAGCGCGAAGAAGACCAGGCCGATCGCGGAGACCGAGGCCGAGAAGGTCAGGTTGCGGAAGTACGCCACGTCGAAGGCGGGGTGGCTGCTGCGCGCCTCGAACCAGACGAAGGCGCCCAGGATCACCAGGCCGCCGACGATGGTCGTCCAGGCGGCGGGGGCGCCGAAGTCGGCCAGCTGGCCGCCCTTGATGATGCCGTACACCAGCAGCACGAGGCCGACGATGGACAGCGACACACCGATCGGGTCGAGCCGGCCCGGCTTCGGGTCCCGGGAGTCGGGGACGAGCAGCACCATCGCCACCAGCGCGACCAGGATGATCGGCACGTTCACCAGGAAGACCGAGCCCCACCAGAAGTGCTGGAGCAGCAGGCCGCCGGTGACCGGGCCGATGGCGATGCCCAGGCCCACGGCGCCGGTCCAGATGCCGATCGCCTTGGGCTGCTCCTCGCGCTCGAAGACGTTGATGATGATGGCGAGGGTGGCGGGCATGACGAACGCGCCGCCGAATCCCATGACGGCGCGGAAGGCGATCAGTTCCCCGGAGGAGCCGGCGAAGGCCGACAGCACCGATCCGATGCCGAAGGCGACCATGCCGAAGAGCAGCACCTTCTTGCGGCCGATCCGGTCGCCGAGCAGGCCGGCGGTGAAGAGCAGACCGGCGAAGACCAGCGTGTAGGAGTTGATGGCCCACTCCAGCTGGCTCTGGGTGGCGCCCAGTCCGGTCGGGGCGGGCTCGGCGATGGTCTTCATCGCCACGTTGAGGATCGAGTTGTCCAGCACCACCACGAGGAGGCTGAGCAACAGGACGCTGAGTATCGCCCAGCGGCGGCGGTGAACCGCCTCCGGGACGCTGAGGGGCCGGATCTGCGGCACGTCGGCGGACATGGTCCCACGCTAGACCCGAGTTTCGATACGAGACCGTCTCGTATTGTAAAACCTCGGCAAAGCGACGGGACCGGAGTCCCCCTTTGCGCGGGCGGCAGGTCGTGTCAGCATGGAAACGGTCCGGGGACGCCGTCAGGGCGCCTCGAGATGAACACAAGGAGCGTTGCGATGACGCACGCCGTTTCGGCTGCCCAGCCGCCTGCCCCGTCCGCACCCGACAGCAGCAAGGCGCTGTACGGGGGCAAGGGGACCCGGCGCATCACGGTCCGGGACATCGCCGCCGCCAAGGAGCGCGGCGAGAAGTGGCCCATGCTCACCGCCTACGACGCGATGACCGCTTCCGTCTTCGACGAGGCCGGCATCCCCGTCCTGCTGGTCGGCGACTCCATGGGCAACTGCCACCTCGGCTACGACAGCACCGTCCCCGTCACCCTGGACGAGATGACGATGCTCGCCGCCGCCGTCGTGCGCGGCACCAAGCGCGCGATGGTGATCGGCGACCTGCCCTTCGGCTCGTACCAGGAGGGCCCGACGCAGGCACTGCGCAGCGCCACCCGCCTGCTGAAGGAGGCCGGCGTCGGCGCCGTGAAGCTGGAGGGCGGCGAGCGCTCCGCCCACCAGATCGAGCTGCTGGTCCAGGCCGGCATCCCCGTGATGGCCCACATCGGCCTCACCCCGCAGTCCGTCAACGCCTTCGGCGGCTACACCGTGCAGGGCCGCGGCGAGGAGGCGGCGCAGCAGCTGCTGCGCGACGCCAAGGCCGTGCAGGACGCGGGCGCCTTCGCCGTCGTCCTGGAGCTGGTCCCGGCCGAGCTGGCCGCGGAGGTCACCCGCAGCCTGCACATCCCGACCGTCGGCATCGGCGCGGGCGCGGAGTGCGACGCCCAGGTACTGGTGTGGACCGACATGGCGGGGATGACGGGCGGCCGCGTGCCGCGCTTCGTCAAGCAGTACGCCGCCCTGCGCGAGACGCTCGGCGGCGCCGCGAAGGCCTTCGCGGAGGACGTGGCCGGCGGGGCCTACCCCGCCGCGGAACACAGCTTCCACTGAGGTCTTCCGCCGGGGCCTTCCTGCGAGGTCCGGCCCCCCGAAGACCCTCCTGAGCGGCGGTGCGCCCTGCCGCCTGCTTCCGCCCCGGGAATCCCCCTCCCCGGGGCGGAAGTTTTTTCCGGGACGGTTGAGTACGCCCGGGCCCCCGCGCGTATGAGTGGGCAGCCGCCCACCAGGGGGCGGCGGAGCACCGACCAGGAATGCCGGGGGCACAGGCATGAGCCTTGACAAGCTGCACCGATCAGTGATCGCGGGGGCCTTCGCCGCCACGATGCTGATCGCTGCCACCGCCTGCAACGCGAGCGGCGGCAGCGGTCCCCCGGTGGACGCGGTCCTTCCCCTGCCCTCCGCCACACAGCAGGCGGTGGGACTGCGGACCGTGGACAACGCCCAGCTGGGCACGCTCGTCACCGACAACCAGGGGTGGGTCCTCTACCGCTTCGACCAGGACAGGAACGTCCCGCCGACGGCGACCTGCGCCGGCCCGTGCGCGACCCGGTGGCTGCCGGCCGCCGCGGTCTCCGACACCCAGGTGCAGGGCGTCGACCAGAACCTGGTCGGCAGCGTCAAGCGTCCCGACGGATCCCTCCAGCTCACGCTCAACGGCTGGCCGCTCTACCGCTTCACGGGCGACAAGAACCCGGGCGACACCAAGGGCCAGGGCGTGGACCGGGTCTGGTTCGCGGCCGACATCCAAGGCGAGAAGGCCGTGCCCGGTGCACGGCCGAAGAGCGCCACCACCCAGAACGGGTCAGACGGATACTGATGGGACAGCAGGCATTGCGAGGACTCGACCCGCAGCGATCAGTAGGGCAGGATGCGCTCGTGGCCGACCATCGCTCAGGTGGGGTCCCCGAAGAGGACCTCATGCGGGCGCTCTACCGCGAACACGCGGGCGCTCTCTTCGCATACGTCCTTCGGCTGGTCGGCGGTGACCGCTACCTCGCCGAGGACGTCGTGCAGGAAACCCTCCTGCGCGCATGGAAGAGCGCTTCGCGGCTCGACCCGGGCGCCCGGTCATTGCGGCCCTGGTTGGTGACGGTCGCCCGACGGATCGTGATAGACGGCCACCGCAGCCGTCAGGCACGGCCCCCGGAGGCCTCCCCGGCCGCCCTCGACCAGCTCCCGGCCGAGGACGAACTCGAACGCTCCCTGAGGCTGATGACGATCTCCGACGCACTGGAAGATCTCACCGAGGCCCACCGCCAGGTGCTGATCGAAACGTACTTCAAGGGCCGGACGGTCAACGAGGCCGCGGCGGCGCTGGGGGTACCGCCCGGCACCGTGCGCTCGCGGGTCTTCTATGCCCTCCGCTCACTGAAAATCGCTCTTGAGGAAAGGGGTGTGACCACCTCGTGACGGTCTACGGTTACGGTTCCGGGGCAGGTACGCCTCACGACCCGCACGTCGACGTCGGGGCCTACGTCCTCGGCGTCCTCGACGACGCCGACATGGCGCGCTTCGAGGAGCACCTGGCCATCTGCCACCAGTGCGGACAGCAGCTCGACGAGCTGAGCGGGCTGGTGCCCGTGCTCGCCGAACTCGCCCCCGCCGGCGCCGGCGCACCGCTGCCGCCCAGCGGCGACGCGGTCCTCGGCAAGCTGCTCGGCAAGGTCTCCGACGAGCGCAGGACCCGCGCCCGGCGCAGGATGTTCGCGCTCGCCGCGTCCGTCGCCCTCATCATCGGCGGCCCGACGGTCGCGGTGCTGGCCTCCGGCGGCTCGGACTCCCCGGCGGCCCACACCTACGCCCAGGAGTTCAAGAGCTCCGACACCGCCACGGGCGTCAAGGCCACGGTCGGCGTCAACGAGAAGAAGTGGGGCAGCGAGGTCGGCCTCAACCTCTCCGGCGTCCAGGGCCCGCTCACCTGCCGCCTCGTCGCCATCGGCAAGGACGGCTCGCAGCAGACCGTCTCCACCTGGAGCGTCCCGACGGCGGGTTACGGCACCTCCGCCCAGCCGCAGCCGCTGACGCTCGACGGGTCGGCGGGGATGCAGCCGGACGACATCGCGCGCTTCGACGTCATCACGGCGCAGGGGCAGCGGCTGGTGTCGGTGAACGTCTGAGCCCTGCGGGGCCCGGAAGAGCCGAGGGGGGACGCGCGTCGCGCGTCCCCCCTCGGCTCTTCCGGCCTGCGGCGCCCTGTCGGCGGCGTATCGGCGCCTCTGTCAGCGATATGTCGGCGCCGTGTCGGTGGCCGGGGTGAAGCTGAGGGCATGACACAGCGAGACGTGAAGAGCGCGGACGCCGCCGTGAGGGTGCGGGGGCTCGTGAAGCGCTACGGGGAGACGAAAGCCCTCGACGGAGTGGACCTGGACGTGCGGCAGGGGACCGTGCTCGGGGTGCTGGGACCGAACGGGGCCGGGAAGACGACGCTGGTGCGCATCCTGTCCACGCTGATCCGGCCCGACGCCGGCACGGCGATGGTGGCGGGGTACGACGTGCTGGCGCAGCCGCGGCAGCTGCGCCGGGTGATCGGCCTGACCGGGCAGTACGCCTCGGTCGACGAGTCGCTGTCCGGCCGCGAGAACCTGTACATGATCGGCCGCCTGCTCGACCTGTCGCGCCGCGATGCCTGGTCGCGCACGGACGAGCTGCTGGAGCGGTTCTCGCTCACGGAGGCGGCCCGCAAGCCCGCGAAGGAGTACTCCGGCGGTATGCGCCGGCGCCTGGACCTGGCGGCGTCGATGATCGGCCGTCCGGCCGTGCTCTACCTGGACGAGCCGACGACCGGTCTGGACCCCCGCACCCGCAACGAGGTGTGGGACGAGGTGCAGAACATGGTCGCGGAGGGGTCGACCGTGCTGCTGACCACGCAGTACATGGAGGAGGCCGAGAAGCTCGCCCACGAGCTGACGGTCATCGACCGCGGCCGGGTCATCGCCGGCGGCCGGGTCGAGGAGCTCAAGGCCAAGGTCGGCGGCCGCACCCTTCAGGTGCGCCCGGTCGACCCGGCCCTGCTGAACGCCATGGCGGCGGCCCTCGGCACGGGGGCGCAGGCCGTCCCGGACCACGAGCGCGGCGTGCTCAACGTACCGATCATCAGCGACGAGCAGCTGACGCAGATCGTGGCCGCGCTCGGCGCGCACGGCTTCGCAATCGCCGGTATCGACACCCATCTGCCCAGCCTGGACGAGGTGTTCCTGGCCGTCACGCACGGCGGCGGGACCACCGAGGACCGAGAGGAACTCGCCGCATGACCGCCATCACCGCCCCCGCCGCGCCCACCGCCGCGGCCGTGGACGCCGATCCGCGGATCGGGCTGCGCGCCAACCTCCGGCACGTCGGCGCCCTGGTGCGGCGCAACGTCCTGCAGATCCGGCAGGACCCGGAGTCGATGTTCGACGCGCTGCTGATGCCGATCGTCTTCACGCTGCTGTTCGTGTACGTCTTCGGCGGCGCGCTGGAGGGCAGCCAGGAGAAGTACGTCAACTACATGGTGCCCGGCCTGATGGCCATGATGGGCATGAACATCGCGATGGCCGTCGGCACGGGCGTCAACTCCGACTTCAAGACCGGGGTCATGGACCGCTTCCGGACCATGCCGATCGCCCGCTCCTCCGTGCTGATAGCGAAGATCGTCGTCGAGATCGGCCGGGCGCTGGTCGCCACGGTCATCCTGCTCGCGATGGGCTTCATCCTGGGCCTGCACGTGGACAACGGCGTCTTCGGCCTGGTGTGCGCGGTGGTGCTCTCCCTGACCTTCGGGGCCTCGCTGATGTGGGTCTTCATCCTTCTGGGTCTGGTCGCCCGGACCCCCCAGTCCGTCCAGGGGCTGTCCATGATCGTCGTCCTGCCGCTGCAGTTCGGAAGCTCGATCTTCGCCAAGCCCTCGACCATGCCGGGCTGGCTGGAGGCCTTCACCCGGTACAACCCGCTGTCCAACCTCGCGGACGCCTCCCGCAACCTGATCAACGGGGGCGCGGTGGCGCACTCGGTGATGATGACCCTCATGTGGGCCGTGGGCATCACGGTGATCAGCGCGCCGCTGGCGGTGGCGAGGTTCCGCAACAAGACCTGATCCTGGAGGCATGGACCCCGTCGAGGCGCTGGACCGGATCGCGTTCCTGCTGGAGCGGGACGGCGCCCCGACGTACCGGGTACGGGCCTTCCGGGGCGCCGCCGCCGCGGTCACCGCGCTGCCGCCGGAGGAGCTCCGGCGGCGCGCGGCCGTTTCCGGTTCCCTGGAGGAGATCAAGGGCCTGGGCCCGAAGACCGCCGCCGTCGTCCGGGAGGCGCTGGACGGCGGCCGCCCCGCCTACCTCACCCGGCTGGAGGAGGGCGGCGGAACGGATGCCGTGCCCCGGCCCGAGGGCGACGCGGGGCAGCGGATGCGGGCGGCGCTGCGCGGCGACTGCCATCTGCACTCCGACTGGTCCGACGGGGGCAGCCCGATCGAGACCATGGCCCGCACCGCGGCGGCGCTCGGCCACGAGTGGGCGGTGCTCACCGACCACTCCCCCCGGCTGACCGTCGCCCGCGGCCTGACCGCCGACCGCCTCCGCGCCCAGCTGGCGGTCGTCGCGGAACTGAACGAGCGGCTGCCCGCGCCCTTCCGGCTGCTGACCGGCATCGAGTGCGACATCCTCGCGGACGGCTCCCTCGACCAGAACGCCGAACTGCTGGACCAGTTGGACGTGGTGGTCGCCTCCGCCCACTCCAAGCTGCGGATGGATCGGGGCGAGATGACCCGGCGCCTGGTCTCCGCCGTCAGCAACCCGCTGGTGGACGTGCTCGGCCACTGCACGGGGCGCCTGGTGCGCGGCAAGTCCCGCCCGGAGTCGGAGTTCGACGCGGACCTGGTGTTCGCCGCCTGCGAGCGCTTCGGCGTCGCGCTGGAGATCAACAGCCGCCCCGACCGCCTCGACCCGCCCCGCCGGCTCCTGCGCACGGCCGTCGACGCGGGCGTCCTCTTCTCCATCGACAGCGACGCCCACGCCCCCGGCCAGCTCGACTGGCTGATCTTCGGCTGCGCCCGCGCCGAGGAGTGCGGCGTCCCGCCGGAACGGGTCGTCAACACATGGCCCGCGGACGCCCTCCTGCGCTGGACCCGCACCCGGCAGGTGCCGCCGGGGACCGCTCAGGCCTGAGCGCCGGTGCGGTCCGCCGGAAGGCCGAGCAGCCCGCGCAGTTCCGAGCTGTCCGGCTCGGCGCCGTCCTGCGGGGCCATCGCGGCGTCGACCGCCCGGTCCAGCGCGGCGTGCACACCCTCGTCGAACTCCAGGTGCTTCGCGCGTTCCCAGTCCAGCTCCCAGCGGGCCCGGCCGCCCTCGACCAGGGCCGCCAGCGCCAGGGAGTACAACTGGTCCGCGGCAGCAGCCTCGTTGCGGGCCCGCAGGGAGTCGTCGAGGAGCATGTGGCCCACGTCGCCGGTGCGGGGCATGCAGTCGACGACCTCCGGCCACCGTCCGTCGTCGACGGCGTCCAGCAGCGCGCCGAGGTCCGCGGGCCGGCGCAGGACCGCGCGGCCCGCCCGGAGCACCGGCACCGTCTCGGCGCCGAGCTCCGCCGTACCGGCCGCGGCGGCCAGCTCCCGCCAGGACAGCTGCCGCAGCCCGGCCGTCCCGGGCAGTGCCAGAACGGTGCGGGAACCGGTTCCCGCGGGGTCGTGGAGCAGTCCGGCCGCGGCCGGTGACGGCTCGTCGGGGAACGTCCCCGCGGCATCCGCGGGCAGCGCCTCGATCGCCGCGACCCGCTCGCGCATCGGGGGGTGCGAGTCGTAGGGCGAGGTCTTCTCGCGCGGCGGGTCGGCGATGAGCCGCCGCTCCTCCTCGCGCCAGGTGTCGCTGTCCAGGAACGCGGCGAAGCCGGAGTGCACCTCCGCGGCCGGCGGGAGCAGACCGAGCCCGACGCCGATTCCGGCGTACTCGTGCAGATAGCGGGTGTGCGCGGCGTCGACGAGAAGGATGCGGCGCAGGGCGGCGGAGGTCGCGTCGCGTCCGGCGATCCGTGCGGCGGCGCGGTCCGCGGCGAGTTCCCCGAGACGTGCTTCGGCCTGCGTCACCCGCAGGCAGAAGCGGGCGTAGCCGGCGAACAGGGAGCCCATCGTGTGGCCGATGCCGCTGCCGTCCTCGGCGTACCGGTCGAGGACCCGCGTCAGACCCGTGCGGTTGCGGGCGGCCAGTGCCGAAAGGAAGGTGTCGCGCCGGGCGAAGTGCCCGATCTCATGGGCGATGACCGCATCGAGCTGATGTTCCGTCAGGCCGGTGAGGTACGGGATGCCGAGCACCATCCGCCGGCGCCCGGGGACCAGCCCGAGCAGCCAGGAGCTCTGCCAGACCGCCGCTTGCGGCTCCGCCACGAGCCAGAGCTCTGCGGGGGCGGGGGTGTCCATCGCCGTGGCCACCCGAAGGACGCGCGCCCACAGCTCCGGCTGCTCGTCCGCGCTCACCCGCAGTCCGTCCGGCCGGTGGCGGTTCATCCCGTGGACGGAGGCGAGCAGTCCCGACACCAGCGGCGAGGCGAACGCGACGCTGACGCCCACGAACAGGAAGGTCACGTAGCCCCCCTTGAGTGCCGCGTCGAACAGGACGACGTTCGCGGCCACGATCGCCGCGAGCAGGCCGAGGGCCATGACGTAGAAGCCGAGCAGGAGCCCGAGGAGGCGGACGGCATGGAACAGCGCGCGCATGGCGGAAGGGGTCTCCTGAGGAGCGGGGATCACGAACGACGGCCGAATGGCGACGCGTCATCGTATGCGGGCACCCGACGCCGCTCAACGGCCTTTCCACGCGGGGGGTCTCGCGCCTCGCCCCGCAGGTCAGGACGGCCGCAGGCGCAGCACCGTGGTGAGGGCGTGGCGGCCGACGCCCTGGAGGATCTCGACGGGGAGGGGCCCGGGCAGCGGACGGTAGGGAGTGCCGTCGTCGAGGGCCGCGGTGGCGGGGGCCGCGGGGGTGAGGAGGGCGGCGAGTTCGGTGCGGAGGGGCGCGTCGAGGGGCGCGGAGGCCAGCGGGCCGTCACCGAGGTCGAGGACGAGGGCACGCGGGGCGCGGGGGGTGCCGGTGAAGCCGATGGCGACGGCGTCCTGCGGGACGGAGTGCCGGAGTTTCAGCCAGTCGCGGCGGCCGGGCCGGTAGCGCTGGGCGCGGCCCTTGACGACCAGGCCCTCGATGCCGGTGGCGGCCAGGGAGGCGTACCAGTGCAGCGCCTCGTCGCGGTCGGTGGTCATGGGGACGGGCTGCAACGGCGGGCCGAGCGGGGCGAGGAGGGCGGTCAGGGCGGCGCGGCGCTCGTCGTAGGGGCGGCCGCGCAGGTCGGTGCCGCCGGCCGCGAGGAGGTCGAAGGCCGCGTAGTTGGCGGGCGGCCCGGGCGGGCGTCTGCGGGTGCCGCCCAGGGCGCGCCGCTGGAGCGCGCCGAAGTCGATGCGGCCGTCGCGCCAGATGACGACCTCGCCGTCCACGACGGTGCCGGGCGGCAGGGCCCGTGCGGCCTCGGCGAGTTCGGGGAAGGTGTCGGTGACGATCCTCCCGGAGCGGGTCTGGAGCCGTACGGGGCCGGTGAGGACGACCATCCGGTGGCCGTCGAACTTGGGCTCGTACGCGCAGCCGCCGGGCAGCGCGCCCGCCTCGGGGACGGTCTCCACGCGCCGGGCGAGCATCACCACGACGGGCGGCGGGACGGGATCGGTCACGGCAGCCGGCCCCGGGCGGCGCCGTCGTCGAGCCCGGCCAGCAGGTCGCCGTGGCGGGCGACCCGGTCGAGCACGTCCTCGGGTCCGAAGACCAGGTCGCCCGGCGCGCGGCAGGCCGCGACCTCGTCCCAGGTGACGGGGGTGGCGACGCCGGGGCGGTCGCGCAGCCGCAGGGTGTAGGGGCAGGCGGTGGTCTTCGCGGAGGCGTTCTGCGACCAGTCGATGAAGATCTTGCCGGGGCGCAGGCTGCGGGTCATGGAGACCAGGACGAGGCCGGGGTGCTCGTCGCGCATCCGCCCGGCCAGCGCCTTGGCGTAGCCGCTGACGGCCTTCCCGGTCGCGGGCTCCAGCGGCGCGTACAGGTGCAGGCCCTTGCTGCCGGAGGTGACGGGGAAGGCGGTGAGCCCGTCGTCGTCCATCATCTGGCGGAGCCGTTCGGCGACCCGGCAGCACAGGACGAGGTCGGCGCCCTCGCCGGGGTCGAGGTCGAGGACGAGCCGGTCGTGGCCGTCGGGCCCGGCATCGGCGGTCCACTGCGGGACGTGCACCTCCCAGCCGCCGAGGTTGGCCATGGTGACCAGGGTGGCCGTGGAGTCGAGGACGACGTGCGGCTCCCCGGGGCCGCCGGTCGTGGTCACCCAGGAGGGCGTGCCGGCGGGCGGCCGTTTGGCGAACCACGCCTGCCCGTGCGGCCCCTCCGGGGCCCGGACGAAGGAGGCGGGGCGGCCGGTCGCGTGGGGCACCATCACCGCCGCGACCTGGGCGTAGTACCGCAGCAACTGCGCCTTGGTGTGGCCGGTCGCGGGGAAGACGACCTTGTCCAGGTGGGTGAGGACCACCTGTCGGCCGTCCACCTCGGCCGGCTGCCGGTCGGGCGAGGCTGACGGGGCGGGCATAGTGTGGAAAGTCCCCGGAAAGGGACGAAAGTATGCGATCCATGTGGAAAGGTGCGATCGGCTTCGGGCTGGTCTCCATTCCCGTCAAGCTCTATGCGGCCACCGAGGAGCACGGCGTCTCCCTGCACCAGGTGCACGCCGAGGACGGCGGCCGCATCCGCATGAAGCGGTTCTGCGAGAAGGAGGGCAAGGAGGTCCCCTACTCGGAGATCGCCAAGGGGTACGAGGACGAGAGCGGCCGCACGGTGGTGCTCAGCGACGAGGACCTGGCGCAACTGCCGCTGCCCAGCCGCAAGCTGATCGACGTCCTCGCCTTCGTCGACACCGACGAGATCGACCCCCTGTCGCTGTCCCGCGCCTACTACGTGGGCGCCGATGCCGCCGCGTCCAAGCCGTACGTCCTGCTGCGCGAGGCGCTGGCCACCAGCGGCAAGGCCGCCGTGACGAAGATCGCCCTCCGTACGCGCGAATCGCTGGCGCTGCTGCGCGTCCACGAGGAACTGCTGGTCCTGCACACCATGTACTGGCCGGACGAGGTCCGCGACGCCGGGGGGCTGGCGCCGCCGGAGAACGTCGCCGTGCGGCCGCAGGAGCTGAAGATGGCGCAGAGCCTGATGGAGACCCTTTCCGAGGACTTCGACCTGGAGTCCCAGCACGACGAGTACCAGACGGCGCTGGACTCCCTGGTCGCCGCCCGCCTGGAGGGCGAGCCCGTGCCCGAGACGGCCGAGGTGGCCTCCGCCCCCGACAACGTGGTGGACCTGATGGCCGCGCTCCAGGCCAGCATCGACGCCCGCGGCGCCGAGAAGGCCGGGAGCACCCGGAAGCCGGCCGCCGCGAAGAAGACGGCCGCCAAGAAGGCCCCGGCGAAGAAGACCACCGCGAAGAAGACGACGGCCAAGAAGACGGCGGCGCGCAAGAAGGCCGGCTGAGCACCGGCCCGCGTCACAGGGGCTCTTGCAGCAGCACGATCGTCCCGGAGAAGGTGAGGGCCCCGCCCTCGCGGTAGACGGCGTCGAAATCCCGCTCCCCCAGGTGCGTGCGCAGCCGGGCCGCGTCCTCGTCGAGGCTCTGGCGCTCCCACGGGGTGCAGGCGGTCTGCCGCAGGCTGTCGTGGGCGCCGAGCACCAGCGCGGCACGGCGCGCCGCTTCCCGCGCGTCACCGTCGTCGCGCAGTCCCGCGATGCCGGTGAAGAGTGTGACGGCCGGCGGGAAGAGCAGCACACCCATGCGCGGCCCGATGACCGGGCTCAGTGGATGGGCCTCCATGTAGTCGACGGCCTCGCGGAGATGGGGCAGCCCGCCGTACGGATCCCCGGCCATGCCGGTCAGCCAGCCGCGGATCGCGGCCAGCAGCCCGAAGATGAACGAGGGCATGCCCCGCGGGGGGTCGGCCTGCATGGCGTCGAGCAGTGCGAAGCCCTCGTCCAGGTCGCCGCGCCGGGCGAGCATCGCGACCAGCAGCACCCTGCCGT
The DNA here is from genome assembly GCF_044751185.1 of Streptomyces sp. NPDC088733. Lineage (NCBI taxonomy): Bacteria > Bacillati > Actinomycetota > Actinomycetes > Kitasatosporales > Streptomycetaceae > Streptomyces > Streptomyces sp. NPDC088733. Next base: position 58,496 of record NZ_JBIVLH010000021.1, read on the forward strand.
AGTAGCTCGCGTCGTCGCCGACCGGGCGGAAGCGCTGGGCGTCGGCGATCCCCTCCCGGACCAGCCGCTCGCCCTCCTCCTCCTGACCGCTGTTGGCGAGGGCGTCGCCGAGGCGGACCGTCATCATCGGGATCTGCTGGTGGGCGCCGAGCTTGAGCGCGAGGGCGATCGCCTCGCGGCAGCTCTCGGCGGCGCGGCCCCAGTCGCCGGCGTTGGCGGTCGCCTCGGCCTCGGCCGCCAGCACTTCCGCCAGGCCCCAGTCGTCGCCGGCCTCGCGGAACAGGGCCCGGGCCTCGCGGATGTCCTCCATGGACTGGGCGAACCGGTCCTCGACGTCGTTCATGATCTTGGCCCGCAACTGCAGCGCGAACGCCAGCTCCCACGTCCGGCCGTGCCGCCGGCAACTGCTCACCGTGGAGTCGATCAGCTCGGGCATCAGGTCGAAGCGCCCGGTCAGCATGGCGCCCAGCATGCGGAAGAGCCCTGGCCGCAGGCTGGACTGGGGCAGGTCCGGCGGATAGGCCTCGATGAGCGCCTCGCCGAGCGCGACGTACCGCGGGTCGCTCCAGGCGTCGGTCTCCTCCATGCGGGCGAACACCTCGGCGGTCCGCACCCAGCGCCTGGCCTCGGTGAGCAGCTGCGGCGCCATCGGCAGCGGGTCGTCCAGCGGACCGCGGTCCAGCGGCGGCAGCGCGAGCGGTGCGGCGAAGGCGTCCACCGGACTCATCTTCGCCACCACGCCGGGCCAGTAGCCCATCTCACTGCGGTAGTTGCGCATCTCCCAGAACCAGCTGGAAGCCAGCACCAGGCAGAGCGCCTCCTGCTCGTCGCCCGTCTCCACCGCCCGGCGGATCGCGGCCCGCAGGTTCTCGTGCTCACGCTCCAGGCGGTCCAGCCACAGCAGCTGGCGCGCGCCGCGCAGTTCGGGATCGGCGGTGCGGATGTACTCGCGGAAGTACGCGATGTGGCGGCGCCCCACGATGTCGCGCTCGCCGGCCTCGTCGAGCCGTTCCGCCGCGTACTCGCCGATGGTCTCCAGCGTGCGGTAGCGGGCGCCGTCCTCGGTGAGGTCGGCGACCACGAGCGACTTGTCGACCAGCGAGGCCAGAAGATGGGCGACGTCGCGCGGGTCGACGGAGCCGGCGCCCTCCCCGCCGCACACCGCCTCGGCGGCGGCCAGGTCCCAGCCGCCGGCGAAGACCGCGAACCGGCGCAGCACGGTCCGTTCGGCCTCGGTGAGCAGGTCCCAGCTCCAGTCGACCACGGCCCGCAGCGTCTGCTGGCGGGGCAGCACGGTGCGGCTGCCCGCGGTGAGGATGCGGAAGCGGTCGTCGAGCCGGTCGACGAGCTGACGCGGCGTCATCATCCGCAGCCGGGCGGCCGCGAGTTCGATGGCCAGCGGCAGGCCGTCCAGCCGCCGGCACAGCTCCGCGCACGCCTCGGGATCCTCGTCCGGGGTGAACCCGGGACGGGCCGCGGCGCCGCGGTCGGCCAGCAGGCGCAGTGCGGGGGGCTGCGGCAGCGGGTCCAGCGGCCGGATCAACTCCCCCGGCACGCCCAGCGGTTCACGGCTCGTGGCGAGCACTGCCAGGTCCGGGCAGTCGGCGAGCAGCCGCTCGGTCAGCTCGGCGGCGGCCCCGATCACATGCTCGCAGTTGTCCAGGACGAGCAGCAGCCGGCGGTCCGCGCAGTACTCGGTCAGCTGCAGCAGCGGGTCCTTGGCGACCGCGCCCTTCGCCTCCGCGGCGAGCGCGGCCTCGGTGGCCGAGCCCGCGTGCAGCAGGGTCTCGCGCAGACCGAGGGCGTTGACCACGGCCACCGCCACCGTGCGGGGGTCCTCAACGGGGGCGAGCTCGGCGAACCACACGCCGTCCGGCCAGTGCCCGGCGACCGCGTCCCCGGCCTCCTGCGACAGCCGCGTCTTGCCGGTGCCCCCGGGGCCGGTGATCGTCACCAGCCGGGCGGCGGACAGATCGGACGCCAGCGCCGTCAGGTCCGACTCCCGCCCGACGAAGCTGGTCAGCCGGGCGCGCGCGTTGCCCCGGCGCGGCGGCGGCAGCGGTGCGGGGGCCGGCGTGGCCGGTGCGAGCAGTTCGGCGTGGAGTGCACGCAGTTCCGGCCCCGGGTCGGCACCGAGCGCCTCGGCGAGCTCCCGCCGCACGTCCTCGTATGCGACCAGGGCGTCCGCGGTCCGTCCCGCCTCCCGCAGCGCCCGCAGCCGCAGGGACTGCACCGGCTCGTTGAGCGGATGGGCCGCCGCCAGCTCCGCGATCTCGGGGAGCACCTGCTCGGCGCGGCCCAGCGCGACCTCGGCGGTGATCCGCAGACGGCGGGCGTCCAGCCGCAGCGCGTCGTAGCGGGAGGCGACGGAGACCCGGTCCGGAAGATCGGCCAGCACGGGCCCGCGCCACAGCCCGAGCGCGCCGTCCAGCGCGTCGGCGGCCTTCGCCGCGTCGCCGTCGGCCAGGGCGCGCCCGCCGTCCTCCACCATGCGCTCGAAGCGGAACAGGTCCACGGCGTCCGGCGCCGCGTCCAGCCGGTAGCCGCCGTCCGCGGAACCGACCGCCTCGTGGCCGATCGCCCGGCGCAGCCGCGCCACCAGCGCCTGCAGCGCGCCCGTCGCGTCGGCGGGCGGCTCGCCCTCCCACACCTCGTCGATCAGCGCCTCGGTCGTGCGCACCCGTCCGGGGCGCAGGGCGAGCGCGGCCAGCAACGCCCTCAAGCGCGTCCCGGCAAGGGGCACGGGGGTGCCGTCGTCGCGGTGGGCCTGTGTCGTCCCGAGGATGCCGTAGCGCACGCCCCCCATTGTGTCCGAGTGCGGCGCCGCGGTTCCGTGGGCCCGGGTTTTTCCCCCACCCTCCCTCCCGAGTGCCCGGCACGGTAAGTGCGGGCCCTGCGCTGCGTGCGTTGTGGGGTCGGCGCCGCTCCGGAGTCCGTCCTCGGGGCTCGCGGTTTGCCCCCACATCATTCGGCATCGACCACGCAGTCTCCGCTCGTCCCCTGCGGGCGGACCCCGGCGCACCCCCTCCCGGGCCGGTTGGGGCGACTGACGGCCGGTGGGGGTTCAGAGGGCACTCGCGGCAACCCCGGACAGCCTTCTCGCCCACCCACCGGGGATCAGGCGCTTGCAACTACGGAGGGGGCGGGGTCGTAGGGGTGGCGTTCTGGACACTGGAGCATATTTGGGTGCGTGACCCGGAGTGCTCAAGCCGGATACCTGAGGCACCTAAATGTGCTGTCCAGAATGGCAGCCCCGGAGGCCCCGAACCCGGCCCCCCAACAACTGGCGTCGGGGCGCGTGACTTCACAGGGCACACGGGCGGGCGGGCGGGGAAAGGCGGGCACCCCGGAACGTCTCGCGTTGGCGGAGCGTTATCGGCCCGTGGGTGTGCCCGACCCCGCACGGATGACATGATCGGGCGGCCGGCCCGGCCCCCTCCCCGAACAGCCCTCCGCAGGAGCCCGCACGATGACCACCGCAGCAGCCCGCAGTGAACGGCGGATCAGCCCGATTTTCCTCGGGCTGGTCGCGATCATGGCCGTCTCCGGGTGGGCGGTGTGGACCGGCTTCTCCTCGAACACCGGCTTCGCCGTCTTCCTGTTTGTCGTGTCCGGCTGGGTGGTCTCCCTGTGCCTGCACGAGTACGCGCACGCGCGCACCGCCCTGCACGGCGGCGACATCTCGATCGGCGCGAAGGGCTATCTGACCCTCAACCCGCTGAAGTACACGCACGCGCTGCTGAGCATCGTGCTGCCGCTGGTCTTCCTGATCCTGGGCGGCATCGGCCTGCCCGGTGGCGCGGTGTTCATCGAGCGGGGCCGGATCAGCGGCCGCTGGAAGCACAGCCTGATCTCGGCGGCCGGACCGCTCACGAACGTGCTGTTCGCGATCGCGGCGATGCTGCCGTTCACCCTGCACCTCGTGGACCCCGAGAACCAGGACCAGCTGGCCTTCGCCGCGGGTCTGGCGTTCCTGGCCATGCTCCAGGTGACGGCGGCGATCCTGAACCTGCTGCCCGTGCCGGGGCTGGACGGCTACGGGGTCATCGAGCCCTGGCTCTCGTACAACGTGCGGCGCCAGCTGGAGCCGTTCGCGTCCTTCGGCCTGCTGGCCGTGTTCGGCGTGCTGTGGATCCCTGAGGTGAACTCGGCGTTCTTCGGCTTCGTGGACGCCGTGACGGGCGCCTTCGGTCTGCCGGACGGCCTCTCGGGCCTGGGCTCGCAGCTGTTCCGCTTCTGGGAGAACGGCGGCTTCTAGCCGGCCGCCTTCTCCAGCTTGGCCTTGCGCGCGTAGTACCAGCACATGTTGCTGGTCAGGCCGGTGATCGCGAGCCACAGGACGCCGAGCCAGCTGCCTTCGACGAAGGAGACGACGGCGGCGACCACGGACAGCACGCACACGATGAGCGCGTAGAGGGCGAGGCGGGGCATGGGGGCGGCTCCTGTCGGGTCGGTCACGAACCCGCTCATTGTCCCCCATGCCCTCGCACGGGCCTCGCACGGCCCCACGGCGGCTACACGTCGGTGAGGCGCACCCCCGCGTGCGCCTTGTAGCGGCGGTTGACCGAGATCAGGTTGGCGACCAGCGCCTCGACTTGGTGGGCGCCGCGCAGCCGGCCCGCGAAGACGCCGCGGACGCCGGGGATGCGTGCGGCCAGCGCCTGCACCAGGTCGGTGTCGGCGCGGGACTCGCCGAGGACGAGCACGTCGGTGTCGATGGTCTCGACGTCCGGGTCCTCCAGTGTCACCGCGGACAGGTGGTGGAAGGCGGCGGCGACCCGGGAGTCGGGGAGCAGCGCGGCGGCCTGTTCGGCGGCGCTGCCCTCCTCCGGCTTCAGGGCGAAGGCGCCCTTCTTGTCGAAGCCGAGCGGGTTGACGCAGTCGACGACGAGCTTTCCGGCGAGTTCCTCGCGCAGCGACTCGAGCGTCTTGGCGTGGCCCTCCCAGGGCACGGCGACGATGACGATGTCGCTGCGGCGGGCGGTCTCGGCGTTGTCCGCGCCCTGGACGCCGTGGCCGACCTCGTCGGCGGTGGCCTGCGCCCGGTCGGCGGCGCGGGAGCCGATGATCACCTGCTGGCCCGCCCGGGCGAGCCGGTAGGCCAGGCCGCGGCCCTGCGGGCCGGTGCCGCCGAGGACGCCGACGACGAGGCCGGAGACGTCGGGCAGGTCCCAGGGGTCCTTGGCGGGAACCTTCGGGGCGGGGGTGTCATTGCCACTGTCAACAGTCATGTACGTGATCCTGCCACGGTCACGCCGTGACGCTGCCCTCGCTGAGGCCGCCCCGCCAGTGGCGCTGGAGCACCACCATGAGCAGCATGAGCGGCAGGACGGACAGCAGCGCGCCGCCGACCGTGTACTGGTAGAGCTCCGGCTGCCGGTCGGCGTAGCCCTGCCAGGAGGTGAGCCCGAGCGTCACCGGGTACAGGTCGCTGTCGGAGAGCATGACCAGCGGCAGGAAGAAGTTGTTCCAGATGTGGACGAATTGGAACAGGAAGACGGTGACCAGGGCCGGCGTCATCAGGCGCAGCCCGAGGACGTGGAAGATCCGCCACTCCCCCGCCCCGTCGAGCCGGGCGGCCTCCAGCAGGGAGCGCGGGATCGCGGCGGTGGCGTAGATCCGGCACAGGTACACGCCGAACGGGCTGACCAGGCCCGGGACGAGGACCGACCAGTAGGTGTTGGCGAAGCCGAGGTCGGTGAAGAGCAGGTAGAGCGGCAGGGCGAGGGCCGTGGAGGGCACGAGGACGCCGGCGACGACGGCGGTCAGCACCGCCTCGCGCCCCGCGAAGCGGTACTGCGCGAGGGCGTAGCCCGCGGCGGCCGACAGCCAGGTCGCCCCGAGGGCGCCGACGCCCGCGTAGAGCAGGCTGTTGCCGAACCAGCGGACGTAGACGCCGCCGTCGTAGGTCAGCACCCTGCCGAGGTAGTCGATCGGGTGGGGGTGGGCGAACCAGAGGCCGAAGCTGCCGAAGAGGTCGGCGCTGGACTTGGTGGAGGAGACCGCCAGCCAGTACACGGGGACGAGGAAGTAGACGGCGGCCAGGGCGAGGGCGGTCGCGGTCAGGACGCGGTGGCGGAGCGGGACGGTCATCGCAGTGCCCCGTCCCCGCCGCGGCGGCCGACGAGGCTGAGGAAGCCGAAGGACAGCGCGCACGCGACGAGCGCGAGCAGCACCGCCTCGGCGGCGGCGACGTGGTAGTCGTTGGCCGCGAACGCCTCGTTGTAGGCGTGCAGGTTGGGCGTGTAGCCGGAGTCGATGGCCGGGGAGAGCGGACGCAGCACGAGCGGCTCCGAGAACAGTTGCAGTGTGCCGATGATGCTGAAGACGGCCGTCAGGACGAGCGCCGGGCGGATCAGCGGCAGCTTGATGTGCCAGGCGACGCGTGCCGCGTTCGCGCCGTCGAGGCGGGCGGCCTCGTACAGTTCGGCGGGCACGGCCTTGAGCTGGGCGATCAGGACGAGCATGTTGTAGCCGGTGAACTGCCAGGTCACGATGTTGGCGATGGACCACAGCACGGTGCTCTTGGACAGGAAGTCGACCTGCCAGCCGGCCGAGTGCAGGATCTGCACCAGGGGGCTGATCCCGGGGACGTAGAGGAAGCCCCACAGGATCGAGGCGATCACGCCGGGCACGCCGTAGGGCAGGAAGTACGCGGTGCGGAAGAAGCCGATGCCGCGGGCGGAGGCGCTGTCCAGGAGCAGCGCGAGGGCGGCGGCCAGCGCGAGCATGAGCGGCACCTGCACGACCCCGAACAGCAGCACGCGCCCGAAGCCCGCGAGGAACGAGGGGTCGCGCAGCGCGTGGGCGTAGTTGGCGAGGCCGGCGAACGCGTCGTGCGAGCCGCCGAAGCCGAGCGGCCCGGTGCGCACGGTCCGCAGCAGGCTCTGCTGCACGGCGTAGCCGATGGGGACGACGAAGCAGAGCAGGAACAGCGCGCAGAACGGCAGGAGGAACGCGGCCGCGGTGCGTGCCTCGCGCGAGCCGGCACGGAAACGGCTCCGGGGGCGGGCGGGGCCGGCGCGGTGCGTACGGGCCCCGGACACCGGGGCGGAACCGGGGGCTTCAGGCGGCACGACGTCCGCCCGCGCGGTCATGCGGCCTCCGCTTTCAGGCCCTTGTCGCGCAGGTCGGCGAGGGTGCGGGCCTGGAGTTTCGGCAGGGTGGCGGTGAGGGAGGTGCCGTCGCTGACGGCGCCGCTGAGGGTGTCGGTGAGCCGCTGGAAGAAGGTGTCCATGGTGGGGCCCCAGGTCCAGGCGCGGTCGACCGCGGCGCCGGAGGCGGCGACGACCGCGCCGTAGTCCTGGCCGCCGAAGTAGGCCGCGCGGGTGTTGAGTTCGGCCGGGGTGAAACCGGAGGTGGGGGCGGGGTAGCCGTAGCCGCCGCGGATGAGCAGGCGGACGCTTTCGGGGTCGCTGTTGAGCCACACCGCGAAGTCCAGCGCGGCGCGGGGGTTGCGGGTGCCGGTGAAGACGGCGGTGGTCGAGCCGCCCCAGTTCCCCGAGGAGGGGGCGGCGCCGGAACCGGCGGCGTGCCACTGCGGCATCGGCCGGACCCGCCACTTGCCCGCGCCGCCGGGGGCGTTGCCGGTGAGCAGGGCGTCGCCCCAGCTGCCGCCGGTCCAGCTGACGAGGTCGCCGGACTGGAGGCCGGCGTACCAGGCGCTCTGCATCATGGGCTGGGTGGTGACCAGCCGGTCCTTGATGAGCCGGTCCCAGTGGCGGGTGACGCGGCGGGTGGGCTCGTCGTCGATCGAGACCAGCCAGGTGTCGCCGCCGGCGCGGAACCAGCGGGCGCCGGCCTGCCAGGCCAGGGCGGTGAACCAGCCGGGGTTGGAGGGCGAGAAGGAGGTGAGGTGCGCGCCGCGGCGGCGTACGGCACGGGCCGCTGCGGTGAAGTCGTCCCAGGTGGCGGGGGTCTCGATGTCCCAGCGGTCGAGCAGGTCCTGGCGCTGGAACAGCACCATGGGCCCGGAGTCCTGCGGGATGGCCCAGACGCCTCCCGCGTACACGCTCTGCTGCCACAGCCAGTCGGCGAACCGGGTGCGGTAGCGGTCGGCACCGTGCCGGGCGAGGTCCACCAGGCCCTGGTCGAGCAGGAATCCGGGCACCATCTGGTACTCGACCTGCGCGAGGTCGGGCGGGCTGCCGGCCTTGAGCGCGGCGTGCATCTTGGCGTACTGGGCGCCGCCGCTCGCCGCCACCTTCTCCAGTTCGACGCGGACGCCGGGGTGCAGCCGGTTCCACAGCGCGACGTTGCGCTCGATGCCGGGGACCCAGGACCAGAAGGTGAGGGTGGTGCTGCCGCCCGCCGTGCCGGTGGTGGCGGCGCAGCCGGGCAGGGCGAGCGCCGCCGCCGTGCCGCCGGCCGCCGCCAGCACACCGCGCCGGCCGATCAAGAGACCAGCTCCGCGAGGGGGACGCGGCGGAAGGTGATCGTCTCGTAGGGGCCGAAGTCGCCGGTCTCGTACAGCAGTCCGACGGTGTCCTCGTCCAGCCGCACCAGGTCGGAGTAGGCAGCGGGGAGGCCGTCGACGGTGTGCGCGGTCCGCCAGGTGACGCCGTGGTCGTGGCTGGCCCGGATCGTCATCAGGGCGCGCGCGGCAGGGTGCCCGGGGCCGGAGAGGAGCAGCACGTCGGGGGTGCCGAGGTGCAGGACGCTGCACTGCACGACGGGGGCGACCAGGCCGGCCTGCGGGCGGAAGCGGCGCTCCAGGGTGGCGCCGCCGTCGGCGGAGACGGCGTCGGCGCGGTTGCCGGGGCTGCGGGAGTCGGTGCGGGTGTTGAAGTAGACGGTGCCGTCGGGGAGTTCCGCGGCGGTGGTCTCGTTGGGGTTGACGTAGTCGTCGGACGAGTCGTCGGTGTAGCCGAGTTGCCAGGTCTCGCCGAGGTCGTCGCTGTACAGGCAGTGGCCGCCGTTGTAGCGGGGCTCGGCGCCGGTGTCGGGGCCCTCGGGCGGGCGGGTGTGGTTGCCGGCGACGACGATCCGCCCGGCGTGCCGGCCGGTGCGCAACTGGAGCGCGTGGCCGGGGGTGGTGGCGTACCAGCGCCAGCCGGGGCGTTTGACGGCGGCGGTGATCTCGCGCGGCTCGGACCAGGTGGCGCCGTCGTCGTCGCTGTGCTGGACCCAGACCCGGCGGCCGTCCTCGTCGGGCACCTTGCCGCGGATGATGTCCCGTTCCTCCGCGGTCCCGGCGTTGCGCACGTGGACCAGGACGACGCGGCCCTCGGCGGTCACGACCGGGGCCGGGTTGCCCGCGGTGCCGGAGCCGTTGGACGTCACGACCCGCAGGTCGTCCCAGGTGCGGCCGCCGTCGTGCGACCGCCGCAGGACGAGGTCGATGCGCCCGGTGTCGGCGGCCGAGGCGTGCCGCCCCTCGGCGAAGGCCAGCACGGTGCCCGCGCCGGTCACGACCACCGCGGGGATGCGGAAGCTCGCGTAGACGGGCCCCGGGTCTTCCCCGGAGGTTCCCCCGGTACCGCCTCGGTAGGGGACGGATGTGAGGTATGACATCGGTGTTGCCTCCGATGCGCCCTTGAATGGCAGACGTAGGACGTCCCTTGTCGTCAAGGGACGGTAGACAAGACACTGACGGCACGTCAAGAAAGCACGACAGCACGTGGGAAAGGCGGCCACTTGTGACCAGAACCGCCGGCGGGGGCCGCGGCCCGACGCTCCAGGATCGCATCATCGAGCTCATCCACGAGCAGCGACTCGCCCCCGGCGCCACATTGCCGACCGAGCCCCAGCTGATGGATCTGCTGGGCGCCGGCCGCAACAGTGTGCGCGAGGCGGTGCGCGCGCTCCAGGCGCTCGGCATCGTCGAGATACGCCACGGCACCGGCACCTTCGTGACGGACGCGCCGCTGCGGGTGCTGCTGCCCTCGCTCACCTTCCACATCCGCTCCCGGGTACGGGCGCTGGCCGATCTGGTGGCCGTGCGCGAACTGCTGGAGGTCGGGCTGATAGGCGAGGTGGCCGGCACGATACCGCCGGAGCGGCTCGACGAACTCGACGCGCTCGCCTCCCGGATGGTCACCGATCCGGACGCCGACCGCGCCTTCCACGCGCTGTTGTACGCGACCTGCGACAACGAACTGGTGCTCCAGCTCATGGACCTGTTCTGGAGCGTCTACCAGGACGTCGGCTCCGCCCTGGCGCCCGCCGACGACCCGGTCGAGCGCATCATCGCCAACCACCGCGCGGTGGTGGGCGCGCTGCGCACCGGGGACGCGGGCGCGGCGCGGGCGGCGATGCGCCGGCACTTCACCGACGTACGGGCCAGGGTCTCGAGCGCCCTTCCCGCACATTGACCCCCTTCGGGTGAGCCGGGCGGGAAGCCGCCTGCGACGGCGGGGGCCTGCGCCAGGATCCCGTGGCATGGATGCCGTACGGGTCGAGGTCGTCCGTGAACTGCTGGCCGGCAGCGAGTGGCCGGAACGGACCCGGGCGTTCGCGGGGGCGCTGCGCGGCGCGGTCCGCCGCGGCTCCCCGGGCGGCCTGCTGCTGGTGGGCGGCGGCGGGTACGAACCGTGGCACATGGCCGCGCATCTGGACGACGAGGCCGCCTGGAGCGGGCTGCCGGAGCTCTCCCCCACTCTGGTGCGGCAGTGGGTGCCGCCCGGCGCGCCCGCGCACCTCGCGGTGGGCACGGCCCGGCTGGAGGCCGCGCGGCGCGGCGAGACGGTGCTGGTGGTCGCGCCCGAGCAGGCGGAGCCGGGGTTGCTGGAGCGGGTGGACGGCGCCCGGCGGGCCGGGGCGAGGGTGCTGGCGATGGACGCGGGCGACCGGGAACTGGCCGGCCTCGCCCATGAGGCGCTGTCGGTGCCGCCGGAGCCCGGCGAGGTGGGACTCGAACTGCTGCAGCACCTGGTCAGTGCCGCCGCGGGGCGGCGGGTACGGCTGCGGGACCGGCTGCCGCGGCTCGCGCGGCTCGCCGAGCAGTTCGTGTCGCCGCCCCCGGCAAGCTGGTAGAAGTGGGCGTTATGACCGATATGCACGCCCCCTTGTGCGGCGTCGTACCTCCTCTGTGCACTCCCCTCACTCCCGCGGGCGACGTGGACACCGACGGGCTGCGCGCCCTGGTCGGCCATGTGCTCTCGGCGGGCGTCCACGGCGTCTTCGCGCTCGGGTCGAGCGGCGAGACGGCCTATCTGTCCGACGCGCAACGCCGGATCGCGCTCACCACCGTCGTCGAGGCCGTCGGCGGGCGCGTCCCCGTGCTCGCCGGGGTCGTCGACATGACCACGGCCCGGGTGCTGGACCACGTCCGGGCAGCCGTCGCGGCGGGCGCGGACGCGCTGGTGGCGACCGCGCCCTTCTACACCACCACGCACCCGGCCGAGATCGCCGACCACTTCCGCCGGGTGCGGGACGGCGCCGACGGCCTGCCGCTGTTCGCGTACGACATCCCCTCCGCCGTGCACACCAAGCTGCCCGCGGCGACGGTGCTGGCGCTGGCGGAGAACGGCACACTGGCCGGCCTCAAGGACAGCAGCGGCGCCGACGGCGGCATGCGCCGGCTGCTCGTGGAGCTGCGCCGGCGCGGTCTGTCCGGCTCCTTCTCCCTGCTCACCGGCTCCGAACTCACCGTGGACGCCGCCCTGCTGGCCGGGGCCCACGGTGTCGTGCCGGGACTCGGCAACGTCGACCCGCACGGCTATGTGCGGCTCTACGAGCACGCGCTGGCCGGACGGTGGCGGGAGGCCGCGGCGGAGCAGGACCGGCTCGCCGCGCTCTTCTCCATCGTCGACATCGGCGCCGCGGCCGCCCCGATGAGCGCCAGTGCCTCGGCGCTCGGCGCCTTCAAGGCGGCCCTGCACCTGCGGGGCGTCATTCCCTGCGCCGCCACGGCCGCGCCGCAGGTGCCGCTGGACGACACCGCGGTGAAGGGTATCCGCGAACGCCTGGAGGCGGCGGGCCTCATGGCCTGAACGCGCCCCCTGGGACGGCCCGGTGGACCACGGCGTCCACCGGGCCGGCGCCGGAAAATGCGTTGCACCCCGCCGCCCGCCCGCGAAACATGCGAGGGTGCGCAATCTCCTCCCCGACCTCGCGCCGTGGCGCAGCTCCCGCGACTTCCGCCTGATGTGGTGTGCCGGGCTGATCACGAACTTCGGCAGCTTCCTGACCTTCGTGGCGCTCCCGGTCCAGATCAAGAACCTCACCGGATCGACGCTGGCGGTCGGCGCGCTGGGGGCGGTGGAACTCGTACCGCTGGTGGTGTTCGGGCTCTACGGGGGCGCCCTGGCCGACGCCCTCGACCGGCGGAAGCTGATCCTGTGGACGGAGGCCGCGCTCGGCCTGATGTCGGTCCTGCTGCTGGCCAACACCCTGCTGCCGCAGCCGCTGCTGTGGCCGCTGTACGTGGTGGCGGCGCTCACGAGCGCGCTCGGCGGCCTGCAACGCCCCGCGCTGGAGGCGATCGTGCAGCGCATCGTGCCGCACGACCAGCTCACCGCGGCGGCCTCGCTGAACGCGCTGCGCTGGCAGCTCGGCGCCATCGCGGCCCCCGCGCTGGCCGGCGTGCTGATCGCCTACGCGGGCCTGCGCTGGGCGTACGCCGTCGACGCGCTGACCTTCGCGGTGTCGCTGCTGCTGGGCCTGCGCCTGCGGCCGTCCCCGCCCTCGCACGACGCGGAGCGACCCTCGCTGCGCTCGATCGGCGAGGGCGCGCGCTACGCCTGGAGCCGCAAGGAACTGCTGGGCACCTATGTGGTGGACATCGCCGCGATGGGCCTGGCGTTCCCGATCGCCGTGTTCCCCTTCATGGCGGACGACCTGGGCGCCCCGTGGTCGCTGGGCCTGATGTACGCGGCGCTGCCCGCCGGGGCGATGCTGATGAGCCTGACGAGCGGCTGGTCCTCCCGGGTGCACCGGCACGGCATGGCGATCGTGCTGGCCGCGGCGGGCTTCGGGCTGTGCATGGCGGGCGCCGGGCTGACCCGCAATGTGTGGCTGGTGCTGCTCTTCCTGGTGCTGGCGGGCGCGCTGGACATGATCAGCGGGGTGTTCCGCTCCACGATCTGGAACCAGACGATCCCGGACGCCCTGCGCGGCCGTCTCGCGGGCATCGAGCTGCTGTCCTTCATGACCGGCCCCCAGCTGGGCCAGGTGCGGGCCGGCGGTGCGGCGGCGGTGCTGGGGCTGCGGGCCTCGGTGTGGACCGGCGGCCTGGCGTGCGTGGCGGCGGTCGGGACGCTCGCGGTGTGCCTGCCGACGCTGATGGCGTACGACGCGCGCACCAACGTGCACGCGGTGGGCATGCGGACGGCGGCGGAGGACGCGGTGTCCCCCGCCGCCTGACCCGTGGGGCGGTCGGTGGGCCCGGCCGGTGTGGGCGGCCGGGCCGTGGATCAGCCGGTGAACCCGGCGGTGATCGAGGTGAACTGCCAGGTGCTCTGGTTGATGCCGGAGCAGTTGCTCACCACGCCGCCGCCGGCGCACGGCCGGTCGCGGTTGACGGCCCAGTAGGCGAGCCGCGCGATGTGGTGCGAGTTGGCCCAGTCCCGGATCTGGGTCCAGATCGCCGGGGTGGTGGTCTCCTGCTGGTCGCTGAGGCCGTTCATGCCGGACAGGCCCATGTGGGCGTAGGCGGTGGCGTCGTCCCAGCCGAAGGTGGACTTCAGCTTGGCCTTCAGCCCCTCGGCGGCGTTCACGGTGTTGCCGTACATGTCGGCGCCGCCGCCGAAGTCGAACGGCATGATCGTGAAGACGTCGATGTTGGCGCCGAGCGCGTTGGCCCGGTCGATGAGCCGGCCGCCCCAGTAGGTCGGGCCGGTCGTCGACGTGCCGAAGGTGAGGATCGTCCGGATGCCGGGGTTGTTCTGCTTGACGATCTTCAGCGCGTTGAGGATGCGGTCCTGGACGACCTCGGACTCGAACTCGTCGGTGTTCTCGATGTCGACGTCGATCGCCTTGAGCCCGTAGGCGTTGATCACCTGCTGGTAGGCACCGGCCAGGGCTTCGGGGGTGGAGCAGTTGGGGCCGAGCTTGTTGCCCTGCCAGCCGCCGATGGACGGGACGATGTCGCCGCCGGCCGCGCGGATGGAGTTGATGGTCGACTGGTCGACGCCGCCGGTCAGCGGACGGGAGCCGTCCCAGGCCGGGTTGCAGCCGCCGGAGGAGAGGATGAAGGCCATCGTGAACCACTTGACGCCGGTGGCGCTCATCACGCTGGTCGCGCTCGGCGGGTCGCCCCAGCCGAGGAAGAGGTAGGGCGCGGCCTGCTTGAAGCCGGTGCCACCGCCGCCGCCCGCGTTCGTGGTGACGCTCACCGCGTTGGAGGCCGCCGAGGTGTTGCCCGCGCCGTCGCGCGCCTTGACGGTGAAGGTGTACGCGGTGCTGGCGGCCAGGCCGGTGACGGTGGCGGAGGTGCCGGTCACGGTGGTGGCCAGGGTGCCGCCGCGGTAGACGTCGTAGCTCGTCACCCCGACGTTGTCGGTGGAGGCGTTCCACGCGAGCGAGACGCTGGAGGACGTCTTGCCGGTGGAGGTGAGGCCGCTGGGCGCGGTGGGCGCCTGGGTGTCCCCGCCCCCGCCGCCGCCCGGCCCGTCGAGGCTGATGTCGTCGGCGTTGTAGGTGCCCTGGGCGTACCAGCCGTGGACGTACAGCTGCACGCTGGTCTGCGAGGCCCCGGTGGTGAAGGGGACCGTCAGCTGGGTGTAGGAGCCGGCGGACGGCGTCCAGGTGGAGGCGCCGCCGGTGACACCGAGGTAGACGTACGCGCCGCGCACCCAACCGGTGAGCGAGTAGGCGGTGTTGGGCTGCACGGAGACGGTCTGGGTGCACTGCGCGGTGTCGCTGCTGCTGACGGCGCCGGCCAGCGCCTTGGTGCCGCTGTGCACCGGGCTGCTGACGACGGAGCCGCCCGAGCAGGACCAGCCGGACAGACTGCCGCTCTCGAAGCCGGGGTTGGTGACGAGGTTGGCCGCCTGGGCGGTGCCGGGCAGGACGATCAGGGATCCTGCGGCGGCCAGGAAGGCGGCGGTGACGACGGAGAGGATGCGGGATCTGCGGGATCCCGGACGCGGGACTCGACGACGGAAGAGCACGTGACCTCCCAGTGGGGGACGGGGGGTTCGGGCGGTGCCGGGCAAGTGGTCTGGACCGTTGGTCTGGACCTGTAGTGCCGGATTGAAGCCGAGTGTCGTGCCCGCGTCAAGAGGTCCGGGCCACCGCCGCTTCCTGGTTCGGCGGCGGCCCGGACGGCTGGGTGATCGCCGGAGACCGGCGGAGGGGTCGGCCCGTCAGCCGACGCGCTCGATCCGCGCCTTCCGGATCAGGAACTTCCCGGGCTCGCGGACCTGCTCGAAGGCGGCGTTGTTCAGCAGCGCGCAGCTCCCGGACGGCGATGTCACGGTAACCGTCGTGGACTTGCCGTTGTCGAGGTTGGTCACCTTGAGCCTGGTGCCCATCGGGAACTGGTTGCTGGACGCGGCCGGGGCGCCCGCCTCGCCGGACAGCGTCACCGTCGAACCCGGGCACACCACCTGGCCGGTCACCGCCCCCGCGGGCGGCGCGGCGGGCGGCTGCTGCGCCTGGCCCTGGTTCTGCCCCTGGCCCTGGCCCTGCCCCTGACCCTGCCCCTGGCCCTGGCCCGCGGGCGCGGCGGGCGCCGCCGGAGCCGCCGCCGCGGGAGCCCCCGGGGCCGCGCCGCATCCCGAGGCCTGGCGCTGCACGTTGATCTGCGCGATGACCGCCTCACGGTTGGCGATCCGGGCCGCCGACTGCGCGTCGGGATTCGCCCGCTGCCCCGCGATGAAGGCCTGGTTGTTGCGAATCGCCTGGTCGAGGCCGTCGCACACCACGGAGGCGTGACCGCTGGCCATGGTCGCCACGGCGAAACCGCCGGCGAGCGTCGCCGCGCCCGTCATCAGCGCGATCTTCTGCTTGGTCCCGAGCCTGCGTTTCCTGGACATGGGGCCCCTTTCCTCCGGTTCGTCAGGTTTTCTCGGGCTTCGTCCGACCTGCCGTGGTCGGATCCGGTCCGCATGTCCTGTGAAACGGAGCGCCCTTGGTCTGAACCTCAATACGTTCGAAACCTCGGACGGGAAAGGGGCTGATGTGCTAGACGCGAGTGGCCGCCGGGTGGTCCGGGCCGGTCCGCCGGGACTGGCCAATCGGGTGACGCGGCGGGGGGCGCGGAGGAGTCCTGCCGCCGCACCCCCGCGCCGTGCGCCCGGCAACGGCCGGTCGCTCAGTCGCCCTCGTCCTCGCGCGGCTGGTCCTTCCACCGCGGGTCGTTCTCCCACTGCAGGTTGCGCTCGGCGGCGGTCTCCATCGCGCGTTCGGCGTCGGCCCGGCTGGGGTACGGCCCCATCCGGTCCTTGGCCGGGCACTCCGGGCCCTCCTCCACCTTTCTGTGCTCGATGCAGTAGAACCACTCGCCGGGCTTCCCGGCCGGCTTGCGGACCCTCCTGAACGGCGCCATCGCTCCTCCTCGTACGACATCCTGCCGCCATGCTGCCCGACCGGCCGCCGATACACTCGCTGACATGTCTGTCCTGGTGCCCGGCAAGCTCTCCCCCACGCGTCACGTCCCCGCCTCGATCCCGCGGCCCGAGTACGTGGGCCGTCCGGCCCCGCAGCCGTACGACGGGCCGGAGGTGCAGTCCGCGGAGACCGTCGAGAAGATGCGCGTCGCGTCCCGGATCGCCGCACGGGCGATGGAGGAGGCGGCGAAGGCCATCGCGCCCGGGGTCACCACGGACGAACTGGACCGGATCGCCCACACCTACATGTGCGACCACCAGGCCTACCCCTCGGACCTCGGCTACCGGGGCTTCCCCAAGTCGCTGTGCTCGTCCATCAACGAGGTCATCTGCCACGGCATCCCCGACTCGACCGAACTGCGCGACGGCGACATCGTCAATCTCGATGTGACGGCTTTCATCCACGGGGTGCACGGCGACACCAACGCCACCTATTTCGTGGGCGAAGTCGCCGAGGAATCACGGCAGTTGGTGGACCGCACCCGGGAATCGCTGAATCGCGCGATCAAGGCGGTCAAGCCGGGCCGGCAGATCAATGTGATCGGCCGGGTGATCGAGTCGTACGCCAAGCGCTTCGGGTACGGCGTGGTGCGCGACTTCACCGGCCACGGCATCAACACGTCCTTCCACTCGGGCCTGATCGTCCCGCACTACGACGATCCGCGCGCCACCACGGTGATGAAGCCGGGCATGACCTTCACCATCGAGCCCATGCTGACGCTCGGCACCCACGAGTACGAGATGTGGGACGACGGCTGGACGGTGGTCACCAAGGACCGCAAGCGCACCGCGCAGTTCGAGCACACCCTGGTCGTCACGGAGACGGGCGCCGAGGTACTGACCCTGCCCTGAGCCCCCCGCCCGACCCGCACACCGCCACGCCCCTTCATTACTCTTTCTTTACTCAATAGTGGGCAAGGCGAGATGAGGCTTGGGTAAGTTAGGCAAGCCTTTCCACAGAAAGGCTCACCTAAGTCCTCGCCTCACCGATCCGCCAGGAGCCTGTATGTCCGCCGTCCGCATGTCCGCAGTAGCCGCCGCCGGCATAGTGGTCGCCGTCACCGCCGTGACCGGGTGCGCGGAGAAGGCGGACAGCGCCTCCTCGGACGCGATCACCGTGACCGCCTCGGACACCGCATGCGACGTCTCCAAGACCACCTTCCCGGCCGGGCACGTGCAGCTCGCCGTGGAGAACAAGGGCTCCAAGGTCACCGAGGTCTACGTCTACACGCCCAGCGACAAGATCGTGACCGAGCGGGAGAACATCGGCCCCGGCACCAAGGCCACCATCACCGCCGAGATCAAGGCCGGCTCCTACGAGATCGCCTGCAAGCCCGGCATGCAGGGCGACGGCATCCGCCAGAAGATCACCGTGACCGGCAAGGGCGCCGTCAAGAGCGACCCGCGCCTGGACGCGGCCGTCGCCGCGTACCGCAAGTACGCCCAGGAGCAGGCCGACCAGACCATCCCGGTGGTCCAGCAGTTCGCCGACGCCGTCAAGGCCGGCGACGTGGAGAAGGCCAAGTCGCTCTTCGCGCCGTCCCGCGTCGGATGGGAGCGCACCGAGCCGGTCGCCGAGTCCTTCGGCGACATCGACCCCCTGACCGACACCCGTGAGGACGGTCTGGAGGACGGCCAGAAGTGGACCGGCTGGCACCGGCTGGAGAAGTCCCTGTGGAAGGACAAGAAGGCCGGCGCCGAGGAAGGCACCCTCGCCGACCAGCTCGTCACCGACCTCAAGGACTGGCAGACCCGCGTCGGCAAGGCCGAGATCACCGCCACCAGCATGGCCAACGGCGCCAAGGAACTGCTGGACGAGGTCGCCACCGGCAAGATCACCGGTGAGGAGGACCGCTACTCCCACACGGACCTGTCGGACTTCCAGGCCAACGTCGAGGGCGCGCAGAAGGCGTACGAGCTGCTGAAGCCGGTCGCCGCCGAGAGCGACCCGGCGCTCACCTCCGAACTGGACAAGCAGTTCACAGCCCTGACGGGGCTGCTGGGCAAGTACCGCAAGGGCGACACGTTCGTCTCGTACGACACCGTCGGCAAGGCCGACCGCAAGGAGCTCTCGGACGGCGTCAACGCGCTGGCCGAGCCGCTGTCCAAGCTCGCCGCGGCCGTCGCCAAGTAACCGTCACCACAAAGGACTGGGGAGCATGTCCGAGGAAACCACCACCTCGCGGCGCACACTGCTCGGCTGGACCGGCGCCGGGGTCGTCCTCGGCGCCGCCGCGGCCGGCAGCGCCGTGGCCGCCGTGCGCACCGGGAACGACGTGCAGCCCGCGGCCTCCGCGGGCAGCGCGATCGCCTTCCACGGCCCGCACCAGGCCGGCATCACCACCCCGGTCCAGGACCGGCTGCACTTCGCGTCCTTCGACGTCACGACCGAGGACCGCGAGGAACTGATCGCGCTCCTGAAGGAGTGGACCGAGGCCGCGCGCCGGATGACGCAGGGCCGGCCGGTCGGCGAGGGCGCGGTCGGCGGCCTCGCCGAGGCCCCGCCGGACGACACCGGCGAGGCCCTCGGCCTCCAGCCCTCCCGGCTCACGCTGACCGTCGGCTTCGGCCCCTCGCTCTTCCGCGGCGCCGACGGCAAGGACCGCTTCGGGCTCACCGGGCAGCGCCCCGAGGCCCTGGTGGACCTGCCGAAGTTCCCCGGCGACAACCTGGACGCGAGCCGCAGCGGCGGCGACCTGTGCGTCCAGGCCTGCGCCGACGACCCGCAGGTGGCGGTGCACGCCATCCGCAACCTGGCCCGCATCGGCTTCGGCAAGGTCGCGATGCGCTGGTCGCAGCTCGGCTTCGGCAAGACCTCCTCCACCACGCCCGACGAGCAGACCCCGCGCAACCTGATGGGCTTCAAGGACGGCACGCACAACGTCGCCGGCTCCGACAGGGCCGCCCAGGACAAGCACGTGTGGGTCCCGTCCAACGACGGCCCGGCCTGGATGGCCGGCGGCTCGTACCTGGTGGCCCGGCGCATCCGGATGCACATCGAGACCTGGGACCGGACCTCCCTGCGCGAGCAGGAGGACGTCTTCGGCCGGACCAAGGGCGAGGGCGCCCCGCTCGGCAGGAAGCACGAGCGCGACACCCCGGACTTCAAGGCGATGAAGCCCGACGCGCACGTCCGCCTCTCGCACCCCGACAACAGCGGCGTGACGATCCTGCGGCGCGGCTACTCCTTCACCGACGGCACCGACGGCCTCGGGCGGCTGGACGCCGGTCTGTTCTTCATCGCCTACCAGCGCGACGTGCGCGACGGCTTCATCCCGCTGCAGATGCGGCTGGCCAAGACCGACGCGCTCAACGAGTACATCCAGCACGTGGGTTCGGCCGTCTACGCCGTACCGCCGGGCGTCCGGGACTCCGGCGACTGGTGGGGCCGCGCGCTCTTCGGGAACAACTGAAAGGAAGTGACGGCGGGTGTTCGGCAACTACCTGATCGGACTCCGTGAGGGCCTGGAGGCCAGCCTGGTCGTCTGCATCCTGGTCGCCTACCTGGTGAAGACGGACCGCAAGGACAAGCTGCCGCCGGTCTGGCTCGGCGTCGGCGCCGCGGTGCTGCTGAGCCTCGGCTTCGGCGCCGCGCTGCAGTTCGGCTCCTCCGAACTCACCTTCCAGGCGCAGGAGGCGCTCGGCGGCTCGCTGTCGGTCATCGCGGTCGGCCTGGTGACCTGGATGGTGTTCTGGATGCGGCGCACCGCGCGGCACCTGAAGGCCGAACTGCACGGCAAGCTCGACGCCGCGGTCGCCATGGGCACCGGCGCCCTGATCGTCACCGCCTTCCTCGCGGTGGGCCGCGAGGGGCTGGAGACCTCGCTGTTCATCTGGACCGCCGTGCAGGCCACCGACGACGGCGTACGGCCGCTGGTCGGCGCGGCGCTGGGACTGCTCACGGCCGTGGTCCTCGGCTGGCTGTTCTACCGCGGCGCGGTCCGCATCAACCTGGCCAAGTTCTTCACCTGGACCGGGGCGATGCTGGTCGTCGTGGCGGCCGGCGTCCTCGCGTACGGCTTCCACGACCTCCAGGAGGCCGACTGGCTGCCCGGACTGGGCTCGCGGGCCTTCGACATCAGCACGACGATCCCGGCGGACTCCTGGTACGGGACGCTGCTCAAGGGCGTGTTCAACTTCCAGCCGGACCCGACCTGGCTCCAGGTCGCGGTCTGGGCCCTGTACCTCGCGCCGGCCATGTTCTTCTTCCTGCGCCCCGGCCGCCCCGCCGCGCCGGCGGCGCGCGCCGGTTCCGGCGAGCGAGTGCCTGAGGGGGCACGGCCCGTCGGCGACGGGGGCTGACGCCCGTAGGCGTGGGTCCGTCGGCTCCCGGCCCTGCGGGGCCGGGCCCATGCCGCGCCGCGAGCGCGGCACGCGGGGGCTTCGTGCCGCCGGCACCGCGTGCGGCGGCAGGCCGGTCGTACCGGGGCACGGCCCTTCCGTGCCTCGCACCACACGGCGCGCGGCTGGGCAGGGCATGCGACCTTGCCCCGGATCCGGCGGCGGGCCGCGCTGCTCTTCCGTGTCTCGCTTCGAAGGCCCGAGGCGCCACGGCCGCCGGGCTGCGGTCCTCCTCCTCGCCGCGAGGATCAATACCGGCACCACACACTGACGACAGGCAGCGGATCCAGCGGCAGGCCCGTCCCGGCAGCCACATGCCCAGCCGGACCCCGAACTTCTGCGCCACGCTCCACACCGCGCCTCGACAACGGAAACCGCGACAGCGGCAAAGCGCCACAGCCGGGCGCCGGCCCTCCTTGCCGCGAGCATCACACCGCGCCCATCGACCCCGGCGCCAAGACCCTGGCAACGAGCAGCGGATCCAGCGGCACGCCGGTCGCGGCAGCCACATGCACGGCCGAAACCCGGACTTCTGCGCCTGGGCAACGGGAACCGCGATGGGCCGGACCGCACAACAGGCCCGTCCCGGGGGTCAAGCGACACAGCCGGACGCCGGGCTTCCGCACCCCGCACGGGCCGGGGCCGGCGGCACGGCGGCGTGACGGGCACGTGCCGGGAAGGCTCACCGCCGCCGGGAGGGGCGGCTCAGGCGATCCAGCCGGCCGTTTCGGGCTCGTGCTCGACCTGGGCGCAGGCGTCCGTCAGGACGGCGAGCAGTGGCAGGGGGTCGGGCAGCGGGCGGTCGGGGCCGTGGCCGGGCAGCCAGGTGACGACGGCGCCCGACGGCAGGCGCGAGGGCGGCATCAGCACATAGCTGGCGCGGCAATGCCAGCGCAGGCCGGGGTGCTCGTCGAGGGTCTCGGGGTGGCAGTCCAGTTCGCAGGGCCACCACTCGTCCTCGTCGGCGGTGGCGCGGGTGCCGGTGAAGAACAGGGTCCGGCCGTCGGAGACGGCCACCGGCCCGGTGGCGGCACCCTCGGCGGCCAGGCGTTCCAGGGCGATCCGGCCGGCCTCGGCGGGGACGTCCAGGACGTCGTGGGCGATGCCGGTGGCGGTGATGAAGTTCGCGAGCGGCTCGGTGCGCAGCCAGCGGCGGATCGCCTCGGGGTCCGTGGTGGCCTGGGTCTGCCAGGCGAAGGAGACGGGGTGCCGGCCCGGGGTGGGGCAGCCGATCCGGTCGCAGGAGCAGCGGTAGCCGGACTCGGCGGAGGGGTGCGCGGCGAGGGCCAGTGGCAGGCCGGCCTCGGCGGCCGCGAGCAGCAGGTCGTCCCGGTCGCGGGCGCCCGGGGTCCGCTGGGCGAGGGCGTCCTCGCCGTCGGCGTCCCGCTCCCCCGCTTTCCGGCGCAACCAGCCGGACAACCTGCCCTTGGTGACCATCGAGCCCCTTCCCTCGCCCGTGTGAACCCTCGCTCCACCCTACGTAA
Organism: Streptomyces sp. NPDC088733; assembly: GCF_044751185.1. Lineage (NCBI taxonomy): Bacteria > Bacillati > Actinomycetota > Actinomycetes > Kitasatosporales > Streptomycetaceae > Streptomyces > Streptomyces sp. NPDC088733. The sequence goes on from NZ_JBIVLH010000021.1 coordinate 80,814, forward strand.
CGAAGGAAAAGACGTGAGCGGAATCCACGGATGGTGGAATTCCATCCTGCGCCCTGTACGGATCCGGTTTGCACCCGGGGTGCCCGGAAGGTCCCCCGAAGGGGGGATGGGTGCCCGCAAATGACCCCATACCGCCCCACCGGGACGTAGCCTGGTTTCCGACAGGCTGTCGGCAAGCCCATTGACTAAGGCAAGCCTAAGTGGGCACGATTCCTGCACGGCCCGACCGCAGGAGGCTCCCCTTGACGACCGCCGGCCCCTCCGGAGCGCCACCGTTCTCCACCGTGATCCGCGCCGCCTCCCACGACCGCCACACCGAGGCGGAGAACTCCACATTCATCGGCGACCTGCTCGGCGGACGCCTCGGGGTGGCCGCGTACGCCCGGTACACCGAGCAACTGTGGTTCGTCTACCGGGCCCTGGAGGACGGGGCCGCGGCGCTGGCCGGCGACCCCGTCGCGGGCCCGTTCCTGCGGCCGGAGCTGCCCCGGGTCGCCGCGCTCGAACGCGACCTCGGCCACCTGCTCGGCTCCGGCTGGCGGGAGCGGGCGGCGGTCCTGCCCGAGACCGCCGCATACGCCGCCCGCATCACGGAGACGGCGCGCGACTGGCCGGCGGGCTATGTCGCCCACCACTACACCCGCTACCTCGGCGACCTCTCCGGCGGCCAGGTCATCCGCGGCATCGCCGAGAGGACCTGGGGCTTCACCCGCAAGGGCGACGGCGTGCGCTTCTACGTCTTCGAGGCGATCGGCAACCCCGCCGCCTTCAAGCGGGAGTACCGGACCCTGCTGGACGCGCTGCCCGCCGGCGAGCTGGAGAGGCAGCGCGTCGTGGAGGAGTGCCGCCGGGCCTTCGCCCACAACTCGGCGGTCTTCGCCGCGCTCGGACGGGAGTTCCCGCTCACCGCCTGAGCGCGTACGGCTCCCTCATGCCCCGTGCGCCCCCCAGCCGGCCGGGTCGACGCCGCCGGGCACCGGGGCGGCGGGGTCGTAGGGGGTGCGGGTGAGAACGAACGTGCCGACGTCGAGGTGGGTGACGGTGCCGTCGGCCGAGCGGACCACGCGCAGCGTCTCGCCGTCGTAGTAGCCCTCCAGCCCGGTCCAGGTGCCGTCCGGTTCGGCGCGGAAGCGGGCGCCGCGGCCGCCGCCGGGGGTCGCGGGGGCGAGTTCCAGGTCGCGGCCGGCGGTCAGCCGCAGCACGTGCGGGGAGGTGCCCCAGTACCAGGGGCCGGTGAGCGCGAGCAGTTCGGGGTCGGGGTCGGAGACCGGGCGCCAGGGCTCGGGGATGCGCGGCTCGTGCTCGGTGACGATGCGCAGCAGGTCCCGTGCGACCACCCCGGTCTGGGCGCCGGTCGTGGAGTTGGCGAGGACGACGGCGCCCACCTGCTCGGCGACGTCGCACCACAGCCCGGCCACGAAGCCCGGCATCGAGCCGCCGTGCCCGACCAGCGGCCGCCCGTCCGCCGCCGCCGTCAGCTGGAGCCCGAGGCCGTGGTCGCCGCCGGGCGCGGCGGGCCGGCGCATCTCCTCCAGGGTGGCGGCGGACAGGACGGCCTCGTCGCCCGCGGCCAGGAAGGCGGCCCAGCGGCACAAGTCGTCTGCCGTCGACCACAGTTCGCCCGCCGGTGCCATCAGGCCGGTCTCGTGCACGGCCTCCGGCAGCATCAGTTCGGCGTACGGGTGCACGGCCCAGCCGCCCGCGTGCGGGGCCTGCGGGCGGCGGGTGGTGCGGGCCATGCCGAGCGGTTCGAGCACCTGGGACCAGAGCAGTTCGTCCCACGGCTGCCCGTCGTGGAGCCGCTCCACGACGGCGCCGAGCAGGGCGAAGCCCGGGTTGGAGTAGTGGTGGCGCTCACCGGCCGGGTGCAGCCGGGCGTGCTCGCCGAGCAGCCCGTCGATGTCGGGGCGCAGCCCACCGGGGGTCCGTTCCCACCAGGGGCCGGGCGGCTCGGAGGCCAGTCCCGCGGTGTGCGCCAGGAGTTGACGGATCGTCACCCCGGTCGCGGCGGTGGCGCCGAGATGCTTGTCCACCGCGTCGTCCAGCCCGAGGCGTCCCGCGTCGCGCAGCCGCATGACCAGCACGGCCACGAAGGTCTTGGTGATCGAGCCGATCCGGTACTGCGTGTCGCCGTCGGGCGCGTGCCCGTCCACGCAGGACCGCGCGCCGGTCCACAGGGTGCGGCCGTCCCGGACGACGGCCGCCACGAGGGAGGGCGTGCGGGAGGTGGACTGGGCGACCGCGATCCGGTGCAGCAGGGCACGGCGGGTCCCGGGGAGCAGGAGGTCGTCGGAGGCGGTGCTCGGTGTCGGCATGCGCTCACCCTAGAGGCCGCCCACCAGGGCCGAACGGGCATTTTTCGGTCCGCAATCCGGTGCGCGACGTCCGCCGCGGGTCCACCATGTGCACAACGGCCTCAACCACACCGTGAGGAGCCTTCATTGAGCGCAGCGCGAACCGCTTCGTTCCGGCGGTACCTGATGTGTCCCCCCACGTACTTCCGGGTCACCTACTCCATCAACCCGTGGATGGACCCCGCCAAGCCGGTCGATCCCGCGCTCGCCCTCTTCCAGTGGGAGGACCTCCGCGACCGGTACCGCTCGCTGGGCCACGCCGTCGAGATCCTGCAGCCGCTGCCCGGCCTGCCGGACATGGTGTTCGCGGCGAACGGCGCGACCGTGGTGGACGGACGGGTCTTCGGCGCCCGCTTCGCCAACATCGAGCGCCAGGCGGAGGCCCCGGCGCACCGCGACTGGTTCCTCAGCCGCGGCTACACCCACGTCCACGACCCGCAGCACATCAACGAGGGCGAGGGCGACTTCGCGGTCACCGAGAGCTGGCTGCTGGCCGGCAAGGGCTTCCGCAGCAGCCCGCTGTCGCACTCCGAGCTCCAGGAGTACTTCGGCAGGCCCGTGATCGGCCTGGAGCTCACCGACCCGCACTTCTACCACCTGGACACCGCGCTGTGCGTGCTCTCCGGCGACGAGATCATGTACTACCCGGACGCCTTCTCCCCCGGCAGCCGGTCGGTGCTGCGCCGGCTCTTCCCCGACGCGCTGGTCGCCACCCGCGACGACGCCCTCGCCTTCGGCATGAACTGCGTCAGCGACGGGCTGAACGTCCTGGTCCCGGCCGCGGCGAAGGGGCTGCTCAAGCCGCTGCGGGAGCGCGGTTTCGAGCCGCTCACGGTCGACATGTCCGAACTGCACAAGGCCGGCGGCAGCGTGAAGTGCTGCACCATGGAGCTGCGCGACTGACCGTGATACGAAGGGGCCCATGGTTCAGCAGCCGCAGCCGCCGCGGTCCCACCGGCCCCTTCGGACCACCTACGACGCCGTGATCGTGGGCGGCGGCCACAACGGCCTGGTCGCCGCCGCGTACCTCGCCCGGGCCGGCCGCTCCGTACTCCTGCTGGAACGGCTGCCCTCGACCGGCGGCGCCGCCGTCTCGACGCGGGCGTTCAGCGGCTTCGACGCGCGGCTGTCGCGCTACTCGTACCTGGTGAGCCTGCTGCCCCGGAAGATCGTCGACGACCTGGGGCTGCGCTTCGCGGTGCGGCGGCGCCGGATCTCCTCGTACACCCCGCACGGGGACGGCGGCCTGCTCGTGGACGCCGGGTCGGCCGCCCGCACCCGGGAGAGCTTCGTGCGGCTCACCGGCTCCGACCGCGACTTCGAGGCGTGGCAGCGCTTCTACGGGATGACGCAGCGGGTCGCCGAGCGGGTCTTCCCGACGCTGACCCGTCCGCTGCCCTCGCGCGGCGAGCTGGAGCGGATCGTGGACGACAAGGCGGCCTGGGAGCAGTTGTTCGAACGGCCGCTGGGCGAGAGCGTCGAGGCGGCGTTCGACGACGACGTGGTGCGGGGCGTGGTGCTCACCGACGCCCTCATCGGCACCTTCACGCACGCCCACGACCCCTCGCTGCTGCAGAACCGCTGCTTCCTCTACCACGTGATCGGCGGCGGCACCGGCGACTGGGACGTGCCCGTCGGCGGCATGGGCGCGCTCACCGACGCACTGGCGGACGCGGCGCGGGCGGCCGGGGCGGAGATCCTCACCGGCACCGAGGTCACCGCGATCGCCACGGACGGGACCCGGGCGGAGGTGGACTTCGACGGCGGCCGCGTGTCGGCCCGGCACGTCCTGGTCAACGCCTCGCCGCACGCCCTGGCCGGACTGCTCGGCGAGCCCGCCCCGGACCGGCCCGAGGGCGCCCAGCTCAAGGTCAACATGCTGCTGCGCCGCCTGCCGCGGCTGCGGGACGCGGACGCGGACCCGCGCGAGGCGTTCTCCGGCACCTTCCACATCGCCGAGTCCTACAGCGGGCTGCAGAGCGCGTACGAGGAGGCCGCGGCCGGGGCGGTGCCCACGGCCCCGCCGTCGGAGATCTACTGCCACTCGCTGACGGACCCCACGATCCTGGCCCCCGGGCTCGTCGCGGAGGGCATGCACACCCTCACCCTGTTCGGGCTGCACGCTCCCGCGCGGCTCTTCGCGGCCGACCCCGCCGGGGCGAAGGACGCCCTGCTGAGGGCCACGCTCGCGCAGCTGGACGCGGTGCTCGCGGAGCCGCTGGCGGACTGCCTGGCGGTCGACGCGGACGGGCGGCCGTGCATCGAGGCCAAGTCGCCGCTGGACCTGGAGCGGGAGGTCGGCCTGCCCGGCGGGCACATCTTCCACCGGGACCTGTCCTTCCCGTACGCACGGGAGGACAGTGCGGACGGCGAGGACGCCGGCCCCTGGGGCGTCGGGACGGCCCACGCCAATGTGCTGCTCTGCGGCGCGGGCGCCGTGCGGGGCGGCGGCGTCAGCGGCATCCCGGGCCACAACGCGGCCATGGCGGTGCTGGGCGCCTGACGGCGCGGGACCGGGGTGGGCCGGAACGGCCCCGGCCCCGCGGCGGCGACGCGCCACGCCGCGGGCACACCGGCACAGGGCTCGCGACATCCAACACGAAGGTTCAGCCCGGCGCCCAAGCCCGCCACGCAACGCGACGCAGCCGGAACGCCCCCACCGGCTACTCCGGCCGCGTCCAGGGGCGGCCACGCGTCGCCCCACGCCACGTCCCGCGCCGCCCGGTACAGGGCGCCCTGCCACTCCGGCGTCGGCCCGGGCAGGAAAGTGGCGCAGCCGAACCGTCCACGTACGGCAGCGACCCGCCCTTGGCTGGACGGGGCGACGACCCGCGCCCGGCGGGCCCCCTCCCGGACCGGCTACTCCTCAGCCGCCTCCGGGGGCGGCCAGACATCACCCCAGGCCGCGTCGCGCGCCGGTCGGTACGGGGGGCGTGTCATCCGCTCCGGCGTCGGCCCGGGCAGGAAAGTGGCGCAGCCGAACCGTCCACGTACGGCAGCGACCCGCCCTTGGCTGAACGGGGCGACGACCCGCGCCCGGCGGGCCCCCTCCCGGACCGGCTACTCCTCAGCCGCCTCCGGGGGCGGCCACGCGTCGCCCCAGGCCACGTCCCGCGCCGCCCGGTACAGGGGGCCCTGCCGCTTGCTGACCGTGGTGCGCCGCAGCCCCTCCTCGACGGTGCACAGGTCGATCAGCACCTGCCCCTTGCGGATCTGCGGGTGGCGCACCACCCGGTCCGGCGCGGGCCCGGCGGGGAAGCGGGCCGCGGCGACGTAGCTGAACTTCTCGTCCTCGTAGGGCAGCGAGCCGCCCTTGACCTGGCGGTGCAGCGAGGTCCGGGCGACGCGGGCGGCGAAGTGGCACCAGTCGGGGGCCTGCACCGGGCACGCCCCGTCGTGCGGGCAGGGCGCGAGGACGTGGAGGCCGGCCGCGACGAAGGTGTCGCGGGCGGCGAGCACCCGGGCGTAGCCGTCGGGGGTGCCCGGTTCGACGACGAGGACGGCCCCGCGCGCGGCCCGGGCGGCCTCGGCGACGACGGCCTCGCGGTCGGCGTCGGCCAGTTCGCCGATGACGTACGAGAGCGTGATCAGGTCGGCCTCGGGGAGCCGCGCCGCGGTGCCGAGCGGCGCCTTCACCCACTGCGCCTGCCGTACGGCCTCGTGCCCGGCGGCGGCGGCCAGGTCGCGACCGAGGGCGAGGGCGGCGTCCGACCAGTCCAGGACGGTGCTGGTGTGCGTGCCCTCGTCCCAGGCGTCGGCGACGGCCCAGGTCGCGGCGCCCGTGCCGCCGCCCACGTCGAGGTGGCTGTCCGGTGCCCACTCCCCTGCCCGGTCGCGGAACTCCGCGAGCGCCGCGGACACGGCCGCGTAGGTCGCGGGCATGCGGTAGGACGCGTAGGCCGCCACGTCGGAGCGGTCGCGGAGGATCGGCGTGCTGCTGGGCGTACGTCCCCGGTAGGTGGCGATCAGGCGGTCGACGGCCTGGGCGGCGCGGCCCGGGGGGAGCCCGTCGAGGAGATCGGCGAGGGCGGCATGCAGAGTGGACACAAGGGACAAGGGTAAGGGCCGCTTCCGCACCGCCCGCCCGGCCGGGCGGCGCCCCCCGGGTCGCCGTCCCCCGCCGCGCGTCACCCGGACGGCCGAACGTGCGGACGATCGTTCGCCGGTCCCCCGGGTCCGGCCCGCGACGGGCAAACCCACCGGTTGATCTCCACAGGCCGCAACACAGGCGCAATCAGCCACAAAAGGGCGAACGCTTCACTGGAGTGGTCAGATCCAGCCGAACGTGAACTTCAGGACAACGGACCTCCGAAATTTCGTAAACCGCAGCGAACGTACAACTGTTTGGCATAGCGTTCCGGCTTACTACGGCACACCGCTGCTTGGGGAAGTGGCAGGCGTGCCCACTTTGTCGCGTTGTGCCAGGGGGGTCCATGCGGCGGGTCGGTACACCCAGTTCGGAAGAGATACAAACAACTCCCGCGCAGGGCCGCGCCGTCGCGGCACCGCACGGATCGAGCGACAAGGCGCGCTGGTACCTCCCGGTGGCACTCGTCACCGACGCGGCCGGGGCCGGGGTCCCCGTCGAGCTCGTCTTCGACGCCACGGGCCAGCCGCACCCCCTGCTCTGCGCGGGGACCGCGGCGCTGTCCTGGGCCTGTGTGCAGGCCGGGCGGCACCGCTACGCGAGCCGGGTGCTGGGCGAGTCCCGCAGCGCGCGCTCGGTGCTCCACGACTGGCTGATCCTGCTGGGCGTGCTGGCCATGGTCCGCACCGTGGTGGGCGAGGCCTCCGAGCCGCTGGTGGCGCTGCTGGCGCTCACCCCGGGGCTGCTGCTGACCGCCGCCTGCCGCAAACTGACGTACCACCACCTGATCGCCTCGCGGCGCGTGGCCCACGCCGTGCGCCGGGTGCTCGTGGTGGGCGAGCCCAGCGCGGCGGACTACGTGGTCGACCATCTCGCGGCGCGCACCGACCACGAGTACGTGGTGGTCGGCGCGGTCCCGGTCGGCCTGGCCAACCTGGAGTGCGGCGCCCCGGTCGCCGCCCGGCTGGACTCGCTGCCGCCGGCCCGTCCGAGCGGCGACTCGGGCGCGGTCCTCGCCGCCGCCCGCGAACTCGGCGCGGACCTGCTGCTGGTGGCACCCGGTCCGCGGATGGCCGGGGAGCGGCTGCGCCGGCTGTCGTGGGCGGTGCACGACGCGGGGGTGCCGCTGGCCGTCCTGCCCGGTCTGACCGATGTCTCCGAGCGCCGCGTGGAACTCGCCTCTGCCGCCGGGCTCACGCTCCTGCACATCAGCCCGCCGGTGCGGCGCGGGGTGCAGATCACCCTCAAGTCGGCGCTGGACCGGGTCGGGGCGGGGGTCGGGCTCCTGCTGCTCTCCCCGCTGTTCGGGCTCATCGCGGCGGCCATCCGGCTGGGCTCCAAGGGCCCCGTGTTCTACCGGCAGATCCGGCACGGGCTGGACTGCGTGCCGTTCACGATGTGGAAGTTCCGCACGATGGTGGCCGACGCGGACGACCGCAAGCCGGAACTGGCGCCCGCCAACGAGAACGACGGCCTGATGTTCAAGATGCGCCGCGACCCCCGGGTCACCCGGGTCGGACGCATCCTGCGCCGCTGCTCGCTGGACGAACTGCCCCAGCTCCTCAACGTTCTACAGGGTGACATGTCCCTGGTGGGTCCGCGTCCGCCGCTGCCCGAGGAGGTCGCGCGCTACGACGAGGTCGAGCTGCGGCGGCTGGCGGTCAAGCCGGGCCTGACCGGCCTGTGGCAGGTCAGCGGGCGCTCCGAGCTCTCCTGGGACGAGACCCTCCAGCTCGACCTGCGCTACGTGGACAACTGGACGTTCACCAGCGACGTCGACCTGATGGCCCGTACGCTCCGGGCCGTCGTCGACGGCCGCGGAGCGTACTGATGCCCAGGGGCTCAGTCCGCGCCGTGCTCCCGCCACCAGGCATAGGTCGAGGCGATGCCGTCGCGCAGGGCGATCTCCGGCTTCCAGCCGAGGCCGGTCAGCCGGGAGACGTCGAGCAGCTTGCGCGGGGTGCCGTCGGGCTTGCCGGTGTCCCAGACGATGTCGCCCTCGTAGCCGACGACCTCCCGTACGGTGTCGGCCAGTTCGCGGATGGTGAGGTCGGCGCCGCAGCCGATGTTGACCGGCTCGTCGCCGTCGTAGGCGCTCAGCAGCAGCGCGCAGGCGGCGGCGAGGTCGTCCACGTGCAGGAACTCCCGGCGCGGTGTGCCGGAGCCCCACAGCACCACCTCGGGGGCCCCGGCCGAGCGCGCCTCGTGGAAGCGGCGGATCAGGGCCGGCAGCACGTGCGAGGACGCGAGGTCGAAGTTGTCGCCGGGCCCGTAGAGATTGGTCGGCATGGCGGAGACGAAGGACGCGCCGTACTGCCGCCGGTAGGACTGCACTTGGACGATGCCCGCGATCTTGGCCAGCGCGTACGCCTCGTTCGTCGGCTCCAGCGGGCCGGTGAGCAGGGCGTCCTCGCGGATCGGCTGGGGTGCGTGCTTGGGGTAGATGCAGGACGAGCCGAGGAAGAGCAGCCGGGCGACCCCGGCGGCGTGCGCACCGGCGATCACGCTCAGCTGGATCCGCAGGTTGTCCTCCAGGAACTGCACCGGGTAGGTGCTGTTGGCCATGATGCCGCCCACCTTGGCGGCCGCCAGCACCACCGCGTCCGGGCGGGTCCCGGTCAGGAACGCCTCGGTGCGCGCCGCGTCGCGCAGGTCGAGCTCGTCGCGGCCGCGGGTGACCACCTCGTGGCCGTCGGCCTCCAGCCGGCGGACGAGCGCCGATCCGACCAGTCCGCGGTGGCCCGCGACGAAGATCCGGGCACGCTCCGGCAGGGTTGCGTTCGCTTGGGTCATGACAGGCGATTCTGCCAGCCCGGGTCACCCCATAGGGGCTGAACCCAAACATCTGTACGCAAAGGAAACATATCCGACCCCAGGGGGGACAGCGCATGGGCAAGAGCGCCCTGATCACGGGTGTCACCGGCCAGGACGGCTCCTATCTCGCGGAGCTGCTGCTGAGCAAGGGCTACACGGTGCACGGCCTCGTCAGACGGTCGTCCAGCTTCAACACCGAGCGGATCGACCACATCTACCAGGGACCCCAGGAGGCGAATCGTTCCTTCACGCTCCATCACGCCGACCTCTCCGACGGCGTGGCCCTGGTCAACCTCCTGCGCGACCTGCGCCCCGACGAGGTCTACAACCTGGGCGCGCAGTCCCATGTCCGCGTCTCCTTCGACGCCCCGCTCTACACCGGCGACGTCACCGGCCTCGGCTCGATCCGGCTGCTGGAGGCCGTGCGCGCCAGTGGCGTCGACACCCGCGTCTACCAGGCCTCGTCGTCCGAGATGTACGGCGCCACCCCGCCGCCGCAGAACGAGCGGACGCCCTTCCACCCGCGCAGCCCCTACGGCTGCGCCAAGGTGTACGGCTACTGGGCGACCGTCAACTACCGCGAGGCGTACGACATGTTCGCGGTCAACGGCATCCTCTTCAACCACGAGTCCCCGCGCCGCGGCGAGACCTTCGTGACCCGCAAGATCACCCGCGCCGTCGCCCGCATCAAGGCGGGCCTGCAGGACCGGCTCTACCTGGGCAACCTCGACGCGGTCCGGGACTGGGGCTACGCGCCGGAGTACGTCGAGGCGATGTGGCTGATGCTCCAGCGCGACACCCCGGACGACTACGTGGTGGCCACCGGGGAGGCCGCCACCGTACGGCAGTTCCTGGAGACCTCCTTCGCGCACGCCGGCCTCGACCCGTCCGAGTACGTGCGCTACGACCCCAAGTACGAGCGCCCCAGCGAGGTCGACGCCCTCATCGGCGACGCGAGCAAGGCCGCGGACCTGCTCGGCTGGAAGCCCTCGGTGCGGGTGGACGAGCTGGCGCGGATCATGGTCGACGCGGACTGCGAGCAGGTCGCGCGGCAGCTCGCGGGCGCGACCGTGCGCATCGACCGCTGACGCGGCCGCCGGGCTCCCGGCGGCTCCGCGCTGCGCCCCTCCCCGGCCCGCACCTGGCCATATCCGCTTGCACAGGGGCGAATTCCCCCTCGCAGATGTCGGACAGGGAACATCCGGCCGGGTATGGGGTGAACACAATTTCGTCAAACTTTCTACCGGCCCTGTTCGCACACCCCTACGCTGCGGTCCACAGGCGGGCGATTGGGCCGCTTGTGGACGAGTGGGCCTTGGGGGGCACATGCGAAGACTTGGGGCAATGACGGCAGCCGGTGCGCTGGTCGCGGGCGCGCTGGCCGGGGCGGGGGTGGCGGCGGCGCCCGCCGCGACGGCGCTCACCTCGCCGGTGGCCATGACCGCCGACGACCTGCCGACCTGGCAGACCAACGGCATCGTCTGGGCGATGGCCCAGGCGCAGGGGGTCGTCTACGCGGGCGGCACCTTCTCCACCGTCCGGCCGCCGGGATCGGGGCCGGGCAGCAACGAGCAGCCGGCGGTGAACTTCGCCGCCTTCGACGCCTCGACGGGCGCGCCGACCGGCTGCAAGCTGTCGTTCACCATCGGCGCGGGCAGCACGGCCACCGTGCGCGCGCTGGCGGTGTCGCCGGACGGCGGAACGCTCTACGCGGGCGGGTACTTCAGCGCCGTCAACGGCGTCCAGGTCAACAGCCTGACCGCCGTCGACCTGTCCACCTGCACCCCGATCGCCTCCTTCCACCCGGCGGTCTCCGCGACCGTGCGGGCGCTGGACGCGACCGCGGACACCGTCTACGCGGGCGGTGACTTCACCACGGTCGCCGGGCAGTCCCGCCGCTACTTCGCCGCGCTGACCTCCTCGGGGTCCCTGACCTCGTGGAACCCGGCCGGCGACAAGCCCGGGCGTGCGGTGCAGGTCACCCCGGACGGCGACCACGTCATGATCGGCGGGGACTTCGACACGATCGGGGGCGCCGACTCGCACGCCCTGGCGGTCGTCGACGGCGCCGACGGGGCGCTCACGAAGGCGTACCCGATGGGCTTCTTCCCGGCGACCTCGGTCGTCAAGGACATCACCCGGGACGCCACCGGCCTCTACGCGGGCAACGAGGGCACCGGCGGAGGCGTGTTCGACGGCCGCACCGCCTTCGACGCCGGCAGCTTCGACCAGCGCTGGCGCGACACCTGCCTGGGCGCCACCCAGTCCGTCGAGGTCTACCAGACCGTGCTGTACAGCGGCTCGCACGCGCACGACTGCAGCAGCATGGGCGAGTACCCCGACCAGCGGCGCAAGCACCTGCTGGCGGAGTCGGTGACCGATCCGCACCTGCTCGGCTGGTTCCCCGACACCAACGACGGGCTCGGGGAGGGCATCGGCCCGCGCGTGATGGCCGTCTCGTCGCGGAACAGCACCGACTACCTGTGGGTCGGCGGCGAGTTCACCACCGTCAACGGCAGCGCGCAGCAGGGCCTGACCCGCTTCGCGTCCGGCCCCGACACCGGCAACCCGACCACGCCGGAGGCCGGGGCGGCCAGTCTGTCGGCGGGCAAGGCCAAGGTGACCTGGCAGGCGAGCCTGGACAACGACGACAGCGTGCTGACGTACAAGGTCTACCGGGACGGGGGCGCCACCCCCGTGTACACGACCACCGCCACCTCCATGCCGTGGGTGCGCCCGCAGCTGAGCTTCACCGACTCCGGTCTCACGCCCGGTTCCACCCACAGCTACCGGGTGTCGGCCGGCGACGGGACCAACACCAGCCCGCTGTCCTCCACCGCCACGGTGACCGTCGCCTCGGGCAGCAACAGCTACGCGGCCGCGGTCCTGGACGACGGGGCCGCCCTGTACTGGCGCTACGACGAGACGGGCGGGACCTACGCCGCCGACGCCTCCAGCGCGGACGACAACGGCGACTACGTCGGCGCCCCGTCCTACCGGCAGACTCCCGCCGCGGTGACCGGGCCCAGCACGGCGATCGGTTTCAACGGCTCCAACCAGTGGGTCTACAGCGACCGCAGCCACACCCGGCCGGCCACCTTCTCCGTGGAGTCGTGGTTCCGGACCACCACGACCTCGGGCGGCAAGATCGTCGGCTTCGGCAACTCGACCACCGGCACCAGCGGCCAGTACGACAAGCACGTCTACATGACCAACGACGGCCGGCTGGTCTTCGGCGTCTACACCGGGGCCACCAACACCGTCACCACCGGCGCGTCCTACAACGACGGCGACTGGCACCACGTCGTCGCCACCCAGGACGGCGGCGGCATGAAGCTCTACGTCGACGGGGCCCTGGCCGGCACCAACCCGCAGACCGGCAACGAGAACTACACCGGCTACTGGCGCGCGGGCGGGGACAACCTCAACGGCTGGCCCCTGCAACCCTCCAGCAACTACTTCAACGGGCAGATCGACGAGACGGCGGTCTACCCGGCCGCGCTGACCGCCGCCCAGATCGCCCACCACTACGAGCTGGCCAGTGCGCCCGCCGACACGGTGACCACGCTGACCGCGACCGAGGACACGTACGTCAACGCCGGTGCGCCGTCCACCAATTACGGCACCTCCGGCTCGCTCGCGGTGCGCGGCAGCTCGGCGTACCTGACCTATCTGCGCTTCAGCCTGCCGGCCGCCCCGGCCGGCCAGACGCTGAAGAGCGCGTTCCTGCGGCTCACCACCAGCACCGACCCGGCCGCCGGGACCAACGACACCGCCAACGTGGTGCCGGTGACCGGCGCCTGGACGGAGACCGGGGCCACGTACGCCAACCGCCCGGCGCTGTCCTCGACGGTGCTCGGCAGCCTGACGGGTGCCACGGCGATCTCCACGGCGTACGCGGTGCCGCTGGACGCCGCCCAGCTCAGCGGGGCGCTCGGCGGCTCGTACGGCATGGCGGTGACCAGTACCGGGACCGACGCGCTGTGGCTGTGGTCGCGGCAGGCGCCGTCCTCGGCGAACGCGCCGAGGCTCGTGCTGACGTTCGGCTCCTAGCGGGGCAATCCGGAGACCCCGGCGGAAAGTACGCGCCGGGGTCTCCTCCGGGCCGCCCGGTACGGCGTACGCTGCCGTGCCAGGCGGTTCGTCACTTCGCCGCCGGGGGTCGCGAGGGCTGGGGGGCTCATGCGCACTGCGGGAACCGCGAGAACGCTTTCGACCGCGCTCGCACTGACGGCGGCGTCACTGGCCGGGGCGGGGGTCGCGACCGCGCCGCCCGCCGCGGCGCTCACGGCACCGGTCGCGATGACCGCCGACCCGCTGCCGACGTGGCAGACCAACGGCGTCGTGTGGGCGATGGCCCAGCAGGGCGGCACCGTCTTCGCGGGCGGCACCTTCTCCGTCGTCCGGTCCTCCGGTGCGGGCACGACCACGCAGCCCGCCGTCAACTTCGCCGCCTTCGACGCGGCGACCGGCGCGCCCACCGGCTGCCGCCTCTCCTTCACCATCGGCTCGGGCACCGCGACCGTGCGCGCCCTGGAGGTCTCGCCGGACGGGCGGACGCTGTACGCCGGCGGCTGGTTCAACGCCGTCAACGGTGTCACCGTCAGCAGCCTGGCCGCGATCGACATCGCCACCTGCACCCCGGTCGCCTCCTTCCGGCCGTCGTTCTCGGCCACGGTGCGGGCGCTGGCGGTCACCGGCGACACCGTCTACGCGGGCGGCGACTTCACCTCCGTCGCGGGCCAGTCCAGGGCGCGCTTCGCCGCCCTGTCCACGGCCGGGGCGCTGCGGGCCTGGAACCCGGACGCCGACAAGCCCGGCCGGGCGATCCAGCTCGCCCCGGACGGCGCGCACGCCGTCCTCGGCGGGGACTTCGACACCGTGGGCGGCACCGGCTCGCACGCGCTGGCCGTCGTCGACACCGCGGGCGGCGCCCTGACCCGCGCCTACCCGGTGGGCTTCATCCCGCCGACGTCGGTGGTCAAGGACCTCACCGCCGACGCGACGGCGGTCTTCACCGCCAACGAGGGCACCGGAGGAGGGGTCTTCGACGGCCGCATCGCCCTGAACACCTCCGACTTCGGGCAGCGCTGGCGGGACAACTGCCTGGGCGCCACCCAGTCCGTCGTCGTGTACCGCACGGTGCTCTACAGCGGATCGCACGCGCACGACTGCAGCAGCATGGGCGAGTACCCCAACCAGCGGCGCAAGCACCTGCTGGCGGAGTCGGTGGACGACCCGGTGCTGCTGCCCTGGTTCCCCGACACCAACGACGGCATCGGGGAGGGCCTGGGGCCGCGGGTGATGACGGTGGCCTCCTCGGGCGGCACCGACTACCTGTGGGTGGGCGGCGAGTTCACCACCGTCGCCGGGGCCGCCCAGCAGGGTCTGACGCGCTTCGCCTCCGGTCCCGACACCGGGGCGCCGAGCGTGCCCGAGGTCAACGTCTCCAGCGTCCGGGCCGGTGAGGTCGCGGTGCGCTGGCGGTCCAGCCTGGACCTGGACGACGGGCCGCTGACCTACCGCGTCTACCGCGACGGCTCCGGCACGCCGGTGTACACCACCACCGGCGCCTCGCTGCCGTGGTCGCGCCCGCAGCTCACCTTCACCGACACCTCGGTCACCGCGGGCACCACCCACTCCTACCGGGTCAGCGCGAGCGACGGCACCAACACCAGTGCCCAGTCCGCCGCCCAGTCGGTGACGGCGGCCGGCGGCACGCAGGCGTACCCCGCGCGGGTCGTCGCCGACGGCGCGACGCTGTACTGGCGCTACGAGGAGGCCTCCGGCCAGTTCGGCGCCGACTCCTCGCCGGGCGGCGACAACGCGGTCTACCTCAACGGGCCGCTGTACCGGCAGAGTCCAGGCGCGGTGCCCGGCGGCGGCACGGCCATGGGCTTCAACGGCAGCAACGACTACGCCTACAGCGACGCCCGGCACCCGCGCCCGGCCGCGTACAGCATCGAGACCTGGTTCCGGACGACGACCACCTCGGGCGGCCGGCTGATCGGCTTCGGCGACCGCAATGTCGACGACAACCTGAGCGCCAGCTACGACAAGCACGTCTACATGACCAACGACGGCCGGCTGGTCTTCGGCGTGTACTCCGGCGGCACCCGCACGATCGCCACCACCGGCGCCTGGAACGACGGCGCCTGGCACCACGTGGTCGCCACCCAGGGCGGCGACGGCATGAAGCTCTACGTCGACGGGGCCCTGTCGGCCTCCGGCACGACCACCACCAGCCAGGACTACGCGGGCTACTGGCGGGTCGGCGGCGACAACCTCGGCGGCTGGCCGTCGCAGCCGGCGAGCAACTTCTTCGCCGGTCAGCTGGACGAGACCGCCGTGTACCCGCACGTGCTGACCGCCGCCCAGGTCGCCGCCCACCACACCCTGGGCACCGGCGGGGGCGGCACACCGCCGCCGCAGGACACCCAGGTCACGGTGGCGGCGGCCGAGGACACGTACGTCAACGCCGGGGCGCCGTCGAGCAACTTCGGCACCTCGGGGTCGCTGGCGGTGCGCGGCAGTTCGGCGTACGTCACCTATCTGCGCTTCGCGCTGCCGTCCGCGCCCGCCGGGACCGTGCTGAAGTCGGCGGCGCTGCGGCTGCGCACCAACTCCGACCCCACCGCGGGCTCGGCCGACACCGTGAGCGTCGTCCCGGTCACCGGGGCCTGGACCGAGACGGGCGCCACGTACACCAACCGGCCGGCCCTGTCCGCCGCGGTGCTGGGCACGCTCAGCGGCGCGACGGCCTCCCAGACCACGTACACGGCGGCGCTGAGCGCCGCGGGGCTGAGCGGGGCGCTGGGCGGCTCCTTCGACCTGGCGCTCACCAGTGCCGGTACGGACGCGCTGTGGCTGTGGTCGAGCGAAGCGGCGGGCACCGGGAACCGTCCGGAACTCGTTCTGACATTCGGCGCACCTTAGTGCTCACTTTTTCTTCAAACCGCGTCCATCGGACGTATGCCACGCCCTACCCTGCGGTGCACGGGCGCCGAAGGGGAGGCCCGGGTTCTGGGGGCCTTGGGGGGCACATGAGAAAGCTCAGATCCATATCCGCCGTCCTGACCGTCGCGGCGGGCTCGCTCGCGGCCGGCGCGGTGGCACCGCAGCCGGCCGGGGCGCTGACCGCGCCGGTGTCGATCACCGCCGACGCGCTGCCGACCTGGCAGACCAACGGCATCGTCTTCGCGATGGCGGAGGCGAACGGGACGGTCTTCGCGGGCGGCACCTTCTCGTCGGTCCGGCCGTCCGGGGAGGCGGCCGGCGGCGCGGGCGAGCAGGAGGCGGTCAACTTCGCCGCCTTCGACGCCGCGACCGGCGCACCGACGGGCTGCAACCTGTCGTTCACCGTCGGCTCCGGGACGGCGACCGTGCGCGCGCTCGCCGTCTCACCGGACGGCACCACCCTGTACGCCGGCGGCTTCTTCGGCGCCGTCAACGGGACGCCGGTCAGCAGCCTGGCCGCCATCGACACCGCCACCTGCACCGTGAAGTCCGGCTTCGGGGTCGCGGTCAACGCCACCGTGCGCGCCCTCGCCGTCAGCGACGACACCGTCTACCTGGGCGGCGACTTCTCCTCCGTCGGCGGCCAGGCGCGCGACAACTTCGCGGCCGTGAGCACCACCGGCGCCGTCACCCCCTTCACCGCCGACGGCGACGGGCCCGGCCGCGCGCTGGCGCTCACCCCGGACGGGACCAGGGCGATCCTGGGCGGCGACTTCGACCGCGTCAACGGGACGGCCTCGCACGCGCTGGCCGTCGTCGACTCCGGCAGCGGTGCGGTCGTCAAGGGCTACGGTTCCTCTTTCATCCCGTCCACCTCGGTCGTCAAGGACATCACCACCGACGCGACCGGCTTCTACACCGGCAACGAGGGCACCGGCGGCGGCGTCTTCGACGGGCGCATCGCGCTCAACCTCAGCGACCTCAACCAGCGCTGGCGGGACACCTGCCTGGGCGCCACCCAGTCGGTCGAGGTCTACCACGACGTGCTGTACAGCGGTTCGCACGCGCACGACTGCAGCACCATGGGCGAGTACCCCAACCAGCGCCGCAAGCACCTGCTCGCGCAGCGCGTGGACAACCCGGCGAAGCTGGGGTGGTTCCCCGACACCAACGACGGCCTGGGCGAGGGCATCGGCCCGCGCGCCATGAGCCTGGCCTCCTCCGGCTCCACCGACTACCTGTGGGTCGGCGGCGAGTTCACCACCGTCAACGGCGTCGCCCAGCAGGGCCTGACCCGCTTCTCCTCCGGCCCCGACACCGGGGTGCCGACCACGCCGAACGTCAACGCCTCCAGCGTGACGCCGGGCTCGGTCAAGGTCCGCATCCAGACCAGCCTGGACCTCGACGACAGTTCGCTGACCTACCGCGTGTACAAGAACGGCGGCACGACCCCCGTGTACACCACGACGGCCTCGTCGCTGCCCTGGGTGCGCCCGCAGCTCACCTGGACCGACACCGACGTGACCGCGGGCGCCACGTACACCTACCGCGTGACCGCGAGCGACGGCACCAACACCACCGTCAAGTCCCCGACCCAGACGGTGACCGCGGCGACCGTGCCCGAGGCGTATCCGACGCAGGTCCTCGCCGACGGGGCCACGCTGTACTGGCGCTACAACGAGACCGCCAACACCTTCGCCGCCGACACCTCCCCCGCGGACGACGGCGGCAACCACGTCGGCGGTCCGACCCGCGGCGTCAGCCCGGGCGCGCTGACCGGCTCGGCCAGCACGGCGGTCACCTACAACGGCACGACGCAGTGGTCGTACAGCGACGCCAAGCGGGGCCGCACGTCCGCGTTCAGCGTCGAAACCTGGTTCAGGACGACCACCGCCTCCGGCGGGAAGCTCGTCGGCTTCGGCGACCGCACCTCGGAGATCAGCGCCAGCACCGACAAGCACATCTACATGACCAACGCGGGCCGGCTGATCTTCGGCGTGCGCAGCGGCAGCAACCGCACCATCACCACCCCGGCGGCCTACAACGACGGCCAGTGGCACCACGTCGTCGCCACGCAGGGCTCGACGGGGATGCGGCTGTACGTCGACGGCGTGCTGCGGGCGTCCAGTTCCCCCACCACCGGGGGCTCGGACTACATCGGCTACTGGCACGTCGGCGGGGACAGTCTCTCCGGCTGGACCAGCCGCCCCACCAGCGACTACTTCGCGGGCACCCTCGACGAGACCGCGATCTACCCGAGCGCCCTGTCGGCCGCGCAGATCGCCCAGCACTACACCCTCGGAACCACCGGATGACCCGCGCACCCCGCCGGGTCCGCCTCGCCGCCGCCGTCCTCGTGACGGCGGCGGCGGTGCTGCTCACCGGCTGCTCGAGCGGCTCCGGCAGCTCCGCCGGCAACCGGTCCGCGCAGGGCGCACCGGCTCCCTCCGCGACCGCACCCGCCGCCGCGTCCGCACCCGCCACCGGTACCGGTGGCGGCACCACCGCGCCTTCCGCGCCCGCGGACCCCGCCTCGGACGCCGTGCCCAGCGGGCCCAAGGTCCCCCAGAGCGAACTGACCCCGGTCACCGGCTCCTTCACCAAGAAGGAGAAGACCTATCTGACCGGCAGGGTCCCCAAGGGCACCGACCCCGCCGCCGTGCTCCAGCTCGGCCAGGAGACCTGCGACCGCATCGCCTCCGTCGCCGCGATCGACAAGGACGCGGCCATCGGCGGCATCATCACCGGCCAGATCGGCGGCGCCAAGGGCGCGGTCACCCATCTGTGCCCGCAGCAGGAGTCGATCCTCGCGGCCGCCGAGACGGGCTTCGCCGACGGTTCCTACACCGTCGGCGCCAAGGCGGTGGCGGGCCGCGTCATCACGCCCGGCACCTACCGGGCGCTGACCCCCACCAAGGACTGCACCTGGACGGTGGGGACGAAGTCCGGCACCGCCCACAAGGTCACCGTCACCGCCGCGGCCAGGACCTTCGGTTCCCGCGGCTGCTTCGCGTGGGCCAAGGAGGGCTGATGACCGAACTGGTGAGCAGGCTGCCCCTGGTGGTGGCGATCCCCACCAAAAACGAGGCCGAGAACATCGCCACGACCGTCGACGCGGTCGCCGGCCACGTCGAGGCCGTCGTGGTCGTCGACTCCGGCAGCACGGACGACACGTGCGCGATCGCCGCGGCGCACGGCGCGGAGGTCGTCCCGTACACCTGGGACGGCGGGTACCCGAAGAAGAAGCAGTGGTGCCTGGAGAACGTCCACCCGGACGTGCCGTGGCTGCTCTTCCTGGACGGCGACGAGGTGCCGACGCCTGAACTGCTCGCCGAACTGCGGGAGGTCTTCTCCCGTCCGGTGACGGCGGCCGCCTTCGACATCCCGCTGCTGTACTGGTTCGCCGGACGCCCGCTGCGGCGCGGCCACACCGTCGTCAAGCGGTCGCTGCTGGACCGCACACGGGTCTCCTACCCGGAGGTCGACGACCTCGCGGCGCCCGGCATGGGCGAGCAGGAGGGCCACTACCAGCCGACGGCGGACGGCCCGGTCGGGCAGCTCAGGGGGCGCATCGAGCACCGCGACCTGGACCCGGTGCGCACCTGGTTCGACCGGCACAACCGCTACTCCGACTGGGAGGCGTGGCTGGAGCACCACCCCGGCACCAAGGAGCAGGTGCGCGGGCTGAAGACCCGCCAGGGGCGGCTGTTCCAGAAGGTGCCGTTCAAGCCGCTGCTCTTCTTCGGCTACACCTATGTCGCCCGGCGGGGCTTCCTCGACGGCCGCGCCGGTTTCGACTACGCGCTGGCGCTCAGTTTCTACCGGTGGCAGATCGGGCTGAAGACCCGCGAGCGGGCGCCTTCATAGCCGACTCGTACACCTCTTGGAGGGTGTCGAGCACGGCGTCGAGCGACAGCTCGTCCCTGATGAGGCGCCAGGCGGCCGACGAGGCCGCCTGGTTCGCCTCCGTCCCCAGCAGCTCCAGCACCGCCGCGGCGACGTCCCCGGGGCGGTGCACGACCCGGCCCGCGCCCGCCCGCTCGATGTCGGGGGCGAGGCCGTTGGACTCCCGTACGACGACAGGTGTGCCCACCGACATCGACTCCAGCAGCGACATCGCGAACGGCTCGTCCACCGACGGCAGGACGTAGACGTCGGCGGCGCGGAAGGCCTCCAGCGCCTCGGCGTGGCTGAGCGGCCCGACGTGCTTGACCGCGTCCGTCACCCCCAGCTCGCGGACGGCCTCCAAGGTGCCCGCCAGCTCCCCCGAGTCGGGGCCGGCCAGCACGAAACGGGCGTCGGGGTACCGCTCCAGCACCGCGGGGATCGCGGCGGCGAAGTCGCGCGGGCGCTTGCGGGTCTGGAAGCGCGCCAGGTAGAGGACGGTCGGCGGGCCGCTGCGCTTGCGCGGCTGGTGCAGCGCGGTGCCGTTCGGCAGCCGTACGGGACGGGCCAGGCGGCCCGCGCCGGCGACGGCCTCCAGGTCGCCGCGCTCCCACGCGGTGAGGTGCAGGACGGCGTCGGCGCGGCGCAGCAGCCGCTTGGTGGCGAGCGCGTCCAGCACCTTGGCGAGCGGCTTGTCGCTGGGGTCGATCATGCCGTGGGTCTGCAGCACCAGCGGGCGGCCGCACTGGAGTGCCGCCACCGCCACCGGCAGGGTGATCAGGTCCCGCATGAGGTGGACGTGGACGACGTCGGCGGAGCGCACCAGGCGCCGGGCGCCGGCCAGGAGCGAGGGCGAGGTGATGCCGGAGACCTCGAACCGCGGCAGGACGTGCCGGGCCTGGAAGACCCGTGCGGGCACGCCCTCCACCTCGCCGGGCAGCCGTCCCGGAGGGAAGCCGTCGCCCAGGGTGACGAGTTCGGCGTCGACACCGCGCCCGCGCAGGCCCCCGGCCAGGTTGAGGGCGACCCGGGTGGGGCCGCCGAAGGCGTTGGTGGGCGTGTGCAGGGTGACGACGTGCAGCACCTTCATGGCTGGGGCTCCTTGAGCGGGCGCGTGCCGTCGGCCGTGTGCAGGGTGAGCTCGGGGAGGTCCCTGGCGAGCACGGTCCCTGCGGCGACGACCGCGTGCCGGCCGACGGTGACCCCGGCGAGCACGATGGCGCGGGCGGCGACCCAGGCACCGTCCTCCACGGTGATCGGTGCGTTGCGGTAGCGGAAGTCGACGGCGCGGTGGTCGTGGCTGCCGGTGCACAGCAGCGCCTCCTGGGAGACGCAGACGTCGGCGCCGATGGTGATGGGCTCCAGGTTGAGCAGCCAGGCGCCCTCGCCGATCCAACTGCGGTCGCCGACCGTCAGCTTCCAGGGCCACAGCACCCGTACCCGGTGGCGGACGAGCACGCCCTCGCCGATCGTGGCGCCGAACGCGCGCAGCAAGGCGACCCGCAGCCGCGCCGGGCAGAACCAGGCGGCGAAGACGGTGTTCATCACGGCGAACCACAGGGCCTGGACCGCCTTGCCCCGCCCCTTGTCGTACCCGGCCAGTGTGAAGGCCGACAGATCACGTGCCGTCATGGCGCACCCCCCGTGTCCCCCGCACCGGTGCCCTCCCCGGCACCGTCCGCACAGATTATCGGCGCACACGGTTGCGGGGCAGCCGGATCTATAGACTGCCGGAGGGGAATCGTTGGGGGGCTGTTGCATGGCAGTTCAGACGCACGAAATCCAGTCGCGGGGCCTGCCGCCGGGGGAGGTGGAGGTCCCGGCCGTCTCGCCGCGGGCGCTGCTGTCACGGGCACTGGCGGTGCCCCTGATCCTGGGTCTGGCCCTGTTCCTGCCCGCGCTGGTCGCCGTGCAGCCCGGACCGGGCGTGAAGGACAGCGTCTTCTGGTTGCAGATGGTGCTGACCTGCTACGCGGGCATCCGGCTCGCGGTGATGGCGCTGACCGCCCATCGCAAGCTGATCCAGGGCTCGTTCTGGCTCTTCGTGTACGTGGCGATGGGTGTCGCCCCGCTCGCCCAGGACGTGCTGGACCAGACGCCGACGCCGGTGGTCGGCACCCGGGCGGACCTGCTGGTGGCGGTCGCGCTGGTGCTCGTCGGGTGCGCCGCGTTCGACGTGGGCGCGCTGCTGTCGCGGCACCGCCCCGTCCGGCGGGCCCGGCGGCGGGAGCGCTCGGCGTCCTTCCACCGCAGGCGGGTGTTCCTGCTGGCGGCGGTCGCCTTCGCCGGCAGCGCGCTGCTGGTGGTCAAGCTCGGCGGTCCCGCGGTGTTCTTCAGCAGCCGGCAGGCGATCACCGACACCATCCGCGCCGACGGCGCCGCCTCCGCCGAGTCCAACGTGGGCTCCGCCTTCCTGCGCGGCTTCGGCACCGTGCCGGCGCTGGTGGCCCTGCTGATCTTCACCCGCTGGCTGGTGACCTCCCGCCGGGCCCGGCGCCGGCCGCTGGTCATCGCCACGTGGGGTGCCCTGCTGCTGCTGAACGCGGTGGTCAACAACCCCGTCTCCAACCCCCGTTACTGGTTCCTGACGGTGCTGTTCTCCTTCCTGTTCACGGCCTTCCCGAGAAGCCCCGCGATGTACCGGGCGGCGCTGGCCCTCGGCGTCGCCGGCGCTCTGGTGGTCTTCCCCTTCGCCGACCGCTTCCGCTACGACGCCGGCGGCTACAAGCCGGTGGAGACCACGTCGGTCTTCGAACCGCTGGCGGTCAAGGACTACGACCAGGTCGGCATGTTCGCCAACACCGTCACCTTCGCCGACAGCGGGCCCGGCCACTTCTACGGCCGGCAGATCGCCGGCTCCGCGTTCTTCTTCGTCCCGCGCTCGGTGTGGCCGGGCAAACCGCGTGACACCGGCGTCATGATCGGCCAGTGGATGGGCATGAAGAACGTCAACCTCTCCTCCCCGCTGTGGGCGGAGCTGTGGATCGACTTCGGCGCCGGGGGCGTCGTCGCGGGCTTCCTCGGCCTCGGCTACCTCTCGGCGCGCGGCGACCGCCTCTACGCCCGGCGGACCTCCGTCGACCGCCGCCCCGGCAATGTCATGGCGATCGTCATCCCGCTGATCGCCGGGTACTCCTTCATCCTGCTGCGCGGCCCGCTGCTCCAGGCCTCGGGCCGCATCGGCGTGGCGCTGATCTGCTTCGCCCTGGTGACCACCTTGCGCTCCGACCGGCGACGGCTGCTGGGCTGACCGGGCGCGCCGCCCGGACCCCCGCCTACTGCGCGGAGGCCCCCGCGGCGGACGGGGCCAGCGCGTCCAGCGCGCGGCGCAGCTGGGTGCTGGAGGTGTGCACGGTGTACGGGAAGTAGACGACCTCGACCCCGACGGTGGCGAAGTCCCGTTCCAGCCGCAGCCCCTTGTCGGTGCCGCGCCAGTCGTCGCCCTTGAAGATGACGTCGAAGCGGACCTGCTGCCAGGTCTCCAGCTTGTCGGGTACGGTCTCGACAAAGGCGGCGTCGACGAAGCGGACGCTGCGGACGATCTCCAGGCGCTCGATGAGCGGGACGACCGGCGTGCGGCCCTTGGCGAGGGCTGCCATCTCGTCCGAGACCACCCCCGCGACGAGGTAGTCGCACTGACTGCGGGCGTGCCGCAGGATGTTCAGATGTCCGACGTGGAAGAGGTCGTAGACCCCGGGCGCATAGCCCACTCGGTGCGACATGGTGTCAATCCCCCCACAGGAACACAACCTTCTCGCGAGTTGCGGAGTCTCAGACATTAGCGTGAAGGCAGCATGTTTCTCTGGTGAACGGTTAAGGTGAGCTACTGGTCACTTCTGGGGGGAAGGGGTCCGTCTCGTGCCCGAGTTCCAGGGCCGCACTCTGCTGCTGGTCTCCACCAACTACGCACCCGAGCACGCGGGTATCGGCCCGTACGCCACGCAGATCGCCGAGCACTGGGCGGCGCCTGACGGCGGCGGGGCCGAGGTCCACGTGCTCGCCGGGATGCCGCACTACCCGTCGTGGCGGCTCGACCCGGCCTACCGGGGGATGTGGCGCGCCGAGGAGCGGCGCGCCGGCGTCACCGTGCACCGGCGCCGGCACACGGTGCCGCCCCGTCAGACCGCGCTGCGGCGCGCCCTGTTCGAGGCCTCGGTGCTGGCGCACGGGCTGGTGGCGGCGCCGCGGATCCGCCCCGACGCGGTGGTGGCGCAGATGCCGAGCCTGGCGGGCGGTGTGATCGGCGCCCGGGTCGCGGCCCGGCACCACGTGCCGTACATACCCGTGGTGCAGGACCTCATGGGCGCGGCGGCGGCGCAGAGCGGGATCCGCGGCGGGGACCGGGCGGCGGCCGTCGCGGGCGCGGCGGAGGCGTACGCGCTCAAGCGGGCCACCCTGGTCGGCGTCATCCACGAGACCTTCGTCGACAAGGTCGCCGCGATGGGCGTCGACCGCGGCCGCATCCGCCTGGTCCCCAACTGGTCGCACGTGGCCCGTCCTTCGCGCCCGCGCGAGGAGACCCGGGCCCGGCTGGGCTGGAACCGGGAGCGGACGGTCGTGCTGCACTCCGGCAACATGGGCCTCAAACAGGGCCTGGACGTGCTGGTGGAGGCCGCCCGCCGGGACCCGTCGGTGCTGATCGTGCTCATGGGCGACGGCAACCAGCGCGAACGGCTGCGGCTGCTGGCCGCCGACGTGCCGAACCTGGAGTTCGCCCCGCCCGCCGGGGACGCGGAGTTCCCCGACGTGCTGGCCGCCGCCGACGTGCTGGCGGTCACGCAGCGCGCCTCGGTCCTGGACATGAGCATCCCCTCCAAGCTGACCTCGTACTTCGCCGCCGGGCGCCCGGTCGTCGCCTCCGTCGCCGCCGAGGGCGGCACCGCGCAGGAGGTGGTGCGCTCCGAGGCCGGGCTGCTGGTGGCACCGGAGGACCCGGAGGCGTTCCTCAAGGCCGTCAGGGCGCTGGCCCAGGACCCGGAGGCCGCCGACGAACTGGGCGCCCGCGGGCCGGCGTACGTGACGGCGCATCTCAGCCGCGAGGCGGGATTGTCACGGATGAGCGCACTGCTCGCCGAGGCACTGGACACGACGACGCGAGGTGCCGATCCTGTGGGGTCGGACGCATGGGGGGTTCCACGCACGTGAGCGATCAACCGCACGGTTCGCAGATGTCCGAGGCGCAGGACGAACCGGACCTGCTCCGGGACCAGTTCCGGCAGCTCGTCCGCTACCGCGCGCTGCTCGTGACGGGTGTGCTGCTCGGCCTGCTGGGCGGCGGCTACCTGGCGGTGACGGGCAGCGACAGCTACGTGGCCACCAGCGAGGTGGTGCTGCGCGCCGCCACCACCGACCCGTTCGCCGCCGGGGCGTCCTCGCCCGACAAGTCGATCAACATCGGCTCGGAGCGGCAGACCGCGATGAGCAACGAGGTCGCCAAGCGCGCCGCCAAGCGGCTCGGGCTGTCCTCCCGGGCGATCCCCGAGCTCCAGTCCGACCTCCAGGTCACCAACCCGCCCAACACCGTGGTGCTGCGCTTCGCGTACACCTACACCGACGCGGACGAGTCGGCCCGCCGCGCCAACGCCCTGGCCACCGCGTTCATGGACGCACGCAAGGAGAGCACCGAGAACACCATCAAGAACACGGTGCACGGCCTGCAGAAGCAGCTCGACCCGGTCGTCAAGCAGCGCAAGGAGCTCGACGCCCAGATCGCGCACCTCGGCGAGGGGCCCACCCTCGACGCGGCCACCACCGTGCAGGCCACGCTCGTCGGCCGCATCTCCGAACTCAGCAGCCGCATCACCGAGTTGCAGTCGCTGGACACCACCCCCGGCAGCTGGAACCGCGTCGCGAGCCCGCCGTCCGCGCCCTCCGGCCCCGGGCTGCCGATGATGCTCGGTCTCGGCGCGCTCGTCGGCGTCGCCGTCGGGCTGCTCGCCGCCTGGGTGCGGCTGGTCTTCGACCCGAACGCGCGCTCCGAGGGCGACGTGGTGCGGGCGCTGCGCGCACCCGTGCTGGGCACACTGCCGCGCACCAGGAACGGGCCGCTGCTCGCCGTCGACCACGCCGACCCCCGGATCGCCGAGGAGTACCGTTCCGTCGCCTTCCGGCTCGCCTACGACCAGCGCTTCGCCGACCGGCGGCGGCTGCTGGTCGTCGCCCCGCGCGGCACCGGCGAGACCGCCGCCGCGGTCGCGGTCAACCTGGCCGCGTCCTTCGCCGAGATGGGCATGGACGTCCTGCTGGTCGAGGCCGATCTGCGCACCCCCGGGCTGTCGGCACGGCTGCGCGCGGCCGACGGCTCCCGGCCCGGCTGGGCCCGCACCCCCCAGCTCAGCGAGGGCGGCTGGCCGGCCGGCATCCAAGTGCCCGTCGACGCGGGCGAGTCGGGCTCCTTCGACCTCGTGCCGGGACGCCGCGTGCGCAATGTGGCCCGCGCGCTCACCTCCGCCGCGGCCGGCCGGCTGTTCGCGGAGGCCGACGAGCCGGGGTCGGCCGTCGTCGTCCTGGCCCCCGCGGTCCTGACCTACGCGGACGCGCTGGCGCTGGCCGACCGCATCGACGGCGTCCTCGTCGTCGCCGACCCGCACGCCGTGCACCGCGCCGACCTGGACCGGGTGCGGCAGCTCATCAGCGGCGCGGGCAGCACCGTGCTGGGCTCCGTACTGCACAGCTCGCCCGGCGGCGGCCGGTGGGCCAAGCGGCGGCACGCCCGGCGCGCCCGCAAGGCCGCCGCGGCACGCACCGCGGCAACCGGCACGGGCACGGAGACCCCCGCGCCGGCCACGGCCACGACCGCGGTCACGGAGGGCTCCACGGCTCCCGCCCTGCCGGCCGAGGACAAGACCACCGACACCATCCCGCTGCGCACGGTGATCCGGTGACGGCACGGCCGGCGCCCGGCGCCAAGGCCGCCATCGTCTGCTCCGTCCTCGACCAGGGCGTCGCCGCGCTCACGAACATCCTCGTCCTGGTGGTCGCCGCCCGGCTGTCCAGCGCGGCCGGCTTCTCCGTCTTCTCGATGGTCTACGCCGTCTTCTCCGTACTGCTCGGCATCAACGTCTCCTACGTCGGCCAGGCGCTGGTCCTGGAACGCGGCGAGGACTCCGCGGTCCGCGCCGCCTGCCGCTCCGCGGCCGGCTTCGTCGCCGTCGCCTCAACGGTCGCCGGCGCCACGATGGCGGCGGTGCTCGCCCTCGTCCCGGGCGCGACGGCACAGTCGCTCGCGGTCCTCGGGCTGGTGCTGCCCCTGGTCCTCACCCAGGACGGGCTGCGCTACTGCTTCTCCACCCTGCGCCTGCCGCATCTCGCCCTCGTCGGCGACGTGCTGCGGCTCGCCGTCGCCCTGCCCGCGCTCGCCCTCCAGCCCCACGGCACCGGGCCCGCGCGCCTGGTGGCCGTATGGGGGCTGTCGGCCGTGCCCGCACTGCTCGCCGGCATCGCACTGCTCGCCCCCCGGCTGCGCGGCGCCCCGACGGACCTGCGGCGCTTCCTGCGCAAGGGGCACCTCGGGCGCCGCTTCGTGGTGGAGTACGGGGTCGGCAACGCCTCCAGCCAGCTCACGGTCGTCGGACTCGGCCTGTTCGCCAGCCCGTTGGCGGTCGGTGCACTGCGCGGTACGACAACCCTGTTCGGCCCGATGAACGTGCTCTTCAACTCCGCCACCGCCTTCGGGCCGCCCCTGCTCGGCCGCGTCCCCGGCATGCGCGGCCAGGTCCGGGCCACCGCCGTGCTCGCCGGGATCCTGGCCGCCGTCGCCGCCGCGTGGACGGGCGTGCTGACAGCCCTGCCCGACCGCTTCGGCCGCCAGCTCCTCGGCGCCACATGGCAGGCCGCGGAAGGCCTGCTGGCCGCCACCGGCACCCAGTACGCGGCCATCGCGGCGGGCACCAGCGCCCTGCTCACGCTGCGCGTCCTCCAGCCGCGGGCGACCCTCCCCATCCAGGTCGTCTTCTCCCTCGCCTCCATCGCGTTCATGATCTCCGGCTACGCCCTGGCCGCCGTCCCCGGCGCCGCCTGGGGCCTCGCCATCGGCTCCGCCCTCAAGGCCGCCGTCCTGTGGACCCGCGTCACCCTCCTCCGCCGCGACCCCGCCACGGCGGGCCAGGACCCCCGCCCGGAACCGACCCCGGCGAGCGCGTAACCGGCGCCCGGGGCGAGGCGGCCGGTATGCCGTTGCCCGGCCGCGCTTTGGCCGCCGCACAGGGCCTGCCCGCCCTCGCAGGTCACCGCGACCCCACCACACCTGCCACCGGCCAGCCCCCCGGCCCCGAACCGACCCCGGCAAGCGCGTAACCGGCGCCCAGGGCAAGGCCGCCCATATGCCGCTGCCCGGCCGCGCTTTGACCGCCGCACAGGGCCTGCCCGCCCTCGCAGGTCACCGCGACCCCACCACACCTGCCACCAGCCAGCCCCCCGGCCCCGAACCGACCCCGGCAAGCGCCTAACCGGCGCCCAGGGCGAGGCCGTCCTCACAAGGGCACGCTGCCCGGCAGGCGCCCAACCGGCACCCGGGGCGAGCTCGCCCCGACGCTAGGAGCGGCCACGTCGCGTATCGCGTTGCCCGGTCGCCGCACAGGGGTCCGGCGCCCCTGTGGGCCCGCGTCACCCTCGTACACAGCGACTCCGCCATCACCGGCACCGGCCAGAACCCCCGCGCGTTCCCGGCACCCGACGCGAAGTCGCACTCGGCGCCGCACAGCGCCTGACCGTCGGCCAGGCCCCCTGCCCGAACGCACCCCGGCGGCCGCACAACCGGTCCCGAGACCGCCACCCGACGCGAGGAGCGGCGATGCCACGCGCGACCCCGCCACGCCTGCCACCGACCAGGAACCTCGCCTCGAAGCGACGCAGGCAGGCACGTGACCCGGCGCCCGGGGCGAGCCGCGCTCGTCCGAGGAACGCCCGTGCCCGCACCGCGATCACGATCCCCAGCCACGCCCGGGCCGCCGGCCAATCTGCGGCACGTCCCCGGAACGGGCTCGGCCCGATGAGCCGCGCCCCGGCGATACGGCAACCGGGCGGGCGACACGAGGCCTTCGCCGTTCTTCCGCTCCCGTCACGGCATGTCAGCGAAACGGGCCGGACGTCGACGTTCCCCGCACCCTTGCCGCTCAGGTCGCCTCCCGGAGCGACAACAGCCTCGCACCACGCTCGCGCACCAGCGCGCCGCAGGGCCCGTCGTCCGAGGCCGAGTTCACGTCCGGCACGGCAACGGCCGGATGCGGTCACCGGGCCGAAGGCCCGCGGGGTCAGGGCGACGGGGGCGTCGCCGGCGCGAGGCGGGGGAAGAGCGGGGTGGGTGGCGGGAGGGTGCCGTCGGGGGCGGCGGCGCACTGGGCGGCGATGCGGGCCGCGGCGTTCGGGAGGAAGGGGGCGAGTTCCTCGCCGAGGGTGCGGCAGGCGTCGAGGAGCGCGGCCAGGACGGCGTCCAGGCGCGCCCCCGCGGGGGCGTTGCGGTCACGGCGTTCGGCGCGGGCGAGTTCCCAGGGCCGGGTCTCGTCGATGCAGCGGTTGGCCTCGTCGACGATCCGCCACACGGCGGCGGCCGCGCCGCGGAAGTCGACCTCGTCCAGCGCCCGGGCGACGTCCGCCGCGGCGTCGCGGCAGGCCGCGCGCAGGCGTTCCGTACCTGGCTCCGGTACCCCACCCGCGGGCGCCGTGCCGCCGCGGAAGCGGTGGACCATGGTGACGACCCGGTTGACCAGGTTGCCGAAGCCGCCCGCGAGGTCCGCGTCGGCGCGGGCGACGAGCCGTTCACGGGTGAAGTCCGCGTCGCCGGTCCTGGGGACCTCGCGCAGCAGCCACCAGCGCACGGCGTCGGTGCCGCAGGCGGTGGTCAGTTCGACGGGGTCGACGGTGGTGCCCGCGGACTTGCTGATCTTCCGGCCGTCGACGGTGAGGTAGTCGTGGACGAGGATGTCCGTGGGCAGCGGCAGTCCGGCCGACAGCAGCATGGCCGGCCAGTAGACGGCGTGGAAGCGCAGTACGCCCTTGCCCACCAGGTGGACGCGGCGTCCTTCGCCCGCCCACCACCGCTCGTACTCCGGCGACCCCTGGCCGCCGTAGCCCAGGCTGGTGACGTAGTTGCCGAGCGCGTCCCACCACACGTAGACCACCTGGCCGGGGTCGCCGGGCACGGGGATGCCCCAGCCGCGGGCGCGGTGCTGCGAACGGGAGACGGAGAAGTCGCGGAGCCCGCGGGCGAGGAGGGCCAGCACCTCGTTGCGGCGGGCGGCGGGCTCGATGCGCAGCCGGCCGTCCTCGATCAGTTCGCGCAGCACGCCGGTCCAGCGCGACAGCCGGAAGAACCAGTTCTCCTCCGCGACGCGCTGCGGCTCGGTGCCGTGCTCGGCGCAGCGCCCGTCGACCAGTTCGCCGGGGGTCCAGAACTGCTCGCAGCCCACGCAGTACAGGCCCTCGTAGTGCGTGCGGTACAGGTCGCCGGCCGCCGCGCACCGGTGCCACAGCCGCTCCACGCCCGCGCGGTGCCGGGGGTCGCGACTGGTGCGGATGAAGTCGTCGAGCGACAGCGCGAGCGGCCCGTCGAGCGCGGCGAAGGCCGCGGCGTTGCGGTCGACGAACTCCTGCACGGGGACGCCCGCGGCCTCGGCGGCGAGCACGTTCTTCAGGGAGTTGTCGTCGGTGCCGCTCAGGAACCGCACGGGCTCGCCGGCGCGGCGGTGGTGCCGGGCCAGCACGTCGGCCTGCACCAGTTCCAGCGCGAAGCCGAGGTGGGGGCGGGCGTTGACGTACGGGATCGTGGTGGTCACGTAGAACGGGGCGGGTGCGGGACCCGGGGGGTGCGTGGTCATCGGAACCTCCTGCGAAGGGGGGCGGGGCTCCGACGCGCACAACAGCCGAGGCCCCGGTCCAGGGCCTCGGAAAACGCGACGCGTCCGACTCAGCAGCCCCGGCAGCGGGGCATCATGCGGCGAGGGGATGCGGTCGCGATCATGCCGCGATGGTAGCGGAGCGCGGGCCGGGGCCGCCCGCCATTTCCCGCCGGGCGCGGCTCAGCGCAGTTCGCGGAACCACTTGACCAGGAAGGCGGCCAGGTAGAGCGCGTACACCGCGAACAGGGCGGTGTAGGCGGCCAGGAAGACCCGCGGCGCGCCCAGGGTGAGGAAGAGCAGGCAGAAGACGCCGTAGTCGACGGGCAGCAGGGCGACCGCGCGCAGCCGGGACGGCGCGGGGGCGGCCGGCGCACCGGCGGCGGGCGCGGCCTTGGGCTTCAGCTTGTCCGCCAGCAGGCCCCCGCAGAAGAGCAGGACGGCGGCGAGCTGGAAGCCCAGCGGCACCAGCAGCCAGCCGTCGGAGGGCAGGTCGAAGAAGCGGTGGAAGGAGATGAGCACCGCGGAGTGGACCGCGGTGATCTTCGCGGCGTCCACGACGTGGTCCAGCCACTCCCCCGCCGGGCTGCCGCGGCCCAGCAGGCGCGCCAGTTGGCCGTCCGCGGAGTCGAAGGCGAAGCCGACGACCAGGCCCAGCCAGACGGCGACGGCCAGCGGCCAGGACGGCCCGGCCAGGGCGAGCGCGGCAATCGCGCCCAGGCTGAAGGCGGCGCTCACCAACGTGACCTGATTCGGCGTCAGCCGTACCCGGTAGGCGCCCGCGGCGAGCACCCGCCCGGCCGGCCGGTTCACGTACCGCGAGTACAGCGACACGCCCTTGGCGGACTTCTGCGCGGTGCGCAGCTCGCGCAGCGCGCCGGCCATCGTCAGCGTCACGTATCCCCCCGCGCCATGCCTCATTCGTGTGTTTCACATCATGGCAGGGTCCGGTCGGATCAGGGACCGGATGTCATGTCACGCGGGTGAGCAGCAGGGCGATGTCGTCGCTGCGGGGGGCCGCACGGCGGGCCTGTTCGACCAGGGTGTCGGCGAGTTCGTCCAGCGAGAGGTCGCCCGCGCGGTCGACGTGGTCGGCGAGGGCGGCGGTGGCCTCGTCGAGGTCGACGCCGCGGGCCTCGACCAGGCCGTCGGTATAGAGGACGAGCAGGGTGCCCGGCGGCAGCGGGATCTCGATCGTCGGGTAGCGCGCGGCGCGGTCGACGCCGAGCAGCGGCCCCGGCGGCACCCGCAGCAGTTCCGTGCCGCCGCCGGGGTGCCGCAGCAGCACCGGGGGGTGGCCGGCGGTGGCGAGGTGGGCGC
Organism: Streptomyces sp. NPDC088733; assembly: GCF_044751185.1. NCBI lineage: Bacteria > Bacillati > Actinomycetota > Actinomycetes > Kitasatosporales > Streptomycetaceae > Streptomyces > Streptomyces sp. NPDC088733. Next base: position 113,063 of record NZ_JBIVLH010000021.1, read on the forward strand.
GGTTCCTGGCCAGGTCGAGGTGGGCGTAGAAGCAGCTGGTGAGCAGGCCGGGGTCGAGGTCGACCAGGAGGCGGTTGGAGCGGGCCAGGACCTCGCTGGGGGACGCGCCCGCGGTGGCGCGGACGGCGGTGCGGACCTCTCCCATGAGCGCGGCGGCGTTGACGTTGTGGCCCTGGACGTCGCCGATGGTCAGGGCGGTCATCTGCGCGCCGAGGCTGATGACGTCGTAGAAGTCGCCGCCGATGTCGATGCCCTGGGTGGCCGGGAGGTAGCGGGCGGCCACGTCCAGGCCGGCGATCTCGGGGAGGGCCCGGGGCAGCAGGCGGGCTTGGAGGGTGATGGCGAGGTCGTGCTCGGCGTCGTAGAGCCGGGCGCGGTCGAGTGCCTGCGCGATCAGGCCGGCGATGGAGGTGAGGACGCTGCGCTCCCCCGGCGGGAAGGGGTGCGGCCGGTCGTAGGCGAGCACCATCGTGCCGACGGGGCGGCCGGAGGCGATCAGCGGCAGGAAGGCCCAGGCCGCCTTGGTGTCGCGGACCTCGGCGGCGGGGTAGAACCGGCGCAGTTCGGCGACGGTGGCGAAGAAGCCGGGGACGCCGGTCCGCATGACCCGTACGGCGGGGTTGCCCATGCTCAGCGGGGCCATGTCGAGTTCGGCCATCAGCTCCTCGGTGTACCCGCGGTAGCCGATGATCCGCAGCCGGTCGCCCTCCGCGGTCAGCAGGGAGACGCCCTGCACCCCGAAGACGGCCAGCATCTGCTCCATGACCTGGTCGATGACGTCCTGCTCGCCGACGGCCTCGGTGAGCGTCGCGGCCAGGTGCAGCAGGTGGTAGAGCGCCACCGCCCGGTCCTGCGCGCCGGTCTCGGGCAGGCGCGCGGCGGGGGTCTCGGCGTCCACGGGGGCGGGGGCCGCCGCCACGCGGGCGCTGATGCCGGAGGGGTCCGGGTACAGCTCGAAGGAGAGCCAGGCGTCGGGCGGCCGCAGGGTGGTGAGGGCGGCCGGCCGCAGGCTGATGAGCGCGCCGCGGCAGCTGTCCTCGAAGAGCGGGTCGCCGAGCCAGGGCAGGACGTTCCATGGCCGGTGCCCGAGCAGCGCGGGGATCTCCGCGCCCAGCAGGTCGGCGGCGGCCCGGGTGACGAAGGTGAACCGGCCCTCCAGGTCGAGCGCGAAGGACGCCTCCGGGAGCCGCTCCGCGAGGCCGGCCGCCGCCAGCGCCTCACCGGGCCCGTGGACGCGGGTCCGGTGGGGCGACAGCATCCTGGGCTCGTGCCCCCAGGGCGGCGGGGCTCCCTCGTCGGCGGCCTCCCGCAGCAGTACGCCGAGGTGGTGGCAGGCGGCCCGAACGGTGCTGCGCTCCCGCAGCGACATCTGCGGCGCGTGGGAGCCGGGCAGGAAGAGCACGAGGCCGCCCCAGGTCCTGCCGCCGGAGGTGATCGGGGCGGCGGCGAGCGCGAACTCGTACGGGAGCACCAGGGCGATCCGGGGGTACAGCCGTGCGGTCTCCTGGGGGCCGCCGAGCCAGACCAGCCGCTCGTCGCGCACCGCGTCGGAGACGGGGGTGCGGTGGGCCAGTCCGATGCGCGCCCACAGCCCGGCGAACGACTGCGGACCGCCGACCAGCGTCGCCAGGCTCAGCGTCTCGCCGTCGGGGGCCAGCAGGTAGACCAGGCCGATGGACGCGCCGGTCTCCCGGGCCACCTGGAGCAGTGGGGGGTCGAGCAGCTCCGGTCCCGGGCGCGGGGCAGCGGCCCCGGTGCCGTCGGCGTCGGTGGCGACTCCGGCGGGGTTCCGCATGCTGTCCCCTTCCGGCCGCGGACCTCACCCCCCGAACAATCGAACCGTCCCCTTAATGACGATATTCCACTTTCGCGAGGTCGGCGGCGCCGGGCACGGCCGCGCTCACGCGACCCCGAGCGCCCGGGCGAACCGGGTCCCCACGGCCGCGCGGGGAGCGCTTCCGTCGCGCCAAAGGCGGCACGGGTGCACCGAGTTGGCGAGCAGGACGAGGAACGAGTCGGTCGCCGGGTCGATCACCAGGCTGGTCCCGGTGAAACCGGTGTGCCCGGCCGCGCCGCGCCCGGCGAGGGCCCCCATGAACCAGGCCGCGTCCGTCTCGAAGCCCGGGTACGGCCCCCCGGCGTCGAGGAGGGAGCGGCACAGCAGGGCGAGGTCCCAGGCGGTGGAGAACAGGCCCGCATGGCCGGCGACGCCGCCCATGGCGTACGCGTTCTCGTCGTGCACGGAGCCGCGCAGCATGCCGCGGTCCAGCCGGCCCCAGGGGCGGCGCTGGTCCTCGGTGGCGGCGATCCGGGGCAGCCAGGAGGCGGGCGGGTTGTAGCGGGTGTCGTACATGCCGAGGGGGCCGGTGATCTCCTCGCGCACCAGCGCGTCGACGGACTCGCCGGTCTCGCGTTCCAGGGCGTGCTGGAGGGCGATGAGGTTGAGGTCCGAGTAGACGCGCCCGGCGCCCGGCGCGGCGACCGGCTCCTCCTCCCACAGCAGGCGGGCCCGGGCCTCCGCGTCGGCCCGGTCGTAGAAGGGCAGTTCGGGACGGAGCCCGGAGGTGTGGTCGAGCAGCTGCCGCACGGTGATGCGCTGCTTGCCCGCGGCGGCGAACTCGGGCACGTAGTACGCCACCTCGCGGTCCGGCTCCAGCCGGCGCACGGCGACCACCGCGGTGAACAGCTTCGTCAGCGACGCCAGGTCGAAGACGGTGTCGGGCCGCATCGGCACCCACTGCTCCCGGGGCAGCTCGACGCCGCCACCCGATCCCTCGTCGTACCCGCGGTAGCGCACCGCCCAGCCCGCGGCCTCGTGGAGGGCGACGGTGCCGCCGCGCCCGGCGAGTACGACGGCCCCCGCGCACCAGGGATAAGCGGAGGCGGGCGAGGGTTCCAGAAAGGGGGTGATGTCCCCGACGAGCCGGTTCAACTCGTCCGCGCGCAGCTCCGCGTCAGGGCAGGTACCTCTCGACAACCGCGGGGCCATGCTCCTCCAGCAACTTGCGGGCCTGTTCGAGCCGGGCCGGAGTCGGTTCACGTCCGGAGGCCATGACCAGGTCCTCCGGATCGATCATGTGTTCGGACCCGGTGTGCAGGCAACTGTCCGCGGTCTTCCAGGCCCACTTGCTCTCGTCGATCGGCTCGGTCATCACTGCCTCCTGACTCGGCACGGCAATGATCGCAGGGATCACCGTGCATCCACAGTACGCCGCCAGGGGCGGCACAGCCCGACGAAGCAGACCGCCGCGGCCAGCACGCTGCCCAGCTGCACCAGCGCCATCGGCACGGCCGAGTCCTCGCCCGCGACACCCACGAGCGGCGAGGCCACGGCGCCCACGAGGAAGGAGGTCGTGCCCAGCAGCGCGGAGGCGGAACCGGCCGCGTGCCGGGTGCGCATCAGCGCCAGGGCGTTGGTGTTGGGCAGCACCAGGCTCATCGCCGACATCAGGACGAACAGGCCCGCGGCCACCGGCAGCAGCCCGACCCGGCCGAACACGCCGGAGGTCATCGCCAGCAGGGCGAGCGCGGCCAGCGTGATCACCGCCAGGCCCACGGCGACCACCTTGTCCATGCTGACCCGCCCCACCAGCAGCTTGCCGTTGACCTGGCCCAGCGCGACCAGGCCGATGGAGTTGAGACCGAAGAGCAGGCTGTACGTCTGCGGGGAGGCTCCGTAGATCTCCTGCACCACGAACGAGGAGGCGGAGACATAGGCGAAGAGGGCGGCGAAGGTGAACCCGGCGGTGAGCATGTAGCCGGTGAACGCCCGGTCGGCGAGCAGCCCGCGCATCGTGTGCAGGGTCTCCCCCAGGCCGCCGCGGTGCCGGTCGGCCGGGTCCAGAGTCTCCGGCAGGGAGCGCCACACCACCAGGATCAGCAGCGCGCCGACCACCGTGAGCACGACGAAGACCCCCCGCCAGTCGGTGAGCCGCAGCACCTGGCCGCCGATGACGGGGGCGACGATCGGCGCCACCCCGGAGATCAGCATCAGCGTGGAGAAGAAGCGGGCCATGGCGACCCCGTCGTACAGGTCGCGGACGACGGCCCGGGCGATGACGATGCCCGCGGCGCCGGTCAGGCCCTGGAGCAGCCGGAAGGCGATCAGCAGCCCGGCGCTCGGGGCGAACGCGCACACGGCGGTCGCCAGCACGTACAGGACCATGCCCGCCAGCAGCGGGCGGCGGCGGCCCCAGCGGTCGCTCATCGGGCCGACGACCATCTGGCCGAGGGCCAGTCCGGCCAGGCACGCGGTCAAGGTGAGCTGCACCGTGACGGCCGGGCTCCGCAGCGACTCCGTGACCTGCGGCAGCGCCGGCAGATACATGTCCATCGACAGCGCGGGGAGCGCGGAGAGGGCGCCGAGGACGAACGTCACCAGCAGTCCGGTAGGGCCTCCTGGGCGGTCTGCGGCGCGTCGTACCGGGGTCGGCGGCCGCGGTGTGGATATCTGGTCGGGCGGGATCGGGCCGGCTTCCGGCATCTGCGTCTCCGTGGTCGATGAATCGTTCTCTATGCTCTCAGCCATCGCAAGGTGGATGAGACCAGGTGGGGGCAGATCCGTGAGTGATTCAGTCGGTGGTTCCGTCGGCGGTGCCGGCGGACCCTCTTCCGCCGGGTCCGGGCGCAGGATCCGGTGGGGCATCCTCGCGACCGGCGGCATCGCGTCGGCGTTCGCGAGCGACCTGCGGGAGCTCAAGGACGACGCGGAGCTCGTCGCCGTCGGCTCGCGCAGTACGGAGGCGGCGCGCGCCTTCGCCGACCGTTTCGAGGTACCCCGCGCCTACGGCAGCTGGACCGCGCTCGCCGACGACGAGGACCTGGACGTGGTGTACATCGCCACCCCGCACTCGGCGCACCGCGTCGCCGCGGGACTGTGCCTGCGGGCCGGGCGGGCCGTGCTGTGCGAGAAGCCGCTCACCGTCAACGCGGTGGAGGCGCGCGAGCTGGCCGAACTCGCGCGCGGGCACGGCCGCTTCCTGATGGAGGCGATGTGGATGTACTGCAGCCCGGTGATCCGCCGGCTCACCGGCCTGGTGGCCGACGGGGCGATCGGCGAGATCCGGGCGGTGCACGCGGACTTCGGCCTGGCCGGGCCGTTCGAGCCCAGCCACCGGCTGCGCGACCCGGCCCAGGCGGGCGGCGCGGTGCTCGACCTCGGCGTCTACCCGGTGTCCTTCGCCCATCTGCTGCTCGGCGAACCGGACGAGGTCCAGGCCTGGGGGCACCTCACCCCCGAGGGCGTCGACGACGCCACCGGCATGGTGCTCGGCTACGACAGCGGCGCGATGGCGGTGCTGAGCTGCTCGCTGGCGGCCGACACGGCCCGCACGGCGGTGGTGACCGGGACGACGGGCCGGATCGAGTTCCCGCGCGGCTTCTTCTACCCCGAGCACTTCGTGCTGCACCGCGAGGGCAGCGAGCCGGAGGTCTTCGGCCCGCTGCCCACCCCCGCGGGCGGCCCGCGCGGGCTGCACGGCCTCCAGCACGAGGCCATGGAGGTCATGCGCTGCCTGCGGGCGGGCGAGACCGAGTCGCCGCTCGTTCCGGTGGAGGGCAGCCTCGCCGTGATGCGGACGCTCGACACGGTCCGCGACCGCATCGGCGTCCACTACCCCGGCGAGGCCTGACCCGGGCGAGCGACCCCCTCGACGCCCCGGCCGGCGGCGGATCCCCGTGCGGGACGCCGCGGGCCGGGGCGATGTCCTCGACACGGCGGGCAAGGCGCAGCCGAGCGTCGGATCGCTGTGGTGGATCTGCGCGCGGGGTACCGGGCCTCCGCGGGGCGCGCACGGCACCCGGACCGGCGGCGAGGCGCCGGCCGGGAGGGTCCCGCGGGGCGAACGCGCTACGCGGCGCCGTGCGCCGGGGCGATGTCCTCGATACGGCGGGCGAGGTCGAAGTCCTTGGCCGTGAGCCGGCCGCCGGCCGCGTGCGTGGTGACCGTGACGCCGACCGTGTTGTAGCCGAGCGTCAGATCGCTGTGGTGGTTGACCTCGTCCTGGATCTGCGCGATGTGCACCACGAAGACCGCGCCCGGCAGATGCGGGAGCCGGTAGGTGCGCTGGAGGCTCACGCCGTCGTCGGCCAGCGACCAGCCGGGCAGCTCGGTCAGACGGTGCTCGATCTCCTCGTGCGGCAGGGGCTCTGCGTAGGGCGCCATGCGCCCATCGTCGCACCGCCCGCCCCACGCGGCTACGGACGCCCGCGGGGCCGCGGCCGCCGTGACCGGTGCCCGTACGGGCCGGCCGTCCCGCCGGACGTGCTGCCGTAGGCGAGCGCGGACGTCACCGGGCCGGAGGCGGTCGCAGCGTCCGCCGTCCCCGCACCCCGAGGTCGCCCGGGCCGGGCCCCCGGCCAACCCGCCGGACCCGCTGCCGCACGACGACGGGCGGGCGGGGACGTCACCGGCCGCAAGGACCACCGCCGACCCGGGCAACGGCCGCCGGGTTGACCGCCGACACCGCGCGCCGGTGCCAGGTGGACCTCCTCCCCCACGGGCCGGGGCCCCGCCCGGCCGATGCGACGACGACCGCGGAGACCGACGGACGTCACCCGCCCGGAAACGACGGCCTCCGCCGGCACCGCGGGCCGGGACCTCGCGGGCCTCCCCCCACGCGAGCCTCGTCGCACCCGCCATCCCGCCAGGCGAACTGCGTGACAACGACGGGCGCACGGTCGTGGACGTCACCCGCCGGGAGGGGGACCGCCGGCCCACGCGACGACCGCCGGGGCCACCGCCGTCATCCCGACGGACGTCACCCGCCCGGAAGCGACGGCCTCCGCCGGCACCGCGCGGGCCTGCCCCTCCGCGGGCCGCGCCGTCCCGCCGAAGGCGCTGTCGACGGGCGGGCGCGTCACCGGCCGCAAGGACCACCGCCGGCCCACGCGCCGGCCGCCCCCGCCGGGCGAGCCGTCGGACGACGGCCGTGCGGGCCCGCATCGCGGGCTGCCGTGACCGGATTGATCACTTCCGTTTCCCCGGGCGGCCGCCCGCACCGCACCGCGCGCGGCGGATCGACATCGGCGGTGCCGCAACCGACACGACCGGACACGGGGCGGACGGATTCCCGCAGGCGAACGGCGGCCTCGTACCCGAACCGCGCAGGGAGGTGATCAGCGCGGCCCGGACGGTTCTCCCGTCCGCCGGAGGCGAACGCGCAGTTCGCGACCATGATGGCGACGAAGGCGCCCCGCACCGGAGGCGGCTGAGCCTGGCAGAGAACGACCAATTCGCCTATGGAATCGGTCAAGTGCGAAATACGTCCCATAGGACCGCTTGCGTCGCGTTACGTTGCGGCATGCTCTCCAAGCACCACCGTGACGTATGGTCAGAACCACCACCCGTGGACGATCCGGAAGCCGGTACCGGGGTCGACGATCCCGCGACCGAGGTCATATCGCTGCCCGGACCCGTCTTCGTCGATTCCAGCGGGCGACGGGCCCGCGTGGTCCGCAGGGCAGGCTGGGCCATCGGCGCCGCCTGTTCCCTCTACACGGCCGCCCTCGTACTCAGCCTCTCCGGCGCGACGCCGATCGCGCCGAAGACGCTGTTGCCGCTGCCAGGGGTACCGAGCACAGCGCCGGACGACGCCGGCTCCTCGGGGACGGGAGAAGTCGACGTACCGGCCGACCAGGCCGCTCCCCCGGCACCGGCAGGGCTGTTCCGGGCGGGGACGCACACGACTCCGTCCCCGTCCGGCGGCGCCCGGCCGCGGCCGACCGCCTCCGCCGGCCCGCGCACCACGCCCAGCGGCCATGCCTCCGGCAGCACCGGCCCGAAGACCAGCACGTCGCCCACACCGCGCGTGACCAGGAGCGGCCCGCCCCCGGCGTCTCCGACGCCCAGCGCGACGGCGAGCTCGTCGGGCGGTCCGTCGGCCTCGGCGTCGTCGACGCCCTCCGCCCCCTCCTCCTCCGGGCCCGCGTTACCGCCCGCCGGGGGCACCGACCAGCAACCGCAGAGCGGCCCGTGATACCCCTGCGGCCACGGCTCGTCATTCCCGTCCTCGCACTCGTCGTGCTCGTGTGCGTGCTGCTGCTCGGCGGCTACGTCCGCGGCGACTTCGAGGCCGACCACCGGGTGCACCCGCCGGTGGCCACGGACAAGGTCCCCGAGGCGGTGCTGGACGGCGGGCCCGTGGTGGACTCCACCGGCGACCGCCCGCGCTCGTACCGCACGCCGGACCGTACGATCGCCCTCACCTTCGACGACGGACCGGACCCGGTCTGGACGCCGGAGGTGCTCGACGTGCTGCTGCGGCAGAAGGTGAAGGCCACCTTCTTCGTCACCGGCAGCAACGCCGCCCGCCACCCGGACCTGATCCGCCGGATGGTGCGGGAGGGGCACGAGATCGGCGTGCACACGTTCGCCCACCCGGACCTGGTGTACCAGTCCCCGGGGCGGGTCGACCGCGAACTGTCGCAGACCCAGCTCGCGCTGGCGGGGGCGGCCGGCATCCACAGTTCGCTGTTCCGGCCGCCGTACTCCTCCACCGCCGACGCCCTGGACGACCTGTCCTGGCCGGTCGTGCAGCAGGTCGGCCGCAAGGGCTACGTGACCGCCTTCATCGACCAGGACGCCGAGGACTGGCGCCGGCCCGGTGTGCAGGCGATCGTCGACGGCTCTCTCCCCAAGAAGCCCGGGAAGGGCGCCATCGTGCTGATGCACGACGCGGGCGGCGACCGCTCGCAGACGGTGGCCGCGCTCGACCGGCTGATCCCGCTGCTCAAGGAGCGGGGCTACCGCTTCGAGACGGTCGGCGAGGCGGTCGGGGCCAGCTCCACCAACCACCCGGTCGCCGGGGCGGAGTTGTGGCAGGGGCGGATGTTCGTGGCCGCCGTGGAGCTGTCCGAGGCGGCCGTGCCGGCGCTCGCCGTCCTGCTGGCCGGGGTGGGTGTGCTCGTCCTGGCCCGCTTCGCCGCGATGCTGCTGCTGGCCCGCCGGCACGCCCGGCGCCGCCGGGCGCCCGGTTTCCGCTGGGGACCGGCCGTCACGGAGCCGGTCAGCGTCATCGTGCCCGCCTACAACGAGAAGGAGTGCATCGCCCATACGGTCAACTCGCTGGCCGCCGGGGAGCATCCGATCGAGATCGTGGTCGTCGACGACGGGTCGGGCGACGGCACCGCCGACATCGTGGAGGCCCTCGGCCTGCCCGGCGTCACGGTGGTGCGGCAGCCCAACAGCGGCAAGCCGGCCGCGCTCAACAACGGCGTCGCGCACGCCCGGCACGACCTGATCGTGATGATGGACGGCGACACGGTCTTCGAGCCGGCCACCGTCCGCGAACTCGTCCAGCCCTTCGCGGACCCGCGGGTCGGCGCGGTCGCGGGCAACGCCAAGGTCGGCAACCGCAGCCGGATGATCGGCCGCTGGCAGCACATCGAGTACGTGATGGGCTTCAACCTCGACCGCCGGATGTACGACCTGATGCGCTGCATGCCGACCATCCCCGGGGCCTGCGGGGCCTTCCGGCGCGACGCGCTGCGCGACGTGGGCGGCATGAGCGACGAGACCCTCGCCGAGGACACCGACGTCACCATGGCCCTGCACCGGGCCGGCTGGCACGTCGTCTACGCCGAGCGGGCCCGCGCCTGGACCGAGGCGCCGTCCACGGTCCGGCAGTTGTGGAAGCAGCGCTACCGCTGGAGCTACGGCACGATGCAGGCGATGTGGAAGCACCGCGGCGCGGTGCTGGACCGCGGCCACTCGGGCCGGTTCGGCCGGGTGGGGCTGCCGCTGGTGGTGCTCTTCCAGGTGCTCGCCCCGCTGCTGGCGCCGCTGATCGACGTCTTCGCGGTGTACGGGCTGGTGTTCATGGACCCGTTTCGCACCGCGGTCGCGTGGGCCGCGGTGCTGGGTGTGCAGGCGGCGTGCGCCGCGTACGCGTTCCGGCTCGACGGGGAGCGGCTGCGGGACCTGTGGCCGCTGCCGCTCCAGCAGGTCCTGTACCGGCAGTTGATGTACCTGGTGCTGCTCCAGTCCTGCATCACCGCGATCAACGGAGGCCGGCTCGGCTGGCACAAGCTGCGCCGCACGGGCGAGGTCGGCACCCCGCCCGTGGCCGCCGGGAGTGAACGGTGACACCGCGCCCGCCCGACCACACCTTCCCGGAGGACCCGATGCACGCCCACGATCCCCGCGGCGCCCGCCCGGCGGGGCCGCCGCCGGTGCCCGGCCCCGGGGGCGGGCGGCGGCGGCGCGCCCTGGTCACCGCGGAGCACGGCGCGACCGTCGTCGTCGACGCGCCGGAGCGGGACGCGGCGCCGGCCGGGGCCCCCGCCGCAACCGCCGCGAAGGAGGCCCCCGCCGCGGGAGGCGGCGGGGGCCGGGACCGCTACCTCGACCTGCTCCGGGCGCTGGCCCTGGTGCGGGTGGTGGTCTTCCACACCTTCAACTGGGCGTGGCTGACCTTCGCCTTCCCGTCCATCGGCGTGATGTTCGCGCTCGCCGGCTCGCTCATGGCGCACTCGCTCAAGCGCCCGGCGGGCTCGGTGCTGCGCAGCAGGGCGCGGCGGCTGCTCGTGCCGTACTGGCTCTTCGCGGCGGTCGTCGTGGCCGCCATGCTGGTGCACGGCTGGCGGATCCACTCCTGGCCGCGGATGCTGCTGTGGGTGCTGCCGCTGGCGGACCCGCCGCGCATCGCGTGGGCCGAGCAGGTGACGGACCCGCTGTGGTACATCCGCACCTACCTGTGGCTGGTCCTGCTCTCCCCGTGGCTGCTCAAGGCCTTTCGTGCCGCGCCCAGAGCGTGCCTGGCGGTGTGCGGGCTGCTGGTCGTGCTGGCCCAGTACGACCGGCTCCCGCTGACCGAGCCCGCGCTCACCCCCGCCGTCGACCTGGTCACCTTCGCGGCGTGCTGGCTGCTCGGCTTCGCGCACCGGGACGGGCGGCTGGACGCGCTGCGGGCCCGCACCGTGCTGGGCCTGGCGGCGCTGTGCCTGGCGGCGGGCGGCTGGTTCGCCCTGACACACCCCACGGACGAGGGCTTCGACCTCGGGGAGATCCCGCTCGCGCAGGCGCTGTGGTCGGTCGGTTTCGTCCTCGTCCTGCTGCGCTTCCGTCCGCGCCGGCTGACCCGCGTCCCGGTGGCGGACGGCGCGGTGGGGCTGCTCAACGCCCGTGCGGTGACGGTCTACCTGTGGCACGAGGTCGCGCTCGTGCTCAGCGTCCCGCTGATCGACCGCATGTGGGACGTGCCGTTCTTCGAGGCCCATCTGCCGCTGGACGCCACCTGGTTCCAGTTCCTGATGGCCTGGCCGCTGATCGGCGCGGCCATCGTGCTGGCGGGCTGGGCCGAGGACGCCGCCGCGCGGTGCAGGCCGCACCCGTGGCCGACGGGGGGCGGAGGGCGCCGCGCACGTGCCCGCCGTCGTTTGTGAAGGATTCGTGCGCTGATCGCGTACGTCCTGTGTACGCTAACGCTCCTTGTTCGCAACGCCCTTGGGGGGAACCCGCACCATGCGCACCCGTACCACGCTGACCTGCCTGCTCACGGCGATATCCGCGACCGCCGCCGCGCTCGCCCTCGGCGCCCCCGCCGCGGAGGCGGCCGGCTCCGTCCACCTCGCCAAGATCTACTACAACAGCCCCGGCGCCGACCGCGGCTCCGCCGCGAGCCTCAACGCCGAGTGGGTCACGATCACCAACTCCACGTCCCGCGCCGTCAGCCTGAAGGGCTGGACGCTCACCGACGCCTCCCGCCACACGTACACCTTCGGCGCGTACTCCCTCGGCGCCGGCAAGACCGTCAAGGTCCACACGGGCTCGGGCCGCAACACCGCGGGCAACCGCTACCAGAACCGCGGCTGGTACGTCTGGAACAACGACAAGGACACCGCGACCCTGCGCAAGGCCGGCGGCGCGAAGGCCGACACCTGCAGCTACAACAGCACGCGCGCGAACTACAAGAACTGCTGATCTGCTCCCGCGCTGCGGGGATCTGTTCCCACCGTGCACAGCCGCGCCGCCGGGCCCCTCGGGCCCGGCGTGCGTGAAGCGGCAGACGAGCCGAGCCGTACGCCGGGTTCTGTGTCCCGGTCGGCCTCGCGGCCGGCCGGGCGACGGCCATCCATCTAGGACCGGCGTTGCCGCCGGCCTCGTGCGGTCTACCCGCGGACTCGGGCGGGCAGCCCTCGAACGTCCGCGCAGAGCACCTGTTACGGCGCTCCTCTTGACCTTGCTCCAGGTGGGGTTTACCTAGCTGCCCAGGTCACCCTGGGCACTGGTGGTCTCTTACACCACCGTTTCACCCTTACCGGGGGCCTTGCGGCTCCCGGCGGTCTGTTTTCTGTGGCACTGTCCCGCGGGTCACCCCGGGTGGGCGTTACCCACCACCTTGCCCTGTGGAGCCCGGACGTTCCTCGGCAGGACCGGGGTCCTGACGCGGCCGTCCACTCGGCTCGTCTGCCGTCCCGCCATGCTACCCGGCGATCATGCGGGGGCGAAAAGCAGCGTGCGGCGCTCCACGTCGGCCTCGGTGAGCCGCACGCGCAGCGGCTCGCCGAGCGCGAGGGGGGCACTGCCGCCCCGGACGCGGGCGACGACGGCGGGGTCGCAGAGGTGGACCGTGCCGGCGGTGGGGTCGTTCTCGCGGACGTCGATCACGTAGGCGTCGAAGACCTCGCCCACCCGGTCCTGGAGGAGGGCGGCCTCCACCACGGAGAGGGAGGCGCTCTCGATACGGGAGGCGAGCTGCGAGCCGGTGCGCATCCGGTGCGGCAGGTCGCGGTAGGCGTCGGTGACCCACTCCGGCAGGGTGCGGTCCGCGGAGGCGGCGAGGCAGAACTCCCCGGCATAGCGGTCGACCAGCCTGCGCAGCGGCGCCGTGCAGTGGGTGTAGGCGTCGGCGACGGCGGCGTGCAGCAGCGGCGAGGCCGGGTGGCCCGGCCAGAACGGGGTGTAGTCGGCGCCGCGGAAGAGGCTGGTGGCCTCGTGCAGGAAGGCGGCGTGCCCGGTGCGGGCGGGGTCCAGGGAGCGGATCAGCTCCGCGTACGAGGTCATGTGCGGCCAGTCGATGTGCAGGGCCCGGGCGACCCTCCGCAGCCGGGCGACCTCGCCGTGCGGGGCGAGCGGGAGGGTGCGCAGGATGCCGGTGCCCGCGGCGATCATCAGACCGGCGGCGGCCATGCCGGCCAGCAGCGAGATCTGGGCGTTCCAGGACTCGGCGGGCAGCGGCGCGCGGTACTCCAGCGCGTAGCCGTCGCCCTGCTCGACGACCTCCTGCTCGGGCACGTCGAGGGAGATGCCGCCGCGCGCCCGCTCCTGTTCCTGGCGCAGCCGGCCGATGGTCCGCAGCAGGGCCAGCGGTTCCTCGGCGGTGCCGTCGTCGAGGTCGCGCTGGACGCCCGCGTAGTCGAGCCGGGCGCGGCTGCGCACCCGGGCGCGGCGGACGTCGACGCCGGTGACGCCGCCGTCCGCGTCCAGGTCGATGCGCCACAGCACGGCGAGCCGGTCCCGGCCGGGCAGCAGGCTGGCGGCGTCCTCGCTCAGCACGGTGGGGTGCAGCGGGACGCGGGTGTCGGGGAAGTAGAGCGTGGTGACCCGGCGCTGGGCCTCCGTGTCGACCGCGCCGCCGGGGGCGACGAAGGCGGCGACGTCGGCGATCGCGTAGTGCACGCGGTAGCCGCCGTCGCGGCGGGCCAGGTGCATCGCCTGGTCCAGGTCGCGCGAGCCGGGCGGGTCGATGGTGAACAGCGGCAGGCCGGTGGCGTCCTCGTGGCCGTCGACGCCCGGTGTGCGGGCCGCCTGTTCGGCCTCGGCGAGCACGGCGGGCGGGAAGGCGGCGGGCACGTGGAGTTCGGTGCGCAGCGCGCTGAACGCGGTGCGCAGCGGCTCGCCGTCGGCGGCCTTCACACGCAGGGGGCGACGAGGCATGGGGCGAGCGTAATTCCGGCGGCCGTAGGCTGCACGAACGCAAGCGAACGTGAAGGAGAACCGCCGTGCTCGTCCTGCTGCCGCCGTCCGAGGGCAAGGCCGCTCCCGCCACCGGGAAGCCCGTGGACCTGGGCAGTCTGTCGCTGCCCGGCCTCGCCGCCGCGCGCCGCACGGTGCTGGACGAGCTGGTGGGTCTGTGCGCGGGCGGCGACGCCGACGCCGTCGCCGAGGCCGCCGACGTGCTGGGGCTCAGCCCCGGTCTGCACGGCGAGGTGGCCCGCAACGCCGGGCTGCACAGCGCTCCCGCCCGCCCGGCCGGGCAGATCTACACCGGGGTGCTGTACGACGCGCTGAGCCTGGCGACCCTGAGCCCGGCGGCAAAACGGCGGGCGGCGCGCTCGCTGCTGATCTTCTCCGGGCTGTGGGGCGCGGTCGGCGTCAAGGACGCGATCCCGGCCTACCGCTGCTCGATGGGCGTCAGGCTGCCGGCGACGGGGGCGCTCGGCACGTTCTGGCGGGACGCGATGGCGGACGTCCTGCCGGAGGCGGCGGAGGCCGCCGGTGGCGGCCTGGTGCTGGACCTGCGGTCGGCGGCGTACGCGGCGGCGTGGAAGCCGAAGGGCGCGCTGGCCGGGCGGACGGCGACGGTGCGGGTCGTGCAGGCCGAGACCAGGAAGGTCGTCAGCCACTTCAACAAGGCGACCAAGGGGCGCATGGTGCGTGCCCTGCTGGAGTCGGGCGCCCGGCCGGGCGGTCCGGACGAACTGGCCGGTGTGCTGCGGGAGCTGGGCTTCCGGGTGGAGGTGCAGGGTCCGGGGCGGATCGACGTGCTGGTGACAGACGTCCACTGAGGCGCCGGCGTTGCACGTCTCGCAACGATCGTTGCGCGAGCAGTGCCGCCCCGGCAGCATCCGGGGCATGCTGCTCGATCGCGCGCCCGTGATCCCCGTCGTCGTGCTGGAGGACGCCGCCGACGCGGTGCCGCTGGCCAGAGCCCTGGTGGACGGCGGGCTGCCGGTCGTGGAGATCACGCTGCGCACCCCGGGCGCGCTGGACGGCATCCGGGCCGTCGCCCGCGAGGTGCCGGAGGCCTTCGTCGGGGCCGGGACCGTGGTGCGGGAGGCGCAGGCCGCCGCGGCGGTGGAGGCCGGGGCGCGGTTCCTGGTCAGTCCGGGCTGGACCGAGCGGCTGCTCGGCGCCGCGCGGGCGACGGAAGTGCCCTACCTGCCGGGGGTGTCGACCGCGTCCGAGGTGGTGGCGCTGGCCGAACACGGCGTGACGGAGCTGAAGTTCTTCCCGGCCGAGGCGGCGGGCGGCGCTGCGTACCTCAGGGCGCTGGCCTCACCGCTGCCGGAGGTGCGCTTCTGCCCCACCGGGGGCATCGACCAGGCCCGCGCGCCGGCGTACCTGGCGCTGCCGAACGTCGCCTGCGTCGGCGGGAGCTGGATGGTCCCGCGGGACGCGCTGCGGTCCCGGGACTGGCCCCGCGTCCGCGCGCTGGCGCGGACGGCGGCCGGTCTGCGGGGAGCCTGAACGTTCCGTCCGGCTCAGTCGTCGTCGCCGGAACCCTCCGGTCGGCGGTGCCGGCCGTGCGGTGCGGCGGGTGCTTCCTCCGAGGAGGCGGGGCCGCGGTGGCGACCGTGGAGATCCGCCGCGCTCTCGTGGTTCGCGGCGGGGTTCTCGGTTCGGGAGTCGGACATACGAGGACTCTCTGTCGGTGGCGTACGGGTCGCAGGAACCGTGCCGCCGACGTGCCGCCGTACCAGCGCCCGCCGAAAAGACGGCGCAGCCCCCGGCGGGATCCTACCGGTCATGCCCCGGCCGCCAGCGGCGCCTGCTGCAGCGGCAGCACCGGACTGCCCCGGGACTCCTCCGGCGCGGGCTCCGGGACGGCATCGGGGACGACGGCCAGCGCCGGTGGGACCGGCGCGGGGGCGTCGTACTCGACGATCCCGCAGGGGCAGTGCACGCACGCGTACGGCAGCCGCAGCAGCCCCTGCGGCGACCACATGCCCGTCCCCGCGAGCCAGCCCTCCGGGCCGCTGAGCCAGGTGGCACGGCGCTCCCCCGGCCGCCACACCGCCAGCGACGTGCCGTGCGGGCCGTCGGCGCGCAGCGCCACCGCGCACGACTCGGGCATCAGCACCTGGCCCGGCTGCGCGGCGAACGGGGTGAGGACGGCGTCGGGGACCCGCAGGCACTCGGCGAACCGCATCGGCTGCCTGCTGCCGAGCACGCCCCAGCCGATGCGGTCCTCACCGGTGGCGTCGCTGCGGACTATGAGGAGCCCGCTGTCGGGTTCGGCGAGCAGCAGCCGGTCGTTGCTGTCGTCGGTGATCTGCAGCAGCGGGCTGACCGCGCCGCCGCCCCGCAGGTCCACGGCGACGGTCTTGACCGGCCCGTCCGCCTGGCGGTCCAGGGCGAGCACGCCGCCCGCCCGGTCGAGCCACGCGCCGCCCCCGCAGCGGCCGTGGATCTCCGCGAGCCGGCGCGGCGCGCCGTCGTGGCCGTCGTGGACCAGCCACACCGTGGTGCGGGCGGCCGCCGGGTCGTACGCGAGGGCGAACGCGAGCCCGGACGCGGGCGGCGGCAGCAGCCGCACCTCGGTGCCGGAACCGCCCGGGCCGCCCGGGATCGAGCCGAGCAGCAGTTCGCCGGTGCCGGGGCCGGTCGGGTAGAGCAGCGCGAAGTCGTGCCGGTCGGCGACGCGGCGGCGGATCAGGACGCGGCCGTCGGGCAGCGGCAGCACCTCGGAGCACTCCTCCTCGGGCTGGTTGCCGGGCAGCGGCACGGTGTACGGCTCGGGGCCGCCGAGCGTCCAGCGCTCGGGGTACCAGCCGTCCCCGCCGTCCGGCGTCCGGGTCAGGCACGCGGCGTACGAGCCGTCCGCGGCGATCGTGAACCCGGCCCGCGGCACGGCACCGGAGCCGGTGTCGGTGGCGGTCTCGGTTGCGCAGGCTGTCATCGGTGGGTCACCTCCTGGCCACGACGCTAGTTTTCGTACGCGCAACCGCCCGACACGAGTCGGTGTGCTTCACACATAAGGGTGGCTCTCGTCCCGTTCCGTCGGACTTCGTGCGGTCGGTGTGCTCATGACCAGGCGGGAATTCCAGCCGCCCGGTACCGGCGCGGTAACCTCGACCCCGTGCCGAAACTGTCCGACGTCATCGCCGCCCTCGAAGTCCTCTGGCCGCCGGAGTGGGCCGAGCAGTGGGACGCCGTCGGCCTGGTCTGCGGGGACCCGGACGCCGAGGTCCGGCAGGTGCTCTTCGCGGTCGACCCGGTGCAGGAGGTCGCCGACGAGGCGATCCGCCTGGGCGCCGACCTGCTCGTCACGCACCACCCGCTCTGGCTGCGCGGCACCACCACGGTGGCCGCGACCGGCTTCAAGGGCCGGGTGGCGCACTCCCTGATCAAGAACGACGTCGCGCTGCACGTCGCCCACACCAACGCCGACCGAGCCGATCCCGGGGTCTCCGACGCCCTCGCGGCCGCCGTCGGACTGCGCGTCACCGGCCCCCTGGTGCCGGACGCGACCGATCCGGCCGGACGCCGCGGCGCCGGCCGGCTCGGCGAACTGCCGGAGCCGATGACGCTGGCGGAGTTCGCCGACCGGGCGGCCCGGGGCCTGCCGGCCACGGCGACCGGGCTGCGCGTCGCCGGCGACCCGCAGCGGCAGGTGCGCACCGTCGCGGTGTGCGGCGGCAGCGGCGACAGCTTCCTCGACGACGTGCGCAGGGCCGGGGCCGATGTCTACCTGACCGCCGACCTGCGCCACCACCCGGTGTCGGAGGCGCAGCAGGCGGGGCCCCCGGCGCTCGTCGACGCCGCGCACTGGGCCACCGAGTGGCCCTGGTGCGCGCAGGCCGCGCGCCGGCTCGACGAGGTCGCGGAACGCCATGGCTGGGACGTGCGCACCCATGTGTCGCACATCGTCACCGACCCGTGGACGGCCCACGCCCGCGCCGCCGCGCCCACCGCGCATCTTTCGAACGTCCCCTTCGCACCCACGACCTCAGGAGCCCCCCGCTGAACGCCGCGCCCGCAGACCAGATCCGACTCCTCGAGGTCCAGGCACTCGACGCGCGCGTCGCGCAGCTGGACCACAAGCGCCGGACCCTTCCCGAACACGCCGAGATCGAGCGCCTGTCCTCCGACGTGGCGCAGCTGCGCGACCTGCTGGTCGCCGCCCAGACCGAGGAGAGCGACACCGCCCGGGAGCAGACCAAGGCCGAGCAGGACGTGGACCAGGTGCGCAAGCGCGCCGTCCGCGACCAGGAGCGGCTGGACTCCGGCGCCGTCTCCTCGCCGAAGGACCTGGAGAACCTCCAGCACGAGATCACCTCGCTGGCCAAGCGGCAGAGCGACCTGGAGGACGTCGTCCTGGAGGTCATGGAGCGCCGCGAGTCCCTGCAGGAGCGGGTGCAGGAGCTGACCGGGCGCCTGGACTCCGTGCAGGGCAAGGCCACTGAGGCCGAGACCCGGCGCGACGAGGCCCTGCGCGGCATCGACGCCGAAGGCATGACGGTCACCAAGGAGCGGGAGATCATGGCCGGTTCGGTCCCGGCCGACCTGCTGAAGCTCTACGACAAGCTGCGGGCGCAGTCCGGCGGCGTCGGCGCGGCCCGGCTCTACCAGAAGCGCTGCGAGGGCTGCCGGCTGGAGCTGAACATCACCGAGCTGAACGAGGTGCGCGCGGCGGCGGCCGACGCGGTCGTGCGGTGCGAGAACTGCCGCCGCATCCTGGTCCGTACGCCCGAGTCGGGCCTGTAATGGCCCGGACGTTCACCGTCGAGGCCGACGGCGGGTCCCGGGGCAACCCGGGACCCGCCGGGTACGGCGCGGTGGTGTGCGACTCCGCCACCGGCGAAGTGCTCGCCGAGGCCGCGGAGTTCATCGGTACGCACACCAACAACGTGGCCGAGTACCGGGGGCTGATCGCGGGGCTGCGGGCCGCGCGGGCGCTGGACCCCGAGGCGCAGGTGCGGGTGCGGATGGACTCCAAGCTCGTCGTGGAGCAGATGTCGGGCCGCTGGAAGATCAAGCACCCGGACATGCGCCCGCTGGCCGCCGAGGCCCGCGGGATCCTGCCGCCGGCGCAGGTGACCTACGAGTGGATCCCGCGCGAGAAGAACAAGCACGCCGACCGGCTGGCCAACGAGGCGATGGACGCGGGCAAGCGGGGCCGGCAGTGGGAGCCCAGCCGGTCCACGGCCGCCCTGGGCGCGGCCGCGGCACCCGCCGCCGCGGCCGCCTCCGCGGCAGCGGCGGACGAGGAACCCGAACCGCTCGGGGAGTCCGACACCGCGGTGGGCTGGGGCGACGCCGACATGGGCACCCCGACCACCTTCGTGCTGCTGCGGCACGGCGAGACCCCGCTCACCCCGGAGAAGCGGTTCTCCGGCAGCGGCGGCACCGATCCGGAGCTGTCGGAGAAGGGGCTGTGGCAGGCGCGCCGGGCGGCGGACCTGCTGGCCGAGCGGGGCACCGTCCAGGCCGTCGTGTCCTCCCCGCTGAAGCGCACCCGGCAGACCGCGGAGATCGTCGCGCAGCGGCTCGGCCTCGACGTGCGCATCGAGGAGGGTGTGCGCGAGACGGACTTCGGCGCCTGGGAGGGGCTGACCTTCGGCGAGGTCAAGGAGCGCTTCCCGGAGGAGCTGACCGCCTGGCTGGCCTCGCCCAAGGTCGCGCCGCCCGGCGGCGAGAGCTTCGCCGCCACCGCGCGCCGGGTCGCCCTGGCCCGCGACAAGATGATCGCGCGTCATGCGGGCCGCACCGTCCTGGTCGTCACGCACGTCACGCCGGTCAAGACGCTCCTGCGGCTCGCGCTGGGCGCCCCGCCGGAGTCGCTGTTCCGCATGGAGCTGTCGGCGGCGGCGTTCTCCGCGGTGGCGTACTTCGCCGACGGCAACGCGTCGGTGCGGCTGTTCAACGACACCTCCCACCTGCGCTGACCGGTCGGCGCCGGGGCCTCCGCGAGGGTCTCGCGGAGGCGCCGCCCGGGCGGCCGGGCTGACGTTCCGTCAATGACGCCGCCACCCATGACATTTGTCCTGGGGAACCGGGTACTTTCCCCTCTGCCCCGGCCCGCCGGCTCCCCCGTACCGTCGTGGGCATGACGACGACTGTGAGCTTCACCCGGGCGGTCAAGACCTTCGGCGCGGTGCGCGCCGTGGACTCGGTGGACCTGGAGATCCGGCGCGGTGAGTCCGTGGCCCTGCTCGGTCGCAACGGGGCGGGCAAGTCCACCTCGATCAGCCTGCTGCTGGGGCTCGACAGCCCGGACAGTGGCGAGGTCCGGCTCTTCGGCGGCACCCCGCAGGAGGCGGTGCGGGCCGGGCGGGTCGGCGCGATGCTGCAGGACGGCCGGCCGATCCCCCGGGTCACCGTGCGGGAACTGCTCACCTTCGTGGCCCGCACCTACCCCGCCCCGCTGCCCGTCGCCACGTCCCTGGAACTGGCCGGGCTCACCGACTTCGCCGACCGCCGGGCCGACCGGCTCTCCGGCGGCCAGGCCCAGCGCGTGCGCTTCGCCGTCGCCCTGGCCGGCAACCCCGAACTGGTCGTGCTGGACGAGCCGACCGCCGCCCTCGACGTCGAGGCCCGGCGCGCCTTCTGGGACTCCATGCGGGCCTACGCCGCGCACGGCAACACCATCCTGTTCTCCACGCACTACCTGGAGGAGGCCGACGAGAACGCGGACCGCATCGTGGTCATCGACCGCGGCCGCATCGTCGCCGACGACACCGGCGAGCGCATCAAGCGCGCGGTCGGCGGCAACCTGGTCGCCTTCGACCTGGCCGGCGCCGCCACCGAGGGCCTGCGCCAACTGCCCGGCGTGGTCTCCGTGGAGATCCGCGGCGACCGCGCCCACCTGCGCAGCTCCGACTCCGACGCCACCGTGGTCGCACTCGCCGAACGCGGCATGATCCGCGGCTTGGAGGTCACCGCGGCCAGTCTGGAGGACGCCTTCCTCACCCTCACCGCGAAGGACGCCGACGGCACGCCGGCCGACTCCCCCGCCACCCCGGCCGCCCTGAAGAAGGAGAACGTCTGATGCTGCTCGCCTACGTCACCCTGGAGATCCGCCGCACCCTGCGGGACACCGGCTTCGTGATCTTCGGGATCGGCATGCCCGTCATGATGTACCTGCTCTTCACCAACCTCGGCGTCTCCGGCTCCGAGGAGGACAAGGCCGCCGCCCTGGCCGCGATGATCGGCATGGCCGCGTACGGGGCACTGGGCTCCGCCCTGGCCGCCGGCACCGGCGTCGCCGAGGACAAGGGGCACGGCTGGCTGCGCCAGTTGCGCATCACCCCGATGTCGCCGTCCCAGGTGGTCGTCGGGCGCTGCCTCAGCGGCTCGGTCACCGTGCTCCCCTCCATCATCGCCGTGCTGCTGGCCGGCGGCCTCGTCAACGGCGTCGAGCTGCGGGCATGGCAGTGGGCGGCGATCGCCGCACTGCTGTGGGCCGGCACCGCGCCGTTCACCCTGCTCGGGCTCGGCAACGGCTACCGGCTCACCGCGCAGACCACCGGCGTGGTCAACGTCGCCTGCAACCTGGGCCTGTCCGTCGTCGGCGGCCTGTGGTTCCCCACCTCGCTCTTCCCCGGCTGGCTGCGGGCCGTCTCCCGCTGGACCCCGTCCCACCGCTTCGGGGAGCTCGGCTGGGCCGTCACCGGCGGGACGGCGCCCCACCCGGGCACCGTCGTGGTGCTCGCGGGCTGGACGGCGGTGTTCGGCGCCTACGCGGTCTACGCGTACCGGCGCTCGGCGCGCACCGTGTAATGCATCCCCCGACGGACACGCACGAGAGAGGCGGGACGGCCATGACGGTGACGGAGGAATGCGAGGCGGCACGGGCGCCGTGGACGTCCCGCGCCCGGCGCGCGTGGGAACGGCGCCGCCCGCGCGGCCCGCGCGACATCGCGGAGGAGATCGAGGACCTCAAGGCCCCCACCCCCCTGAGCTTCCTGCCCTGGCTGCTCATGGGCGTGGGCGCGCTGTCCCACCTCCTCCAGGGACAGGCGTCCAACCCCTGGCTCGGCGGACTCGGCCTGCTGGCCTTCAACTCCCTCTACGTCGCCGTGGCGTTCACCGCTTTCAAGCCGCGGGCGGTGGCACTCGGGGTGCCGCGGCTGCTGCTGCTCCCGCTGGGCGCCCTCACGTACGCGCTGGCCATCGGCTACGGCGGCAGCTGGCTGCTGTTCTTCCCGCTGTTCTCGCTGGCCGTCGGGATCGTCGTGCGCGGCCGGTACATGGGCCTCACCCTGGTCGGCCTCGCCCTGTCCGCGGGCCTGGTCTCCGGCTGGCGCAGCGGCGACCTGTGGAACGGCGTCTCCATGGGCTACGGATCACTGATCTCCGGCCTGGTGACGGCGGCGATGCTCCGGCTCTTCGACGCCGTCGCCCAACTGCGCGCCACCCGGCAGGAACTGGCCCGGCACGCCGTCGCCGAGGAGCGGCTGCGCTTCTCCCGCGACCTGCACGACCTGCTCGGCCACACCCTCTCGGTCGTCGTCGTGAAGTCCGAGGCCGCACGGCGGCTCGCCCCGCGCGACATCGACGCCGCGCTCGCCCAGGTCGCCGACATCGAGGCGGTCGGCCGGCAGGCCCTCACCGAGATCCGCGAGGCCGTCACCGGCTACCGCGAGGGCAGCCTGTCCACCGAGCTGGACCGGGCCCGCTCGGCGCTCACCGCGGCCGGCGTCGAGGCGGTCGTCGTGGAGACCGGCCCGCCCCTGCCGCCGCAGACCGAGGCACTCCTGGGCTGGGTCGTACGGGAAGGGGTCACCAACGTCGTACGGCACAGCGGCGCGGCCTCCTGCCGCATCGAACTGGCCAGCGGCGGCGGGCACGTGCGCCTGGAGATCACCGACGACGGGCACGGCGTAGTCTCGGAGCCGACCACCTCCGGTTCCGGCCTGAAGGGCCTCACCGAGCGCCTGGCCGCGGCGGGCGGCTCCCTGCGGGCGGGCCCCGCCGCACGCGCCGGGTTCCGGGTGGTCGCCGAGCTTCCGGTGGAGGAGGAACTGGCCGCATGAGCAGCCCCGACGGTGTCGTCAAGGTCCTGCTGGCGGAGGACCAGGGCATGATGCGCGGCGCTCTCGCGCTGCTGCTCGACCTGGAGGACGACATCCAGGTCGTCGCGCAGGTCGCCGCGGGCGACGAGATCGTGGCCGCCGCGCTGGAGGCCCGGCCGGACGTCGCGCTGCTCGACATCGAGCTGCCCGGCCGCAGCGGGCTCGACGCGGCGGCGGACCTGCGCGAGCGGCTGCCCTCCTGCAAGGTCCTCATCCTCACCACCTTCGGCCGCCCCGGCTACCTGCGCCGCGCGATGGACGCCGGCGCCGCGGGCTTCCTGGTCAAGGACGGCCCCGTCGAGGAACTGGCCGCCGCCATCCGCCGCGTCCTGGCCGGTCACCAGGTCATCGACCCCGCCCTCGCGGTCGCCGCCCTCAGCACGGGGCCCAGCCCGCTGACCGCGCGCGAGCGGGACGTGCTCAACGCGGCGGTCGACGGGGCGACGGTCGCGGACATCGCGACGCGGGTGCGGTTGTCGGAGTCGACGGTGCGGAATTATTTGTCGTCGGCGATTGGGAAGACGGGGACGCGGAACCGCACGGAGGCGGTACGGACCGCCCGCCACAATGGTTGGCTCTGAGTTTTTCCCCCACCCGCCCGCCCGTGTGCCCTGTGAAGTCCGGTCGCCCCGACGCGCGTTGTTGGGGGCCGGGTGCGGGGCCTCCGGGGCTGCCATTCTGGACAGCACATTTAGGTGCCTCAGGCGCTTGCCATTGAGCACCCAGGTCATGCACCCAAATATGCTCCAGTGTCCAGAACGCCACCCCTCCGACCCCGCCCCCTCCGTCTCGTCATGCGCCTGATCCCCGGTGGGGGGGCGAGGAGGCGGTCCGGGGTTGGCGCAAGTGCCCATCTGAACCCCCACCGGCCGTAAGCCGCCCCAAGCGACCCGGGAGGGGGTGCGCCGGGGTCCGCCCGTGGGGGCACCTCCCAGCGGTAGCTGGGGGAGACGAGCGGAGACCGCGCTGCGCAGCACGTTGGCGCAACCCGCGAGCGCCGTGGGGGTCCCCCCGGCCGAAGGTTGGGGGAGGACTCCGGAGCGGCGCCGACCCCACAACGCACGCAGCGCAGGGCCCGCACTTACCGTGCCGGGCTGGGGGCACCCCCGGCCGAAGATTGGGGGAGGGCGGGAGGGCGGGGAAAGAACCCGGGGGAACCGTAGGGCACGATGGGGGGCATGCCCACCCCCCGACCCCGCCCGGACGCGCTGGCCGCGTTCACCGCGGCAAAAGGCTTCATGCCTCCCCACGAGGGCCTCGCCCTCTACTCCGCTGCCGCGGACGCGGCCACCCGCCTGCCCGGGCTGCCCCTGCTGGAGGTCGGCACGTACTGCGGCCGGTCCACGATCCTGCTGGCCGCCGCCGCGCGGGAGGCCGGGACGGTCGCCGTCACCGTCGACCACCACCGCGGCAGCGAGGAGCAGCAGCCGGGCTGGGAGTACCACGACCCGACGCTGGTGGACCCCGAGGTGGGCCGGATGGACACGCTGCCGGCGTTCCGGCGGACGCTGCACGCCGCCGGCCTGGAGGAGTACGTGATCGCGGTCGTGGGCCGCTCCCCGCAGGTGGCCGCGGTGTGGGGGAAGCCGCTGGGCCTGGTCTTCGTGGACGGCGGCCACACCGACGAGCACGCCACGAACGACTACGAGGGCTGGGTGCCGCATCTCGCCGAGGACGGCCTGCTGGTGATCCACGACGTGTTCGAGGACCCCGCGGACGGCGGCCAGGCGCCGTGGCGGATCTACCGCCGGGCCCTGGAGTCGGGGGCGTTCACGGAGGTCTCCGTGACCGGTTCGCTGCATGTCCTGCGGCGTACGGGCCCCGGAGTCCGGCCCGGCCGATAGCATCGCTGACGTGTTCAAGACGATGCGCAACACCGCCGTGGTCGTGACCGCGGCGCTGGTGCCGACATGTGCGGCGGGGTGGCTGGTGTGGGGCGCGACGAGCGGCCCCTCGGACCAGGGGCGCGACCGCGACGTCCCCCTGAGTGCGGCGGCGGTGCAGTCGGCCTCCCCGCACTGGCCCGGGACGTCGGACGCCAAGCCCCAGACCACCAAGCCGCTGGCGGGCCGGGTCGTCGTGCTCGACCCGGGCCACAACCCCACGAACAACCGGCACACCTCCGCGATCGCCCGCAAGGTC
Source organism: Streptomyces sp. NPDC088733 (assembly GCF_044751185.1). Taxonomy (NCBI): domain Bacteria; kingdom Bacillati; phylum Actinomycetota; class Actinomycetes; order Kitasatosporales; family Streptomycetaceae; genus Streptomyces; species Streptomyces sp. NPDC088733. The sequence continues at coordinate 138,164 of NZ_JBIVLH010000021.1, forward strand.
GACATCGGCACCGCCCGCAAGGAGTGCGACACCACGGGTACGGCGACCAATGCCGGGTACCCGGAGGCGTCGTACACGCTGGACGTGTCGCGCCGGGCGCGCAAGATCCTGGCGGCGCGGGGGGCGGTGGTGAAGTTCACGCAGGACGGCAACCGCCCGTACGGCCCGTGCATCGACGAGCGGGCCCGGATCGGCAACAACGCGAAGGCGAACGCGGTGGTGTCGGTGCACGCCGACGGTTCGGCGGTCGGCAACCGCGGTTTCCACGTCATCCTGCCCGCCTCCGTGCACAAGGGCGTCGCGGACACCCGGGCGATCGTCAAGCCCTCGCGGCTGCTGGGCACCGCCCTCAAGAACCACTTCAAGGCGGCGACGGGCACGAAGCCATCCAACTACATCGGCCACGGCACGGGCCTGGACGTCCGCGGCGACCTGGGCGGGCTCAATCTGAGCAGGGTGCCGAAGGTCTTCATCGAGTGCGGCAACATGCGCGACCCGAAGGACGCGGCGCTGCTCTCCAGCGCGGCGTGGCGCCAGAAGGCGGCGCAGGGTATCGCGGACGGCATCACGGCGTACTTGGAGGGCCGTGGGTGAGCGGCAGGTGAGCGTTGGGTCCCGATCCTGTCACCGGGCCGTACCGGGCGCATCTGCCGGCAACACCCCCCATACGATGGGGAACCACGTGGCTAGAGCGACGACGAGACGACTGAGAAGGACCCCTAGTGAATAACCGCTCCCTCACCCGAGGAGACGGCGCGGCGATCGGCGCGGCGCTTGTGCTGCTGATCGCCTCGTTCCTGAACTTCTACACGCTCAAGGGATGCAGCTCCGACGAGTGCGGGGCCGGCGCGTGGAAGAGCGAGCTGTTCCCGCTGCTGCCGTCGGTGCATCTGCTCGGCCTGATCGCCGCGGGTCTGTTCGTCGCCGCGCGCTTCCAGCCCGAGGGCCGCAAGGTACTGGGCATCGGCCTGGAGCAGTGGGGCGCGGTGCTCGCGGTCGCCGCGGCCTGGGACGCGCTGTGGTCGCTGTTCAACGGCCAGGAGGCGTGGGAGCTGGGTGCCGGCGCGTACCTGTCCTTCATCGCCGCCGCCGCGCTGGCCGCGGTGATCCTGCTCTCGCTGCAGGGCCTGCCGGCCCTCAAGGCGGGTCTGCTGCCGGCGCCGCGCCCGCAGCAGCCGCAGGCGTACGGGCAGCAGCCGGGCCAGCCCTACCCGGGCGCCCAGCAGACGGGCCAGACCGGTTACGGCTACCCGGGGCAGCAGGCCGCCCCGGACCAGTCCTTCGGCGGCGGTGCGCCGCAGTACGGCTACCCGCAGCAGGGACAGCCGCAGCAGCCGCAACCGCAGCAGCAGCCCGCGGCGGAGTTCGCGGCTTTCTGGTTCGCGGTGCCGGTGGCACGCCCGCTGTACGCGGAGGACGGCTCGGGCGCCCCGATCGCCGAACTCACCCCGGGCACCTGGTACCTGGCGGTGGACCAGCAGGGCCAGGCCCTCGTGGCCCAGACCCAGGACGGCCGCCGCGGCGTCCTCCAGGACACCGGCGGGATCCAGCGCGGCTGACCCGTACCGGCCCGTTCCACGCCTTCGCCCCACCGGCCGCGCCGGTGGGGCGAAGTGCTTTCCCAAGCGCAGGTAAATAAAACGTATGAATGTTCGTAGGGACCGGTAGGGTTCGCGCCTGTCCCCGATCACACGATCACCACATCTGCATACGGGAATCCCAGTGAACCTCGACTTCAGCGCCGAGCCGCTCTTCTCCTGGTACGTCGTACTCCTGATCGTCAGCGGCGTCACGATGATCATCATGGGCGCAGTCAACTCCGCCGGGGTCAGCGGCGGTTGGCGGGCCTTCAATGTGGCCGCCGGTCTCGCCTTCACCGGCTACGGCATCTACCTCGGATTCATCTTCCACGGCGGTGAGTACTTCATCATCTTCAAGGCGTTCATCCTGCCGGTCCTGGTGGTGATCAACTTCTTCCGCGGGCTGGCCGCCCGGACCAGGGTTCCCGCCGCCCCGCAGCAGATGATGGCGCCGCCGCCCGCGCCGGCCGTGCACGACGCGGCCGACACGGCTCCCGCTCCCGCCGCGAACCCCGCGCAGCAGGGCTGACGCACACCGCGACAGGGCTGTGCCCCGGACCGCACGGTCCGGGGCACAGCCCTGTCGCCCATGGGTCGGCCGGTCGCGGGCTCAGCCGGCCGCGAGCTGGCTCAGTGACGGGACCTGGTCGGTGACCTTGGCCCCGCCCTGCTCGCCCGCGGACTTCACGTTGGTGATGGCGTCCTGGAAGGAGCTGACGACGTCGTCCGTGCCCTCGCCCTTGCGGAGCTTGGACGGCAGGTTCTTCAGCGACTCGATGCCGGCGGTGAGCGGCGCGACCATCTTGGACAGGGTGGGGTCGGCCTTGGCGTTGTTGGAGGCGGCCTTGAGCCTGTTGTAGGCGAACGCACCGGCCAGTCCCGCCTTGACCAGTGCGGTCTTGCGACCGTCGGCGCCCTTCTTGAACTTGCCCGCCCGGTAGGGCTTGACGATCCACTGGTAGGTGGCTCCGGCGGCGAGGCCGGCGTTGGCGACGAAGCGGGTCTTGGCCAGCTTCTGCTTCTGCACCGTGGAGGTCGGGCTCGCGGTGCCGGCGGAGCCGGTGGTGTCGGAGTCGCCGCCACAGGCGGGAACGAGGAGGAGCAGACCCGCCATCAGGAAGGCGGTCAGGACGCGGCGCAGGGGCATGAAGGACTCTCCGGTGGGGGATGCGGTGCGTGATCGCATCCTCACCCGGGGTGCGCGGACCGGCCAGCGCAGGGGGCCATACGGGGAGTCACGCCCTGGCCGGGGAATGACGTTTCAGTCACCCGATCGGGGCAAGACGGCAGCTATGTCCAGACGATATCGCGGCAATCTCGCCGCCACGGTCATCATGGTCGTGGCGGATGTGGCGGCATTCATCCTGATCCTGTGGATCGTGCTGTGGATGCTCGACGCCAACCGGGGGAACGATCTCGTGGAGTGGATCCACGACATGGCGACCTGGCTCGGCGGTTGGGCCCACAACATCTTCTCCCCCGACTCCGCGTGGGCGCGCACCCTGCTGAACTACGGTCTGCCGGCGGCGGTCTACCTCGTCGTCGGGCACGCCGTGGCGGGACGCGTCAACCGGGCCTGAGGCCCGGCCGGCTCAGCCCCCGGAGCAGCAGCCCGCGGCCTCCGGAACAAGCCCGAGCGGAAGCCGTTCCCCCCCGAAGACCGCCGTCGTCGCCTCGTCCCCTCCCAGGGCGGCGACGGCCAGCAGCACGGCGCCCGCGGTCCAGGTGGTCCGCTCCTCCGGCCAGAAGGCCGGGGCGCCGCCCGTTTCCGCATCCCCTTCGAAGACGTACCCGGTCCAGTACAGGCCGTCCTCGGCCCGCAGGTGCTGGATCGCGGCGAGGATCTCCACGGCACGGTCGGACTCGCCCATCGCCCACAGGGCGAGGGCGAGTTCGGCGCTCTCGCCGCCGGTCACCCACGGGTTGGGGACGACGCAGCGCACACCGAGGCCGGGCACGACGAAGTCGTCCCAGCGGGACTCCAGGCGGTCCTTGGCGGCCGCGCCGCGCAGCACACCGCCGAGGATCGGGTAGTACCAGTCCATCGAGTAGCGGTCCTTGTCCAGGAACCGCTCGGGGTGGTTCAGCACGGCGTGCCCGAGCGCGCCGGCGGCCAGCTCCCAGTCGGGCTGCGGGTCCTCGCGGTGCTCGGCGACGGCCAGCGCGCAGCGCAGCGCCTGGTACATCGACGAGCAGCCGGTCAGCAGCGCCTCGCGGGGGTAGGTCCCGTCCTCCTCCCGCTTCCAGGCGATCGGGCCGCCCGGCAGCCGGAGCTCCAGCACGTACTCGACCGCCGCGTACAGCACGGGCCACATCCGCTCCAGGAACGCGTCGTCCCCGGTGGACAGGTAGTGGTGCCAGATGCCGACCGCGATGTAGGCGCAGAAGTTGCTCTCCCGGCGCCGGTCGGTGGGCTCGCCCTCGGCGCCGTCGGCGTAGCCGTACGCCGCGTACCAGGAGCCGTCCTGGTTCTGCCGGCGGGCGAGCCAGGTGTAGGCCGCGTCGGCGCGGTCGTGCTCGCCGGCGGCGTCCAGCGCCATGGCGGCCTCGACGTGGTCCCACGGGTCGAGGTGGCCGCCGTCGAACCACGGCAGCGCGCCGTCGGGCCGCTGCACCGCGAGGATGCCGGCGACGGTGGCCGCCGCCTGTTCCGAGGTCAGCACGCCGGGCAGGACGAGGTGTTCGGTCCGCCTCACGCGTCGACGCCCGCCTTCGGGGCGTGCGGCTTGGTGGCGTACGCGACGAAGCTCTTGCCGATCAGCGGGTTGAGCGCGTTCTCGGCGAGGCGGGTGGCCAGCGGCTTCTTCATGATGTCCCACACCAGCAGCTTGTGGTACAGCTTCACCGGCAGGGCCTTGTCGTTGTCCACGCCGACCGCGCACTTGATCCACCAGTACGGGGAGTGCAGCGCGTGCGCGTGGTGAGTGCCGTAAGGGCGCAGGCCCGCCTCGCGGATCTTGCCGAGCAGTTCGTCGGCCCGGTAGATGCGGATGTGGCCGCCCTCGACCTCGTGGTAGGCGTCGGACAGCGCCCAGCAGACCTTCTCGGGACCGTAGCGCGGCACCGTCACGGCGAGCAGGCCGCCCGGCTTGAGGACCCGCACCATCTCGGCGAGCACGCCCTTGTCGTCCGGGATGTGCTCCATGACCTCGGAGATGATGACCCGGTCGAAACTGTCGTCGGGGAAGGGCAGGTTGAGCGCGTCGCCCTCCATGGCGGTGGCGGTCGCGCCCGCCGGGGCCTCACCGGCCTCCTTCATGGCGGCGAACCACTTGGCGACCTCGCGGATCTCCTCGCCGTTGCGGTCCAGGGCGACCACGTCCGCGCCGCGCCGGTAGCACTCGAAGGCGTGGCGGCCCGCGCCGCACCCGAGGTCCAGGACGCGGTCCCCCGCGGCGAGGGGGAACCGGGAAAAATCGACGGTCAGCACGGAGCGTCGCCTCTCTCTTGCGGCGGTCGTGTGCGGCGCGGCATCAGATCCGCGCCGCCTGCGTGGCGGGAGTGCGTGCGGCGCCGGGCCCCGGGCCGCCGGCGGCCTCGATCACCGCGCGGTAGTGCTCGGCGGTGCCGATGGCGGCCCGTTCCCAGGTGAAGCGGGCCAGGACGCGCTCCCGGCCGGCGCGGCCGAGGCGGCGGCGCAGCCCGGAGTCGGCCAGCAGCCGGCCGAGCGCCGCGGCCAGCGCGCCGGGGTCGCCGGGCGGCACGGCCAGGCAGGTCTCCCCGTCGGGTCCTGCCACCTCGGGGATGGCGCCGCCGGTGGTGGCGACCAGCGGTGTGCCGGTCGCCATGGCCTCGGCTGCCGGCAGCGCGAAGCCCTCATACAGCGACGGCACGCAGGCGACCTGGGCGCTGCGGACCAGGTCGACGAGTTCCGCGTCGCTGATGCCCTTCACGAACCGCACGGCGCCGGACAGTCCGAGGCGTGCGATGGCGGCGGCGACCGGGCCGTCGTCGGCGCGCTTGCCGACCACGACGAGGTGCGCGTCGGGCTGCTCGGCGCGGACCTCGGCGAGCGCCTCCACGAGGTGGATCAGGCCCTTGAGCGGAACGTCGGCGCTGGAGGTGGTGACGATCCTGCCGGGCACCTCGGGCACCGACGGGTCGGGCGAGAACAGCCGGGTGTCGGCGCCGATGTGCACCACGTGCACCCGGTCCTCGCGCACCCCGAGGTGGTCGACGATCTCCCGGCGGGAGGTGCCGGAGACGGTGAGCACCGACGGCAGCCGGCGCGAGACCCGCCTCTGCATCCGCGTGAAGCCGTACCAGCGGCGCACCGAGGCGCGGCGCTTCCAGCCCTGCGCGGCGTCGAGTTCCAGTTGCCGGTCGACGGTGATCGGGTGGTGGATGGTCGTCACCAGCGGTGCGCCGAGCGCGCCGGGGCCGCCGAGCAGGCCGTAGCCGAGCGTCTGGTTGTCGTGGACGACGTCGAAGGCACCGCGCCGGGCGGCCAGATGGCGGCGGGCCCGCAGGCTGAAGGTGAGCGGTTCGGGGAAGCCGCCGGTCCACATCGTGGCGACCTCGAGGGCGTCGACCCAGTCGCGGTACTCGCCGCGCCCCGGCGTGCGGAAGGGGTCCGGCTGGCGGTAGAGGTCCAGGCTCGGAAGTTCGGTGAGGGTCACTGAGCCATCGGGGTCGTCCACGGCGTCCAGGACGGGGTAGGGCTGGGCGCCGATCACCTCGACGCTGTGGCCCAGCCGGGCGAGTTCGCGGGACAGATGGCGGACGTAGACGCCCTGGCCCCCGCAGAACGGGTTCCCCTTGTAGGTGAGCAGCGCGATCCGGAGCGGCCTGGCCTCTGCGGTCACTCACGGCCCCCTTATCGCTGCGCTTCGGCCGGAGCGTAGCCGCCCGCCCCTTGCTAGAACAAGTTCCAGATTCGGTTACTCGGGAGTTGCCCGAGAGCTTGAAGATACCTGCCCCGGCGCGGGTGCCCTTTGCCGGGACAGGTGATTCGCGCCACTGTGCGCGAGCCCGCCCCGGCACGGGGGCGGCGGGGGCTGCTGACGGGGCTTCCGGCCGGGTCCGGCGGGGGCGGGACAGCCCGCCACGGATGGGGAGCGCGCGGTAATCTGGGGTGAATCCCCGCGCCGCACACCGGATTGGGCCAGATGACCGCAGCTCCCCAGCCGTCCGCGGTGCCGCTGACCGAGCGTCAGGAAGCCCGCCGCCGCCGCATCCTGCGCGCCAGCGCGGCGCTCGCCGGCCGGGGCGGCTTCGACGCCGTGCAGATGCGCGAGGTCGCCGAGCGGTCGGACGTCGCCCTGGGGACGCTGTACCGCTACTTCCCGTCGAAGATCCACCTGCTCGTCGCCACGATGCAGGACCAGCTGGAACGCCTCCACGAGGCGCTGCGCAAGCGCCCGCCCGCGGCCGCCGGGCCGGCGGACCGGGTGGCGGAGACGCTGATGCGGGCGTTCCGCGCGATGCAGCGGGATCCGTACCTCGCGGACGCGATGGTGCGCGCCCTGACCTTCGCCGACCGCTCGGTCAGCCCCGAGGTGGACGCGGTGTCACGGCTGACGACGGAGATCATCCTCGACGCGATGCGGCTGGAGGGGCCGCCGGGCGCGGAGTTGCTGTCCGCCATCCGGGTCATCGAGCACACCTGGCACTCGGCGCTCGTCACCTGGCTCTCGGGCCGCGCCTCGATCGCCCAGGTCAGGACCGACCTGGAGACCGTGTGCCGGCTGATCGACCTGACCGCCCCCGCGGAGGCGGCGGCCGGCTGAGCGCGGTGCGCGCGCGAAGGCACCGCTGACACACCGGCGGAAACCGGCGCACTCCGGAACTGATACCCGTTCCAGTCCTGACGGCCCGCCGGTGGACGGGGCCCGGTCGTTTACGCGGCGGTATGAGCCGTTCCGGTAAGGGCATTGTGAGGGCCGTGTGAGCATCGCCGCACGGGGTGGCCACAACCGGGTATCCGCGCCTGGTTAAAGTGTGGCCGAACAACCCTCCGGTGCCGTGTCCCGCGCTTCCCCCCACCGCGCTCGACCGCTCGACCGAAAGGCACCCGCCGATGCTTCTGCGCCGCACCGCGGCGGCGGCCCTGGCCGCCTTCAGCACCCTCGCGATCGCCGCCTCGCCTGCTCCCTCGACGCACCCCGCCGCGCTGTACGGCGCGGCGGACCCCACGTACGACGGCGTGTGGCGCCAGTCGTACGCGCTGCTCGCGCTCCACGCGGCGGACACCGAGCCGGCCGAGGGCGCGGTGGACTGGCTGGCCGGACAGCAGTGCGCCGACGGCGGCTTCGCCTCGTACCGCGCGGACCCGACCGTGCCGTGCGACACCGCGGCGGAGGACACCAACGCCACCGGCATAGCCGTGCAGGCCCTCGCCGCCTACGGCGACGACTTCGCCGCCAAGCGGGGCGCCGACTGGCTCGCCAAGGTGCAGAACCGGGACGGCGGCTGGTCCTACAACCCCGGGGGCACCACCGACGCGGGCTCCACCGGCGTCGCGATCGGCGCCCTCAAGGCCGCCGGGACCGACGTGAAGTCCGTGACCACCGACGGCATGAACCCGTACGACGCGCTGCGCGCCCTGCAACTGCCCTGCGGGCACGCGGACGGCGGCGCCTTCGTCCGCCTGCGCGACGGCGGCACCGGCGGACCGGCGGCGAACGCCAAGGCCACCGCGGACGCGGTGCGCGCGGCCGAGGGCGCCGGATTCGTCGTGGAGGCCCCCGCCCAGGACATGCCGCCGCGCACGGGCTGCGAGGGCAGCGCCGCCGACGCCGGCGCCGCCTGGCTGGTCCGGCAACTCGACCAGGGCGGCGGCTACTTCAGCTCCGGTCCGCAGATGCCGGACTACGGGACCACCGCCGACGCGGTGGTCGCCCTCGCGGCCGGCGGCCATCTCGACGCCGCCCGCGGCGTCTACAACTGGCTGGCGAGCCACTCCGCGGGATGGTCGCAGGACAACCCCGCTGCCCTGGCCCAACTGGCCCTGGCCGCGTACGCGACCGACAACCCGACCCGGGACCCGGTCACCCGGCTCGGCGCGCTCGTGCCCCCGCCGCAGCAGCAGGCCGAGTCCTCCGGTTCGGGCTCCGTCTGGTGGCTGGCGGGGACGGGGCTGGTCGCCGTCCTCTGCCTCGGCGTCCTCCTCACGGGGCGCAAGACCCGTATCTGAGCGCCGGGTCCGGGGCTCTGCTCAGATCCGCTGGATGATTGTGGCGGTCGCCTGCGCACCGCCCGCGCTCATCGCGATCAAGGCGAACTCCTGGTCACTGCGCTCCAGTTCGTGCAGGGCGGTGACGATCAGGCGGGCGCCGGTCGCACCCACCGGATGACCCAGCGCGATGGCCCCGCCGTTGACATTGACCTTCTCCAGGTCCTGGCCGAAGACCCGCGCCCAGGACAGCACCACGGAGGCGAACGCCTCGTTGATCTCGACCAGGTCGATGTCGTCCAGCGTCATGCCCGCCCTGCCGAGCACGGCCCGGGTCGCGTCGATCGGCCCGTCGAGGTGGAAGCGGGGATCGGCGCCGACCAGCGCCTGGGCCACGATGCGGGCCCGCGGGCGCAGCCGCAGCGCCCGCGCCGTCCGCTTGGACGCCCACATCACCGCCGCGGCGCCGTCGGCGACCTGCGCGCAGGTCCCGGCGGTGTGCACGGCCGCCGGCATGACCTGACGCAGTCCGGGGGCCTCCTCCGTGCCGATGTCCCGCGGGCCCTCGTCCCGCTCGACCGGCCGCGCGAGGCCCTGCCCGGCGAGCCGCTCCTCCTCGGAGGTGGGCACCTGCACCGCGAAGGTCTCCCGCTTGAAACGCTCCTCGGCCCAGGCGCGCGCCGCCCGCTCCTGCGAGAGCAGCCCGAGCCCGTCCGCGTACTCCCGGGTCAGCCCGCGGCGCCGGGCGATGCGCTCGGCGGCCTCGAACTGGTGGGGCAGGTCCACGTTCCACTCGTCGGGGAAGGGCCTGCCGGGTCCGTGCCGGGATTCGCTGCCCGGCGGCACCCGCGACATGGCCTCCACGCCGCAGCCGATGCCGATGTCGATCACCCCGGCCGCGATCATGTTGGCGACCATGTGGTTGGCCTGCTGCGAGGAGCCGCACTGGCAGTCGACGGTCGTCGCGGCGGTCTCGTACGGCAGGCCGGCGGCCAGCCACGCGGTCCGCGCGGGGTTCGCCGACTGCTCGCCGGCCTGCGTGGCCGTACCGCCGACGATCTGCTCGACGGCGTCGGGCTGGACGCCGGTGCGGGCGAGCAGTTCCCGGTACGTCTGGCCGAGCAGGTGCGCGGGGTGCAGGCCGGCGAGCGCGCCGCCACGGCTGCCGATGGGAGTGCGTACGGCTTCGACGATGACGGGTTCAGCGGCCATGTACCTCGCCCTTTCACGGCGGCGGCTAGTACGCGTTCTATTTCATTCGCCAGGCAGTCTGCTTACCGCCGGTAGAGCGGCGCAAGAGGTGTGCACGAGGACGCGCGGACGGTCCTTGCCTCGCGGCGGGGCGGCAACTACCGTCTCCCCATGTAACTGACGCACCGTCAGTTCTCAGGTCTCCCCCACCTGCCGGGAGGCAGCCTCCGATGACCGCCGCCACCGGCCGCACCCGCCTTGCCTGCCCAGCCCTCCCCGACGGCTTCGACCCCACCGACCCCGGCCTCAACCACGAACGCGTCCCGCTCCCGGAGTTCGCCGCCCTCAGGGAGACCGCCCCCGTCGCCTGGATCCCGCAGCCGCACGGCCTCGCCGGCTTCGGCGACGACGGCTACTGGGCCGTCACCCGGCACGCCGACGTCCGGACGGTGTCCACCAGCCCCGAGACCTTCTCCTCCTGGGCCAACACCGCGATCATCCGCTTCCACGAGCGCATGACGCGCGACCGCATCGACGCCCAGCGGCTGATCCTGCTCAACATGGACCCGCCCGAGCACACCCGGCTGCGCCGGATCGTGCAGCGCGGCTTCACCCCGCGCGCCGTCCGCGCCCTGGAGGACGCCCTGCGCGAGCGCGCCGGCCGCATCGTCGCCGAGGCCGCCGCGCGGGGCGGCGGCGACTTCGTCACCGACATCGCGAGCGAACTGCCCCTGCAGGCCATCGCCGAACTCATCGGCGTGCCCCAGGAGGACCGGGCCAGGATCTTCGCGTGGTCCAACAGGATGACCGGCTACGACGACCCCGAACTCGCGGTCACGGAGGAGACCGCCGCCCAGGCGTCCGTCGAGCTCATCTCGTACGCCATGGGGATGGCCGCGGAACGCAAGGCCCGCCCCGCGCGGGACATCGTCAGCACGCTCGTCGCCGCCGAGGACGAGGGCAGTCTCAACGGGGACGAGTTCGGCTTCTTCGTCCTGCTGCTGGCGGTCGCGGGCAGCGAGACCACGCGCAACGCCATCACCCACGGGATGCACGCCTACCTCACCCACCCGGAGCAGTGGAAGCTCTTCCGGGCGGAGCGGCCCCGTACCGCCGCCGACGAGATCGTCCGCTGGGCGACCCCGGTCACGTCCTTCCAGCGCACGGCGACCCGGGACACGGAACTCGGCGGCACCAGGATCGCCGCCGGCGACCGCGTGGGCCTGTTCTACGCCTCCGCCAACCACGACCCGGAGGTCTTCACCGACCCGGGGACGTTCGACATCACCCGCGACCCCAACCCCCACCTCGGCTTCGGCGGCGGAGGCCCCCACTTCTGCCTCGGCGCCGGCCTCGCCCGCCTCGAGATCGACCTGATCTTCGCCGCCCTCGCCGACACCGCCCCCGCCATCCGCCTCGCCGGCACCCCCCGCCGCCTCCGCTCCCCCTGGCTGAACGGCGTGAAGGAACTCCGCGTGACCTACGCCTGACCGCGCGCGTGCGATTGCTGGGCAGGGGGTATGGCAGGGTAGGCTGTGCTTTCCTGTGTCCAGCGGGCGTGTAGCTCAGCGGTAGAGCGCTGCCCTTACAAGGCAGATGTCGGCGGTTCGAAACCGTCCACGCCCACCAGCCCTAGCACATGGCAAAGGCCCAGGTCGTCCGGTGTGAGTCCGGATGCCTGGGCCTTGATCTTTTGCCGAGGGTGAGGGCCGTCGTGCCACCTACGTGCCAGATGGATCGGCGTCGGTCCCCTTCACCCGCCGGATCTGGTCGTCCACGTGGCCCGCGATCTGCCGCCACGGGGCAGGAAGGCACCAGAAGGGGCATCGCGCAAGGGGTGGTGGTGCTGGTCAAGCCCAGAGAGGTGGAAGAAGCTCTTCCGGATGTGCGCATTGGACCCACGCCCGGCTGGTGAAGACCGGTCGGCTGAACGTACGGTCGCCGTTTCCCGTGGAGCGCAGGACCAGACCTAGAGAGGGGAAGCTGGGTTCCCCGTAGACGCTGGTGTGGACCGGCTCAGTGTGTGCGACCTTCTCGATCCACAGGTTCAGCTCAGAGGGAGCCCGCCCGGTGAAAGTGGTCCCGTCATAGTGGACCTGAGGCCCGTCAAGAGCATCGGCGATGACAGCCATCAGGCCTCCGTCCTCATGCTTTTCGTAGTAGGTGCGGATGCCCAGGTCGTCGAAGTGCGCCCACCGATGGTCTTGGTCCCATCCGGTTGAGGCAACACTGCCGAGAGCCTCGATCACATCATCTTGACTTGCCCCGAACCGCAGGGGTCCCACGCTCTCAAGCGGCACCCATGCCCACTGCAGCCGGTCCACGTCCGGAACGATCTTCTGTTCCCACCACCACATGAGCACCCGCCCGTGAATATGCCGTATGCGCGATCAGCATCATCACACACGACCTTCCACAGCAGCCACGTCGTCCGGGGCCAGCAAGTAGTCATCAAGCGCGCCGGTGGACACGAAGAGAGGCCCGCCGGTTACTGGACTCCATGATGCTCGTCTTGGCGTCTCGTCTGACCGATGTCGTGCCAGATGCGTGCCAGATCGAGCGGCGAACCACGGTCAACGCCGGGCCGCGCAGGACCCTCTGACGCGGGCAGCAGCGGATCATCTACCTAAGTCACGAGTACGCGTGGGCACCAACGGCCGGTGATTTCCAAGCTCAGATCGCGAATTCGATTCTCGTCACCCGCCCCACCAGAAAACCCCAAGCCGGCGGCCCGGGGCTTCTTCGTTGCAGACCTCTCTAGGCGTCGCGCACCAGATCGACACCAGGTGCCCTTGCGCGCTTTGCACGCATGCGTGCGTCGAGAGCTGCGGCGACCTCCCGCTGCTGCTCCAACACGGGATCGAAGCCGGGGACGATGGGGGTGAAGGAGTCGCACAGGGGTCACGAAGGTCACATGCCGAGGGTCCGTGTCATTCAGCCTGCCTCAGAGTTCGCTAGCGCGCGCAAAACTGCACGTTATCGAACTCGAAGTTGGCCTGCTCTACGGCTTCCGGCTTCGTAGCGTGACACGTGTCTGTCAGGACTTCCCAGTCGGCAGAGCAGTAGAACAGGTAGAAGTCCGGATCTCCGCTGTATCGCGCGATCACTAGGTTGGCGATCCTCTCCTCGAATCCATCGACCGAGTGCCTGGTTCGCTGGGTCGACCGCTGGGCGTCTCCCACCTGCGCGTGCAGCTCGACCGAAGCTCCGTCAAGAGCCGACGGCACAAAGATACTCACGACACAATCTCCAGACTGATGTTCTCGCCCGACAGAAAAGCTGAACGGGAAGCCTAGCTCCAGCAGCACAGCACCTACCCGACACGTGCCCGCCTGACGGGCGAACCAACAGGAGGAACTACAGGGATCGCACCATTTCGGGGCCGCCTCTGGGCCGTTCGACGGTATCCAACGACGACAGATGACAGCAGTCGCCGACGCCCCTTCCCCCTGCTCAAGGGCGGTACGCCGGACACCGTCGCAAGTGCCGTCCCCCGGACGGAAGTAGAGGAAGTCCAGAGATCCGGCGTCACCCTCACAGGTCTGGGGTCAGGTGTCGACACACGCCCACGCGTGCCAACTGCAGGAGGACGACGAAGTAGTGATCCGGTTCGACTCCACCCGACCGGAACGGTCATCGTCGGCATCGAGGTCCTGGACGGGAGAACCCTGGAACCGCAGTACCGGCCACCACCGGCGGAAACCTCACTGCGGAGAGCTGATCACGTGAGGTAAAACGGCGGCATGGACGTCGCTGAACTGGAACGACTGCTGGATGAGACCTTCGATCACGCTGTCGTGCACCACGGATACACCGACTACATGCGCGACTGCGAAGTCATCGTCTACATGACTACGGATCCACGAACCGGCATCGAGCCGGCCCATCGGAGGTACCTCTTCAGGTACTGCGTCGAAGCCCGGTGCGAGTCATCTGTGCCGCCCGAGACTTGGCGCGCCTCCCTGGACGACCGCCTCATCGACCACGTGACGGGTGCCGACCTCGATGGCTACGTCTGGGGCGTCAAGTGGCACTGCTTGTACCCGGGTGCGTCGATTCTCCCTGAGTCAGAAGCGGCTCGCCGTTGGTCCCGCGCCACTGGACTCGGCTTTCATGAAGTCTGCATCGAGACGAACGCGCACCGCCTCACCTTGCTCTTCTCTGACCTGCACGTCAGTGAAGTTCCGACCGGATACGCCCCCTTCACCACGAACTGAACGAGGCAGGGCGTGTGTGCGACGCTGGACGCATTGCTCGCATCGACTACTTCAACGACCCAAGCTCCCCGAGGGCGAGCAGCATCGTGTCCCCGGTCACGGCGGTCGCCCTCAAGGCCGGGAGCTCCTGCTCATCTACGAGTCGCTCGACGTCACCGGCGGGACCGAGGTCGAGCACCCCGAGCAAGGACGCTTCGCCAATACCGGCGTCATCACGCGCCTGGACATGATCGACGTCCACGTCACCCGCGTGTCCGAGGACGTCACGGTCAGACCGCCCCGCGCCGCCGAAGTCGAGGCCCTGAGCATCGAGTCCGGCGTCCACGTTTTCTGCATCCAGCGCACATTCAGCACCGACGAACGCCCCGTCGAGATCGCCGACATCATCGTCCCCGGCGACCGCTACTCACTGAGCTACGAGTTCCGCGTCACCGACGAAGACGATCCGACAACCGACGGAACTCTCACGTAACGGGCTATTGTCGCCACACCGGGCCCATCAACCACATCGCGGAAGTCCATTCCGACGAGCCGATGTCAGTAGCGCCCGAGGAGCAGGTTGATCCCGAAGCCCACCACCACGTACAGCGAGCCCAACGTCCCTACCCAACCAAAGCCGAGGATGCCCAGCCGACGGCTGTCGCGAAGGCGATCGTCTGGCTCGCCGCTATCGGTCCAGCGAGTCCGCCAGTCCTTGAAGTCGAAGACCAGGGCACCGCATATCAACCCGATCCCAGCAAAGAGAACGACAATGCCGATCAAGAGCCACATGTGGAGCAGACCTCCTAGTAGTTAGAACAGTTTCCGTCACTGCTGCCAGCTGTCACAGGTTTCTCTACCTCATTGCTCCGCCGGGCGCGCGATATTGTGCGGGCAGGCGGGATACCGCGCGAATGCACATGCGTCTGTCGGGCTGCCCCGGGGGGCCGTGATTTTCTTGCTCGGGCTATGCCTGGTGTCCGGGCTGTGGATGGCTTTGGTCGCGCTCGGCATACACGGCTTGCTGGTCGGGCGCATGCCGGGCCGATGGTTCCAACGCCAGGTCCGGCAGCCGAGACTTTGGGGAGCCGGTGCCCTACTCGTGGCACTCGCCGGGCTTGGATACAAGACGCTCATCGTGGTCGGTCTCGACCTCATAGCGTTGGGGCACGTCGTGAAATCCGATCCAAAATCGTCCAGTGATCCTGACGGGGGCCGTCTCCGGGCCGTCCGAGGCAGGTCAGCGTTGACGGACGATGACAACCGATACCAGCGTTGCTACAGGTCAGGTGCTACGCAGGTCACGCCGCAGACCGCCCCACCTCGCTCCCAAAGCGGGTATCGACGGCACCCCGCTTCGGTGGCAGGCGGGGGGGGAACTACTCGAAGGGGGGAGCGGCTGCCACCAACATCTTGCTGTGGGAACTCGTATCGGCTGCGGCGGCGGTGGGGTCGATGCTCGATTCCTCTGCCACCGTCGTCGCCCAGCACTCCCCCCAAGCCGCCGCCCATTCGCCGGCCAGATCACTGTCGGGGTCAAGATCCTCGGGCTTGCCCGTGATGCCGTAGGCGTCGAGGAGTCGTCGCTCGATGCCGAACGGTTCCCCCAGGGCGAGCTCCGGGTACTCGCTGATCCAGCGCCTGAGGATCCGTCCGTGTTCAGCGATCAACCACGCTTCTCCGTCGTTTTGCTCACTGTGGAAGAAGAGTTGGGCTTTGCCGAAGTGCGCGCTCAATTTTCGGCACAGGTCGGTGACGTGCGCCGTCTGTGACAGGTGGGGTAGGCCAAAGTACCGTCCGAACACCAGCGTCCACCCCTGCACAGACGGGGTGATGATGACTGTGGGGAACGGCTTCTCCTCGTCATGTGCCACCTCGTCGATGAGTTCCACCCCATCGGTCCAGGCGGTCTCCCGTACCTCCGTCAGGCCGAGGGCCTTCACCACCGCTGCCTGATCGGCGGTCTCAACTGCGAGCCAGGAGAGCCAACAGGCGCGTATGAGTGGCGCGGATTCGGATGTCCCCATGACCTGCATCGTAGAGGCAGTTCGGCACACGGCGGTCTGCGCCCCCATCAGCCGAGTGGTCGTCGCCGAGTAAGTGACTACGGGATGTCGGCGACGCCTGAATTCTGAGCCGCTTCCGACGGGTGAAAGGTGACCCCCGTTGCTTCGGTTGATGTTGGTCATTCCCCGGTGTTGGCGGCG